>JBIOYB010000679.1:0-13659 GCA_044869915.1 Allorhizocola sp.
CGGACCACGGACGCAATCCGTATCGCCACCGCCGACGTCGCCGTGCCGGACCTGCCACGTTTCGGCGGGCCACCCACCGTGATCACCGAGGAACTACTGGACAGGTTGCGGTACATCGCCGCCAGCACCGACAGCCACCGGCTGCAGAGGACCCTAGTCAGCCCAGAGACCGCGGCGGCCATCCTGGCCGTGCACGACAGCGCCGACGCCTTGCAGCGCCGGCACCTGCTCGGCCTGCCGATGCCACTGCTCAGCGACCTGGCCTGGCGGATTCTGGGGAGCAGCCGTTGACCTCACTGTCCTATCTGCACCCCGACGCCGAACACAGCGGAGGCGACTTCCACCTCACCGCGCCCGCGCATACGTGGCCGGCTGTCGTCGTGGCTGCCGCTGCAGGGCACTACCTGCAGGCCCGCCCCCGCCCAAGCCGGTTGCGGGCATTTTCCGTTACCTCCCAATGAAAGGCAGGGCCACGCCCATGACTGCACACGCAGTCCTCACACTCCACGGTCCCGATGGCCGCAGCCAACGGTACACCGGTGACGGTGCACCGCAATTCACGGTCCCGGCGATCGCCGACTTCTACACCTGGGCCTGCGACAACGGCACCGGCCTGACCGCGGACGCTTACCAGCGTTACGCCAGCAGCCGTGACGCGCTGCCACATATCCCGTTCGCTGACCGCACGGTCCTCACCCCCATGCGCGCCCGTGAACTCGCCTTCGACTACCTATACGACTTGGCCTTCGCCCCCGATGGGCACGGTATGCGGCTGGAGGTCCACGACCGCAGCCGCTGGACGAAAACTCAGAAGGGCGCGCCGCTGCATTCGCTGACCCACGCTGATCTCTACGAGGCGGCGGCCGGGTGGTGCGACCAGTTGGCCGGCCGCGCCGAACAGTACGCTTCGGCTCACGAAGGTCTCACGCTGCCCGGCGGTGGCCCCGAGCTGTGGGCGCGGCGGGCTGCGGCTTACCGGCAGCGGCACCAGGACACGCCGGCCACGGCTGCCCGCGCCAACCTTGCCGCTACCTTCCACCGGCCGGCATTCGATGTGGCCTACCCGGCAGTGCAGGTCGGCGGGGTCATGGTGTTCGTATACGTCACCGAGCAAGGGCGCCTGCGTGTTTCGGTCGATCTCGACGAGGCCGAGGCATGGCTGCAGGACCACAAGCAAGAACAGGTGCTGCTCGACATCACCGTCAACGGCCGCCACGTCTTCTGACCGGCCCGCTGCACCAGAGGCACTGACCTACCTCGCCGAACTGGCCAACCGGGAACTCGCCGTGCTGTGGCCGGCCCCGCTTGTAGCAGACCACATCAGCTAGCGGCCCCAGTCGCTGGCCAGCAGGTGAACACGCGGCACATCAACAGCCGCACACCCCCAACCATGTGTCCTATTAGGAGGAACATTTTGAGCAGTTCTCGTGATAACGGCCGCGAGCACACGAGCGGCCAGGCACCCACCGATCTGAGCCACCTGCACCCTGACCGGCTGCGACTGGGCAGCATCGGCGTGTTCGCCGGCGACTGGGCCTGGACCGGCAATCCGCCGCGTATCCCCGTCGGGTTCGTCGGCACCCTGATCGATCACTGGAACGGCTGGGCGGTTTTCCGCTGCACCCGTGAGGTCGCCGAAGCCATCGTGGCCGACCAGAACCGCATGCGTGAGGCCGAACGGGCACGGCTGGCCGCCGCCGGCATCACCGGCCGCGAACTTCAGCAGCGAGTCGACGAGGCTGTCGCGCCGATGTGCTTTGACGGCGACGACCTCGTCTGCGACGAGACCGCCATCCACGGAGACGGCGCGGCGGACCGGCACAGCCCAGGCGAGGATGGCCGCTACTGCGTGCAGGGCTTCAACTGGTGCTGGATCGCCGTCGACCCGGCCGTCTGCGACCAGATTGCCGGCGTGCTCCCCGAACTCGGCCGGCACCGGGAATTCGTCTACGCCACCCATGAGCCGCTACGGATGCCTCACGACCGGCTCACTGTCGCCTCGATCAACTACCTGCAGACGCACAGAGGGGTCGCGTACACCGCGGTGCTGCACCTGGACGGGCAGCTGGTCGGCACGATCGAGAACACCGGCTGCGGCGGCATGACCACATTCGAGCCCGCCACCGCCACGTTCGGGCTCCCACAGCTGATCGAATTCGCCGCGGCGTGCCGGTGGCGCGGCCAGCCGGTCCCGGAAGATCAGGTGCTAGAGGCGCTGATCACCGAGTACGAAACCAATCTGCAGATCACCGACGCCGAGGCCGCCGGCCGTGCCCTGATCATGCTGCGCGACGGCGACGGCCACGTCGTGGCCACCGACTACTCGCTGGACAGGAACCAGCCCCACAAACCCAACCTGCGCGACCTGGCCCGGCAGCTGACCGAGTCCGAAGCCGCCAAATACCCGTACCTGACCCAGCTGGTGTGGGAGATCTGGACCGGCACGCGGTGGCAGCTCATGGACATCGTCGACCTGCCCCGCAGCCCGGCAGGTGAGCGATGACCAGCATCCCCAACGTCATCCCAGAACGAGCCGGCGCCGGCCACTGGCCCGTCATCTCCGCCGTCCGCAACGGTATCGGACCCAGCCCGGTCGAGTACCTCGCGATCGTCGACTGCGGACAGGGCACACCCACCCATCCGTACGCCACCGTGCATCTGTACCTGTGCCCGGACGGGGTCAAGACGGGCGAATGGCGCTACAACCTGACCTGGCAGCAGGCTCGGCAAAGTCTGGCCGAACGTGCCGGGCTCATCGCCACACCGGCCGTCGAGGTCGTCGTCTACTCGCGGGAGCCCTACGCCAAAGACGACACCGTGGTGTTCATCGACGGCCGGCCCGCTGACGCAGATCGCCCTGCCGTCGCCGTGACCACGCGCGTGGTCTACCTCGACGTTCACGACGAGCACGACTGGTGGATGGTGACCGCCCTGCGCGGCATCAGCCACCTAAGCGATGCCGCCGGGCAGCACATCACCAACACGATCAACCGCATCGCCGCCGAGCACGGTGTCGACCTCGGCCAGCTCGCCAAGGAGTACGCCGAAGAACACGCCACACCATGACCGGGCAACCGCTTCGCAAGGTGAAAGGAACGGCATGACAGAAACCCTTACCCTGTCCGACATCGCCGAACGGATGCATCCCACACAATTGCCTGCGGTCCGGCTGCCCGACTACAGGCGCGGCATCGTGCTGGGCCGCAGTGCAGACGGAACCTTCATCGAGATCGGTGATGGCGGCATCGTCATCCCGTACGAGCCAGAAACACCGGCCGAGCTGATCACCGATCCAGCTGAGCGCGCGAACACGCTGACCGACGCCTTCGCTGGCACCCGCGCCACCTACCTGTGGATGTGCCAGCGGGCGCAGGAACTCGAGCAGCGGCTGGCCGAGGAGCGCAATCAGCGCATCCTGCGTGACGCCGAGCTGCAGCAGTTCCTCACGAGGCTAGTCGATGCCGGGCGCCTGGACCGTTGCGAAGCCCAGACCCTGCTGACCGCACAACTCACGCCGCTGCCGCAACCCCGTTTGCGTGTCACCGTCTCCGTCGAGGGCACCTTCGACATCGAGGGCCATTCTGAACCTACCGACGTCAGCTTGCCTGATGTTGACGATCTCCTGACCGCCGATCTCGGGCAGTTGCGCAACGCCCTCACCGGCGGCAGCCAGTTCCACATCGCCGCCGGCCCCGGATTGCAGCTGACCGTCGCTGGCGTCGAACGAATCACCGAACCCTCCTAACAGCACCGCGGGTCATGTCCCGCCGGCACCTTCCCGATTCAGCGACAGCCGGCGGCAACCCGGCTGTCCCTGTTCACCCACAAACAGCAGACAGGAGCCGCACCCCTTCGTGTCCACATCGGACACCGTCACATGTTCTGCGGCCCGGCGTGCGCAGTTCTGGCCTGCGCCGCAATCGCATCACGGGCGACTGTCAAGCCAGAACCTCAACAGTGGCAACGACGCCGACCGCCTGACGGGCTCCGCAGACATCTGCTGCCCGCAACGCGGCAGCGCGCGGGGATGCCCGTCCAATCCCGACAAGGACATCGAGATGACGGCAACCACCACCCGCACACCACAACCACCCGCCGACGAACCCGATCCGGTCAGCCTGCAATCGCTGATCGCCCAGATCACCACGAACAGCAGCACCATCACATCCGGCATCGACTGGGCCGAGGAAGAAATCGCCCTGGCCGCACGCCGCCACCCGCAACAAGCCGATCTACTGCACCATGCGTTTTCACTGCTGCCTTTGCGCATCTCAAGCCCGGCAGCCGGCACCGAGTTTGTGTGCCGCGGTCATGCCCGGGAACTTCTCGACCGCGTCGCCACGGGTGCCAACACACGACTGGCCACCGCCGCCGAGATCTGCCTGATGACCACCGAAGTCGCCAAAGCCACCCCACTGCACGGCGCCGCGTTCGGGCTGCACCTGCGCCTGTGGCTGCAAGCCTTCCCCGACAACCTGATCTTCGACGATCAAGCCGAGCAGCTGGTCCACTACGAAACGCTGCACGGCTCACGCATCGACGACCTGGAACAGGACTGCCGCCGCAGGCTCGGCGACACCACCCGGGTGCTCGGCACCGTCTCCTGCCACGGCCGGCATCACACCGTCGCGGTCCACTGCCGATTCGCCACCTGAACCGCAAGCACCACAACACCTTGACGACCGCGAACCACTGACAACCAGATCACCCGCTGCACGGGCACCGCAGATCCACTGCCGACCCGGATGCGGGCAACGGCAACATCTCGGTGCCCGTCCGGACAGGACGGAGCAAACTCCCTTGACCTCCCGCATTGCGTACAGCTCAAGAATGCTGGACGACGCCACCCGCCGCCTGCTGGTCGCGACACAGATCTCCGGGCAGCAGATACACCTGGCAGGGCAACTCGAGCCGCACCAGTTCGACACCGTCAAACACATCCTCACCGCCCTGGGCGGCGCATGGATACCGCGGCTGGAAGCCGTCGTCTTCCCCGACGGCACCGACCCCCGCGCGTTACTCGACGCCACGCTGCAGCACGCGAAAATGCCGCTGACCGCGTACCAGGCCGACGGCTTCTACCGCACCCCGGACGTGCTGGCCGAACAGCTGTGCACCTACCCCTACCTTGACCTGCGCTACCTGCCCGACGACGCGGACATCCTCGAACCCTCCGCAGGAGACGGTTCCCTGGTCTCCGCCATCTTGGGCACCAACCCCGACCTGAGCGTCACCGCGGTCGAACCCGACCCCGGCCGTGTCAGCGTCCTGGCCCATCACGGCGTGACCGTCGAGGCCACCACCTTCGAGAATTTCGCCGCTGCCGCCCAGCAGACCGGCCGGCAGTTCGCGGCCTGCGTGATGAACCCACCATTCGCCGTGCCCGGCAACAAGTCGATCTGGATCGACCATGTGCTGCTCGCGTGGAGCCTGCTGGCGCCCGGCGCCCGGCTGGCCGCCATCGTCCCGGCAGGACTGAGCTTCCGCAGCGACCGCCGGCATCGCGAGCTGCGCGACCTCGCCGCCCGGCACGGCGGCTACCGCCTTCTCGAGCACGACGCGTTCGCTGATGCCGGACTCGGCGTACAGACCGCCGTCATGTGGTTGATCCGGCCCCTGGCCGAGCCTGTCACCGAACCGTGGCTGTTTCGCCGCTACACCGGTGCCGAGACACCCGTAGCGGTGCGTGCCCCCGTGCTCAACGGCGAAGCCGCGGTGACGATGCCCATGCAGATCTGGGGCGACCCGTGGGCGCAAGCCCACCGGGTGCTGCGCTACCGCGCGCAGTGCATGCGCTGCTCCTGGCTGCTGTGGAGCTTTGACGACGGCGACAACAGCCCGCTGGGCGTGCTGGGCGACTGCTCGGCCTGGGCCAGCTACCACCCTCGAACCTATGACATGACCGGCCCGAGCGTCGGGGTCTGCACCGGCTGCCGCACCAGAGACACCCATCCCGGAAACCTGGCCCAAGCCAAGACCTACTGGCAGCCCGCCGCAGCGCCATCACCCGCCGACGCGGATCCCAACCGTGCTGACCAGGCCGACGCGCCGCGACGCACGGCGACGCACGCCTGCTAACGGCACGACGCGCCGCGACGCATCCCGTGCCGGCATCCCCAGCACACCAACCAGCTCAACCCCAAGTCCACCGAACCGTGAGGAGATTCCCCGTGAGCGCGCGATACGAAACCGGCGGTACCGACACCGAAATCGGGGTGGCCTATCCCGATGACACGGACTCGCTGTGGGACGACGAATTCCCCTCCGAAGGCCGCCATGCTCTGATCATCGGCAATCCGTGGGCCAGCGCCTACGCGGTCGTCGGCACCCCCGCACAACTGCGTGACTGGCTCACCCGCGCCTCGGCGGTGCTCGACGCCCTGTAGCCCCGGCTTGCCTCACATCGTGCAGGCCAGCTTGTCCACCACGATCTAGCTCCCGCATCAACGCGGGACGCCACCGCCTTTCCAGGCCGGCGTCCCGTGAGGGCGCCGGCCTGCAGATTTGCAGGAGGAACCCATGAAGCACAGCGACATCCGGCGCCAACCGCATGGCGGTGCCCGATGAAGATCGCAAAGCCGAACTTCAACCCGCAGGTCGCTGCGGAGCGTTTGGCGTACTGGTTCTACGCCGTGGCCGCGCTTGGCTCATCGATCGGCCAGATCTGGGCCATGGCCGCCGCACCCATCTGGCCAGAAACCGTCCCCACCTGGATCCGCGTCACCGCTGTGGCGCCGTTCGCCGTCGTCATCGACCTTGCCGGTGTCGTCACCTCCGCATTCGCCGACGCCCGCCGCCGGCTCGGCGAAGCCGCCTACGGCTGGCGCATCCTGTCGGTCTTCTCCGTAGCCGTCGCCGTCGGCATCAACATCGCCGGCCACCTCGACGCACCCCAGTACGCCATCGCGTTCGGGTTCCTCGGCGTACTGGCCTACACCATCTGGCTGCTGCACTCCGGCGCCCGGCGCCGCGACGCGCTACGCGCGCAAGGACTCCTGGCCACCACGGCACCGGTCTACGGCCCCTGGCAATGGCTCACCGACCGCGAAACCACCCGCATGGCAAGACAACTCGCCCTGGCCAACGGCCTCGGACTGCACGGCTCCCTGACCGCCGCCCGCGAACAAATCCGCATCCGCAATCGCAACACCGCCCTGGCCAAGAGAGTCGAAACCCTTATCCGCGCCCAGCACCAAGACCCCATCCGCGCCGACATCGCCGTGGCCACCATCGACCTTGACGCCCTCGCCCAGCGCATCACCGAACAGATCAACCTCGATCACTGGGCCACCACCATCGCCCAAGACCTCAACCCACCACCACCGGCCACCACCACGCCAGAAACCGCCTTTGACGAACGGCCGGCGCCGCTGACAACGGTCGTGATCGGACCGGAAGTCCCCGGAAGCGATGTGCTGCGGCGCATCCCGGCTACCCCGGCCGGATACGCCAAGTGGCGTGACCTGTGGGCGAGCATCCTCGCCGACCAGACCGCCGAACCCGAGGTCTCCAATGACGTCCTGGCCCGCCGGTACGGCATGGACGTGCGGACCATCCAGTGGATCCGCAAAGTCGGCGTCACCGGGCTGCTGAACTCACCGCTGTCACCGGCACAGCGCCTCATCCAGATGGCGCACGACGAGCTAGCCACCTTGGCCAGCTCCAACGGAAAAGCGCCGCACCAACCCCTCCCTGTCTGACATCGCCAGCGCACGTGGGCATACCCGCAGCTCGGGTATGCCCACGTCGCGGTGCACCGAGACGGGGACCGGGTCCCCACCTGTGACCTGCCGAACCTGGCAGACCCGTCTCGGAAGGCAGAAACCCCATGCACCCGCGCACTTTGGCCGGCCGGCCATGACCACCCGCGCCATCACTTCTCTCGTCATCGCCATCGTCGCCAGCGCACTGCTGTGTGTCGGCGGACTGATCGGCTTGTCCGGCGCCGCCATGACCTGCACCCCGTTCGCCACCGCCACAGCCTCTGGTTCACTCCCAGGGCCAGTCAGCTATGACCGGGAACAGATGTCACACGCCGCGACGATCGTCGACGTCGGCGCCCAGCGGCACATCCCGCGACGCGGCCTGATCATCGCGGTCGCGACCGCGATGCAGGAAAGCAGCCTGCGCAACCTCGGCCACCTCGGCCCCATCAACGACCACGACAGCCTCGGCCTGTTCCAGCAACGTCCCAGCCAAGGATGGGGCACCCCCGAACAGATCATGGATCCCCGCTACGCCAGCACCGCGTTCTACAACAAGCTGCTGACTGTCACCGGCTGGGAGCAGATGCCGCTCACACAAGCAGCACAAGCGGTCCAAAAATCGGCCTATCCCAACGCCTACGCCAAGCACGAAGGCGACGCCACAGCGATCGTCGATTTTGTTCTGGCGCAAGGGTCGTGGGAGATCCCAGGCGGCGGCGGATATTGCGGGTGGACACACCCGCTGCCCGGCTACCGGGTCACCAGTGGCTTCAAGACGCAAGAACGCCCCGGCCACCTCGGGGTTGACCTGCCCGCGCCGGTGGGCACCCCGATCCTTGCCGCAGCACCCGGCGTCATCATCAAAGTCCGTTGCAACGCCAGCCTCGACGGTGTCGAGACCACCTGCGACGAGCCAGGATCGCCGTCGCACAAAGGCTGTGGATGGTACACAGAAGTCCTGACCGCCGACAGCATTGTCCATAGGTACTGCCACATGCAGACCCACCCGCATACCGTGGTCGACGGCGCGCCCGTGAGCCTCAAACCCGGTGACGCAGTCGTTGCCGGACAGGTCATCGGAGTCGTTGGCAGCTCTGGACATTCGTCTGGACCGCACCTGCACTTCGAGGTGCATCAAGGCAAAGTTGCCACACCAGAAAATGCTCAAGATCCACAGTGGTTCATGCAGAAAATGGGTGTCCACGACTTCTGACGCCATGGCAGCCGCCGCAACCTACCTTTCGGAATCCGCGTTCGCCGGCAAACCTACATGGCCCGCCGGGTGCGGCAGCGGGCCGACAATACGGTTGGCGTGTCAGAGACCAACGGCGCCATCGATCTGTTCCCGCAGCAGATCCGCGTGACCGTTGTGCCGCGCGTACTCCTCAATCATGTGCATCAGCGCCCACCGCAACGAAACCGGCCCGGCGCCGGGTTCATGTCCCACCACATCCAGATCCGGCGCCCCGGCCACGAAGTCTTCCGCAAAGGCGACCTCGGCCCGCCACGCCTCCCCGGCACTCGCCACGACGTCCGCGTCAGCCTCGGCCACGTCGAACGCGGCGTCTGGATCTGCCGGCGAGAAAAGGGGAGGCGGATTCTGCCCGGCCATTACCTGCCGGAACCAGAACCGCTCACCTTCGGCGTGATGACGCACCAGCCCCAGCAGCGAGAGCGCCGAACGGCCGACCCCCCGCCGGGCAAGATCGGCCGGGCCGAGGCCGCTGCATTTGTATTCGAAAGTCAGCCGGTGCCAGCGCAGGAAAGCGACCAGTGTCGTGCGCTCGTCTGCCTGGGTCGGCCGCCGAACCCGCACGTCGACGGGGCGCTGGACCTCGGCGCTGCTCGTCATGCTCCCCATCATCTCGGGGAGCTACGACACATCGGGCACGCCACGCCTGCGGGGCGGCCGAGCGCCTCCAGCGCTCAAGATCCATGAGAGGTCTCCGCCTCAGAGGCCCGCCCTTGCCCGGCCAAGGCTGCCCCTAGGCCGGACTTGCCGATCGCGAGCCGGCCGCCCGGCGCGGGTGAATCCGCCACGACGGCCACGGCAGTCCTCTCACCTTTGTCCTCCACACCTTTCACCAACGAGATCGGACGGTGCACCTAGTGACCACTCACGACAACGACCTCGGCGACGATTCCGCCGTGGACTGGCACGCCGCCGCGTCCCGCCAGCACGACCATTGCAAGGCGCTGGTGTATGCCGCTCTGGGCGATGTGGGCCCACTCGACGACAACGAAACAAAGTTCATCTCTCAGGTGGCCTTCGACGGAGGCTTCCTCGAGCTGGCCTCGCTGCTGCGCAAAGCACGCGCCGCTGCGCCGGCCTCGGCACAAAGCCCAGCGCACCGCATGCCTGGTGAGGCGTCATGACAGCTCCTGCCGACCAGGCCACTGCGACAGCGGAAGCGGCTCAGCTGTGCGACCAGGATCTGCTGGTCTGGTTCACCGCCACGCTCATCACCTTCACCGGCGGCGACCTCGCCGATGGTGAACCCTGCGAACCCGGCTGCGGGTACACGGTAACCGAAGGCCATTGGAATCCGCGCCGGTCCTACTGGACTGTCCACCCGTCCCGCGACGATGTGACCCCGGACCGGTATCGGGCCCAGCGCCGGCCGGAACCCGCCGCATGGCTGGCCAGCCGTGTCCGCGCCCGGCTGGGTCTGCTGGACCACTACGACGGCGGGCACACCTTCTATAGCCGCCTGGAGGCCATTCACCCGCACCGGCTGACCGGACCATCCAGCCTCCAGCCCGGCGCGGTCATCGGCTCAGGCACGTTCGCCGGCGACATCATCGCCGCGGGACGCTTGCGTCCCGCAGCACCTGGCCAGCGCACGCTCACCGCCGCCGCGCACGCCTACGGCTTCACCGCCAGCGAGCTACGCACTGCAGCCATGCTGCTCCGCCAGCATCCGGCCCCATGAATCCACCACGCCCAGAAACCCGCCTGCCCAGGGGCATTAGTCCAGGGCACATTCCGGTAGAAGAAAAAGGATCCACGTGATTAGAAGGCCAGAGGATTTGCCGGGTGCGGCGGCACGGCTGCGCGGCCACCACGCCACACCTGGCGACATCGTGCTCATCGGCTACCGCGACAAACGACTGCTGATGGTGCAGGCATTTAACATCGGCGACCTGCCGGACGGCCCCGGCGCACTCGCCGAGGCCTGCCAGCATGTCGCCGGACACTTCAGGCGAGAGCGAGCCAACGTTGCCTTGCTCGCTTTCGGCGACGACGAGGCCATCGGCCCTGCCTTCGCCGCAGCCGCAACAGCGCTCGACGCCGGCCGGCAAGACCTGCTGACCTTGGCCTACCGCGTGACCGGAACCCGGATGTACTGCCTGATCTGCGACGACTGTGCACCCGGCGGCCTGATCATCCCAGCCCGCCGAGGCGATAACGGCCAGCATGATGTCGCCGCCGACCGGGAGACGATCTCCGCCCGGTACGCCCCTTCGGTCACCGACACGATGCTCCACGCTGCCGAGCGAACGATCACGAAATACGCCCTTGCCTTTGCCCACGTCGCCGACGCCGATCAGCTGACCCACGAGGTGCAGTCAGCCGGAATCGCCGCCGTCGACGCCGCGCTCGCGACGGCAAGCAACGGCACTACCCTCAACGATGAGGACGCCGCCTGGCTGATTCACCTGCTGACCCACGACTTTGTCTGCCGCTACGCCTGGCTGCACGCCACCGAAAGCACCGCAGGTGAGCAGTTGTGGGGCGACCTGGTTCGCCGGGCACCGCAGACGTTGACCGCCCCGGTCGCTGTCCTCTTGGCCATTAGCGCGCTGCGCCGGGGCAACGGCCTAATCGCCAACATTGCGGTGGAAATAGCGGTGGCAGCCCAGCCGGGCTACCCGCCCCTGGCCTGGTGAGGGCCCTCCTGGAAGGAGCAGTTCACCCAGCCGTGTTGAACGCGGCCCTGAACTCTGCCCTGGCCTAGCCGGGCACTCCTGCTGTCCCACAAGGCAAAAACCCACGGCGGGTAGAGCCATCGCACGGGCTGCTACGCGGCGGGACACCGCTGCACTCCGGTTAACACCCCGGTCAATGCATGAACCCGGGCAGCCATGCGGGCAGAACACGTTCCGCCTCTTTCTCGAACCGCCTGGCGAACGCCTGGCAGCAATCATCTTTTCCCAATCCCCTTTGGGGGGCACCGCGAATCGGCGTCCCATCTCGGGGTTGCTCGTTCGCGGTGCCCCGCCACATAGGAGGCATCGTGAATCGAACCGTCACTCTTCTCCACATCGCTGGTCATCACCAGGCGCGCGGCTGTGCTCCCGGACGGTGGTGAACGCCATGCCAGCTATCGTTTTCTCGTGCGGAATGGGCAAAGACAGCGCCGCGCTGTTGGCCCGCTGGCTACTCGAGCCCGCCAGCCGGACATTCGCCCTGGACCACCTGATCGTGCCGACCGCGATGGTGGGCAGCGAGTACCAGACGACGGTGCGCCTGATGGAAACCCATCTGCTGCCTTTGATGCGCCAGCACGGCGTGCGCTATGTGCAAGTCGCCAGGCAGCCTCGCGCGCCCCGGACCAGAAAAGTCGTACCCGGCTTTGTCGTGCTCGACGACAGCCGCAATCCGCAGCGCCTGCACCCGGCCGGGCCAGACACCCTGCACGACGAATACCAGCGCTCCGGAACGCTGCCCCAGGTAGCCAAGAACAACAGGCGCTGCTCGCTGAAATACAAGGCAGAACCTATGGACAACTGGATCGCTGCCAACATTACCGGCTCCTACCGGCACGTCATCGGCTACGCGGCCGAATTATGTGGCCGGTTTGCTCGCTGTCCGTTGTCCACGCCGACAACCCAGCGCTGACGGCTGCGAACGACCGATAGGATCGGTCTGCTGCCGCTGGCTGTTCGATATCGGGTTATCCCGTGTGGAGAGCAAGAGGAGTGCCAACGGAGTCACTGCTTCCAGCCGTGGGATCGTCTTCGATTGTCTGCCTTGACCAACGAGTATTCGCACTTGTTACGCGATGTCGTCCTCAGGACGGTTGGCGAGGAGGTGCGCGGCTCGTGACGGGTCTCGAGCGTCGTCCTGGCCACGCATTGGCCGCCGACATGGCGGGCGCGAAGGACGAGCCCAGTCTGGACTGGCATGATTCAGCAGGGCGTCGCGGCGATCACGGTCTCGTCGCTGATGCGTAGTACTTGTTGCCGATCTATGTCCCAGTAAACGGACGTGCCCCCGCCGCCGCCGAGTCTGACGACGCACGGTGTATCGCTGGGCGGGCTGGGCTGTGGATATGTGGCTGGTAGCAGCCTTGCGCGCTCCATCTGAAGTACAGGAACACCAGGCAGGATAACCAGCCGCGCAGCTTCGCCTCGGCGTACCGAATTGCTTAGGTCATCTGCTATGCGCACCGGCATCATGGCGAGGATGGTTACGACGAAGCCAGCCAGTCCGCCGGCGACTCCCCGAAGCCAGACACCCAATGTCCCACGTACGGTCAACGTTGCTGACTGCGCTCGCTTTCTCAGGGCAAGGATAAGCACAACAGCCGATAAGGGAATCACAGCGAGGACAAGGATTTCGCCGGACGACGAGCCGAACCCCCGCTTGATGAGGAGAATATCCGTCCCAACGGTTAGGCCAAGGCTTAGGAGCAACAACGTCGCTGTGACTGTCCGGCGATTCGCCGTCCATACCGGCGCCTTATAGCGCTCCGCCATTTGTAGCAAAAAGCGCGTCGCGAGAAACAGCGCCAGGCTGACCAGCGCGATAAGGAAGGCACGAATCGCCAGCCAGCCGAACGAGATGCCGACCTCCTCGGGACTGACACCAAAGTGGCCATAGAAACGAGCCGCGGTAAGCCAACCAAAACCGTACGCGGCACCTGCGACAGCTGTGGAGACCTGCACGGCAGTTGGATTGTTTCGGCGCCGAGTTCCTGCAGCGCTTGCGGCGCAACCTTGTAAGCGG
>JBIOYB010000680.1:0-2545 GCA_044869915.1 Allorhizocola sp.
GCTTCATCGAGCACGGTTCGGCACATCTGCCTTGCCGCGGCAATGCCGCGGGTCGCCAGCAGTCCTTGTCGACGCCTCGCTGTCTCTGATCAAATGAAAGGGCCGTCGCCCATTCGCAGTGCCGGAGATAATGCGAGCGCTCTAAACACGCATGCTCCGGGCTGTGAGAGGAGGACAGCCCATGACGCAAGAGTACATCGGCGTTGATCTACACAAGGCGTTTTTTCGGGCGTGTGCGATGACCGCCACTGGGGAGCGGACGTGGGAGGGTCGGTTTCCACGGACGGCCGAGGGCCTGGGACGGTTCATCGCCCGTGGCGTGGGTGAGGCGCAGGCGGTGGCCGTTGAGGCGAGTGGCCCGACGTGGGCGTTTGTCGACGCGCTGCAGCCGACGGGGGCGCGGGTGTGTGTGGTCGATCCGCGCAAGACGAAGCTGAAAGCCGGGTTTGCCGCGAAAACGGATCGGCTCGATGCCCGCCGGCTGGCCGATGCGCTGCGGCGTGAGAGCGTCGTGAGCATCTACATTCCGCCGCCGGCGATCCGGCAGCTCCGTGAGGTGTGCCGCGGCCGGCATCAGCTGGTGCGGTTGCGCACGCGGGTCGCGCAAATGATTCGCGCGCTGCTGCTGCGCAGCGATGCCGGCGAGCCCCCGGGCACGCGGTTGTATAGCCCACGTGCACTGGCGTGGTTGGCCGCGGCGCAGCTGCCGGCGGACGCGGACCGCACACTGCGGCGGCTCGAGCGCCTGTATCGGGCGATTCATGTCGAGGCCCACGCGGCGGATGTCGAGGTGCGGCACCACTCGACGACCGATCCCATCGCGGTCGCCCTGACTGAGCTGGTCGGGATCGGGCCGGTCATGGCGTTGACGATCCGCGCGGAGATCGGCGATATCGCCCGGTTCACACGGGGGGCGGCGCTGGCGTGTTATGCCGGCCTGGTGCCGCGGGTCGACAGCAGCGCCGACCGCGTCTACCACGGCCGCATTACGCGGGACGGGTCCCCCTGGCTGCGATGGGCGCTCGTCGAAATGGCGCGGCATGCGATCAAGCGGCAGGATGCGACGGGCCGCTGGGCGCGCCGCCTCGCCGTGCGCAAGGGACTCTACAAAGCACGCGTGGCGTTAGCGCGCGTGCTGTGCGACCAGGTGGTGAGCACTTGGCCGAAGACCGCGGAGCCATGACGTCCTCTCCACGTGCGGAGTGTCGCGAGGACGCATGATGTCGGTCCACCGGGCCGACGTCGACCTCTGAATGTGCCGCACGTGGGCCAACCTGAGAGTGAGCACGTCCCGCGTGATGTGCTCGGATAGATGCATTGCAGACGTCAGGCGCCCGGAGCAGGTGTGAGCGAGCAAACGCGATCGGTCGGTGACACCCCGTTCGCTGCGCGCGCCCGGATGGCTCGATGAGCCGGGCGCGCTCCGCTCACTCGACGTGTGTCTTGATTCGAAGGGCCCTTTCATAGAGGCGTCCTCCGCGATCTCCACGTTGAATTGGTTCCAACACTGGCAGGCGACTCGCCGATGCAACTGCTTTGCGGGATTAGTCTCCGGGCCGCGGGGTGGTGCGGCACGCGCGGTAAACTACCAAGGGTGAGCGAAAAGGTGCGACAAATCGAAACAGGCTGCGAGTGGATCGTCGACGCCCACGGTTGCGATCGGACGGCGCTGCAGTCGCTCGACGTGCTGCAAGGCCTCTTCGCGCTGGCGATCGGCGAGCTCGGACTGCGGCCGATCGCCGACGGCGTCTGGCATCAGTTCCCCGACACGGGCGGCATCACTGGCGTCGTGGTGCTGAGCGAGTCGCACTTGACGTGCCACACATTCCCCGAGCGGCAATTTGCGGCCTTCAATCTGTACTGCTGTCGGCCTCGTCCGGACTGGCCATGGGCCGAGCGGCTCGCCGAAGCGGTCGGCGCTACCGACGTCCGCGTCAACGTAGTACGTAGGCCGGGACTTCAGTCCGGGAATTGAGGAATTCAGAAGCCCGAACTGAGGTTCGGGCCTACGTACTAACGCGCTATTTCCACAGATCGATCGGTTTGGTCACCTTCGGGTGGAACGGCAGCGCCACCTTCGCCCCGGAGCGTGCCGAAGCGTATGCGGCGTAGATCATCTCGAGCACGGCGCGTCCGTCGTCTCCGGTCACCAGCGGCGTCTTGTCGTGGCGCACGCAGTCGACGAAGTGCTGCAGCTCGTGCGGGTAGCCCTGGTTGAACACCTCTTCGAAGATCGTAAACGTCCAGCCCTGGGTTGATCCAGCCTTCTCGGCGGCATAGCCGTACCCGGTCTCGCTGTAGGTCTGCGCCGAGTTGCCGCGAAACAGATCGGCAAACGACACGCCGGTCGTTCCATAGACCTCGATGCGGTCGTCCATGCCGCCGGGCTTGGCCCAGGAGTCTTCGGCCACGCCGATCACGCCGTTGTCGAACTCCACCACGCAGACGGCGTTGTCTTCCCCGCGCGTGCGCTGCTTGTGCAGCACCGTGTCCATCGTCGCCCACACGTTCTTGATCTTCGGCGCGCCACCCAGCATCCAGCGGA
>JBIOYB010000681.1:0-7462 GCA_044869915.1 Allorhizocola sp.
GGCAGAGCGGGACTTTCAGCAGCCTGTCAGGCCGGCGCTACCGCGCGCGAGCGACGCATCGTAAGGACGTACTCGACCAGCGAGATGAGTACGTTCTTCGTCGACTCACGGTTACGGGCGTCGCAGCTCACCACGGGCACGTCCGAGGAGATGGCGAGCGCGTCGCGCACATCCTGGGCCTGGTGGTACTGCATTCCGTCGAAGCAGTTGATGGCGATCAGGTAGGGCAGCTTGCGGTGCTCGAAGAAGTCGATGGCCGCGAAACAGTCGGCCAGGCGGCGGGTGTCGACCATCACGACAGCGCCGATCGCGCCGCGCACGAGCTCGTCCCACATGAACCAGAAACGGGTCTGGCCGGGTGTGCCGAACAGGTACAGGATCAGGTCGCGGTCGATCGAGATGCGCCCGAAGTCCATGGCCACCGTGGTGGTGGTCTTGTTGGGGATCTGGCGCGTGTCGTCGACGCCGACGCCTGCCGAAGTCATGATGGCTTCGGTGGTGAGCGGCGTGATCTCCGAGACGGAGCCAACCAACGTCGTCTTGCCGACCCCGAAACCGCCGGCAATGACTATCTTCGCTGACGTCACTCGTCCCGTCGTCGCGGGACGCTGCGACATGTCAGAGCCTCCGAAGTCCACTCAGCACCCTCTCAAGCAGTTCTGTGCCAACCGAGTCGTTGTTGTCAAACGAGGTTGGTTCGTACACGGCGACCAGCCCGTCAGCGGCCATGTCGGCGATAAGTACCCGCGCAACTCCAAGCGGTAACTTCATCCTGGCCGCGATCTCGGCGAGCGACTGCACCTTGCCGTCGCAAAGCGACGCGATGTGCTGGTGCTCGCGGCCGTGTCCGCCACGCACTCCAGCGCTGGCCGAACGCCCGCGCACGGTGGTCTCGACCAAAGCCTCGATCGCGATCTCCAGCCTCGGCCGGGTGCGACCACGGGTAACGGCATATGGCCGGACCAAGGCGCCGGTCGGCTCCTCCCTATCTGGCATCGTCTGCCGTCACCCCCTCTCTCAACACCACAACCCTGGGTGGGGTCTTATCCAAACACTCCGGCGGTGCTGCGCGGTGCCGGGGTCAGCGCGTCCCCGACCCGGTCCACAAGCAACGCCATCTCGTATCCGACCTGGCCGACGTCGCAACTGCGCGACGCGAGCACGGCGAACGACGAACCATCCGAAATGGACATCAGGAACAGGAACCCATTGTCCATCTCGACCACGGTCTGCAACACGGCCCCGCCCTCGAAACAGCGGGCAGCACCCTGGGTGAGGCTCACCAGACCCGAGGCTATCGCCGCAAGCTGATCCGCCCTGTCCCGCGGCAGCTCGCGGGAGGAGGCGAGCAGCAGGCCGTCCGCTGAGACCGCGACCGCGTGGGCTACACCTGGCACCCGGTCGGCGAAGTTAGCCAGCAGCCAACCTAGATCCTGCGTTGTGGTCATGCCTCGTGCTCCTTGCCAGATTGGCCACCGGTCTCTGTCGAGTCCGGATTGACGTCATCGTCCTTGTGCTGGGTGCGGCCACGCTGCACACCGCGGTGGTAGGCGGAGAGCAGTCCACGGACTCCCTCGGGCGAGCGGCGCTGGACATTGGTCGTGCCCTTGTCCACCCCGCCCGGCACGAGCTGGGCCATCGGTGTGCGCCGGGGCAGCCCGGCCTGTGTCGTCGTATCCGTCGTCTCCGTGCGGGCCGCCGCCGTTGCCGCCGCCGCCCAGCCGTCGTCAGCCGCGGTCTGCCAGGACGGGCGGTATGCCGCCGGCACCACCGGGTCGCTTGCCGCCGCGGATCGCGCGGTCGAGCTCCAACCCGCCTGAGCTGTCACCATCTCATCCTTCGATCCCTGCGTCGCGCTATGACCGTTGGTGTCGACGGTCGCGAACTGTGCGGTGATCGTAAGGTCTGGCGTGGGGTGAGCGGGAGTGGTTGCGACAACTTCCTCGGGCACGGAGCGGCGCGTGCTGAACCACGCGGACTCGAGCTCGCGGAAGATCGGCAGCTCCATGGTCTCGTCGGCATAGGGAATGTGCTGCGGGACGATGGAGGGGATCTCCGTCCTGACCGGACGCTGTGGCGGGACGTCTCCGGCCACGGGCGGCCACACCGGCGGGGCCGCGGGCGGCGGCACCGGTGGCGTGGGCGGTGAGGAGACCGGGACGGCGGAGACCGGCACGGCCGAGATCGGTGTGGTCGATGGCGGTGGCGTCTGCCGCGGCACTTGCGCGCCGTAGTAGCCACTGTCGTCTGTGGACGGTGTGACCGGCCGGCGCGGCAGCGGATCCCCGTTGACCGGCGCGCCGGCGTTGTTGGCGCCGGTCAGGTCGGACCAGGCGGGCATCCCCGCGCGGCTGGGCGCCGGGGGTGCCGGCGTGTGCAGGGGCGGCGGTGTGTGCAGCGGAGGCGGTGTGAAGGGCGGGGGGGTGACCACGGGAGGCGGCGTAGGCGGCGCCTCGAACATGCGGCTGCTGCTGCTCTCCAGCGCCAGCGGCGCGGCGAAGGGCGGCCGTTGCGAGGGCACCGGCGGGCGCGACTCGATCGCGCTCGGCATGCCGGACTCGCGCGTCGGCCCGGCACCCCGGCCCGCGAGGGCGCGCGGCACCAGCACCGCGGTGGGCAGGGTCACGTCCGCAATGATGCCCCGCTCGCTCGAAGAACGCAGCTCGACTTTTACCCCGTGGCGTGCGGCCAGACGGGCGACCACGACCAGGCCCATCATCCGGGACACGGCCACGTCGACCATCGGCGGTTTGGCGAGCCGCTCGTTGACATCGGCCAGCATCTCCGGCGACATGCCGATGCCCCTGTCCTCCACGTAGAGGACCGCGCGGTCGCCGACCCGGCGGGCCTCCACCATGACCGACGAGTCGGGCGGGGAGAAGGCCGTGGCGTTGTCGAACAGCTCGGCGATCAGGTGCACCAGGTCGTTGACCGCGTGCGCGGCGACCTCGATGTCGCGGTCGACGATGCCGAACTCGATCCGCGTGTAGTGCTCCACTTCGGACTGTGCGGCGCGCAGCACGTCGAGCAGGGCCGCGGGCTCGCGCTGCACACGGGTGGAGTCGGCGCCCGCGAGCACCAGCAGGTTTTCGTCGTTGCGGCGCATCCGGGTGGCCAGGTGGTCGAGCTGTTCCAGCTCGGCGAGCCGGTCGGGGTCTTCCTCACCGCGCTCGAGCCGGTCGAGGTGGCCGATCAGCCGGTCGACCAGGATCTGCGAGCGGCGGGCGAGGTTGACGAACATGGTGGCGACCGAGGAGCGCAGCTGCGCCTGCTCGGCGGCGGTGCGCACGGCCTCGAGGTGCACCGCGTTGAACGCCTCGGCCACCTGCCCGAACTCGTCTTTGCTCCGGACCGGCAGCGGCTCGGCGATCTGGTTGGCCATTTGCACGGGCGACATCTGCGACGACAGCGCCGGGTCGCGCAGCCGGGCCACGGCCTGTGGCAGCCCGAACTGGGCGATGTTGAGCGCGCCGTGGCGCAGCTCGCGCAGCGAGCGGGCCATCGACCGGGCGACCAACCACGCCGACAGCACGGCGATGAACAGCATGCCGATCACGAGTGCGAGCTGCACGAGGATGCGGGAGGTGACGGCGTCGCGCAGGGCGCTCGCGGTCTGCTCGACCTTGTCGTCGAGCTGGGCTTCGACCTTGCGGACGAGGGCGGCGTGGTCTCGCAACGCCACGTCCCACTCGGTCGCGCTGAACGCCCGGATGCTCTCGCCGACCGGCACGGATGCCACCTGGCCCCGGAAGTTTTCGGCCTTCCGGAGGTCGGGCCCGGTCACCGTCCCATTGTATAAGTCAATATCAATGTCTGGGGCCACCGACTTGAACTGCTCGAGCGCCTGCTGCAGGCCCGTCTCGGTGGCGATGAAGCTGGTGTTGAGGAAGGGGCTCATCGCGCCCTGGCTGAACACCTGGTGCACGACGATCCGCTGCTCGGACAGGTATTCCTTGTATTGCGAGACGGCCGCCGCCGCGCGCAGGCCGTCACCGAGCTCGGTGCTGCCGGCGATCTGGGCGGCGCGCTCGCGGATCTCGAGCAGCTCGGCGACGAGCACGTGATATCGCGTGCTCAGGTCGGCAATGGTGATCTTGGAGTCGAGCACCTGTGATCGCACGCCGGTCAGCCCACCCAGGCCGTCGTCGATGCGGCGCAACAGATCGCGCATGTCGGCGTCGACGTCGAGCAGGGCGCTGCGCTGCTGCGTGTAGGGCTGGCGGGCGTCGTCGACCAACTTGTTGGCCTCGGCGAAGGCGGTCTGCGGCCCCTTGCGCGCCTCGGCATTGTTGGCGGCGAGATACATCACTGCGGCGGCGCGCTCGTTTTGCAAGTGGTCGACGAGCGTGCCGGACTCCTTCACCAGCTGAGACAAGACACGGGTGCGATCCGCGTTGGTGACCGTATCGAGATTGTCCAGCAATCCGTTGAACCCGATGACCAAGGTGGCCAGGATCGGCGGGATCATGATCAAACCCAGCTTGGCCCAGATCGGCATGTCCTGCAGCCGCCCAAAAGGCCGCCCGAGACGCGAAAGGAAGCCACGCCGCGGGTGGCTCTTTCCGGCAATATTGCCTGGCCGCTTGTTCACGTCACCGCCTTCCTTCGGTGCCCGGGGGTCCACGCGCACTCTCTTGTTGCGCAGGGCACCGCACATCATCCGGCCTTGCAAAGGTCAGACCCCGAGATTCCATCACGCGGGGGGCGTGAGTGGAAAGCCCAGGCTGCCTCAATCACTAAAGCTGGCGCAATGCCATGCTCTTGGTCGTGCAGACGGCCCGGGTGGTTCTCCTTGCCGGACCTTCGGGTTCGGGCAAGACATATATAGCTCGGCGAACCGGGCTACCCGTACTGTGCCTCGACGATTTCTATAAAGACGGCACAGACCCTACCCTGCCACAGGCCCATGGACATATCGATTGGGAGTCGCCCGAATCCTGGGATGTGGATGCCGCCATGGCCGTGATCGTGGAGTTGGCGGCCTCGGGCCGGGCCGATGTGCCGGTCTACGATATCGCGCGGAGCTTACGGGTGGCCGATCGGCCCTTTCACCTAGACCGTTCGGCCTTATTCATCGCCGAGGGCATCTTCGCCGCCGAAATCGTTTCGGCCTGCGCCGAGGCGGGGGTGCTCGCGGACGCGATCGCGGTGAAGCGGCCCGGCGCGGTCAACTTCCTCCGGCGCCTCGTCCGTGACCTGCGCGAGCACCGCAAACCCCCGCTCATGCTGATAAAGCGGGGGATTCGCCTGTGGCGGAAGGATCACGACATCCTGCAGGGCCAGGTCCAAAAAGGTTGCCGCCCGATGACCGCCCGCAAGATCATATCAACTTTGCGTATGCCGGCTTTATCACGTCATTGATGATGGCCAATCGCTGATCGAACGGGATGAAGGCGCTCTTCATCGCGTTGATGGTGAACCACTGCAGCTCGGCCCAGCCCCAGCCGAACGCCTCGACCAGCAGGCCCATCTCGCGCGACATCGACGTCCCGCTCATCAGCCGGTTGTCGGTGTTGACCGTGACCCGGAAGCGCAGGTCACGCAGCAGCTTGATGGGATGCCGGGCGATCGAGGGCGCCGCGCCGGTCTGCACATTGGACGACGGGCACAGCTCCAGCGGGATCCGCTTGTCCCGCACATACGCCGCCAGCCGCCCGAGCCTGCCGTCGGGGCCGATGTCGTCGACGATGCGCACCCCGTGGCCGAGCCGATCGGCGCCACACCACTGGATCGCCTGCCAGATCGACGGCAGGCCGAACGCCTCACCCGCGTGGATCGTGAAGTGGTAGTTTTCCCGCTGCAGATATTCAAAGGCGTCGAGATGCCGGGTGGGCGGGAAGCCGGCCTCCGCGCCGGCGATGTCGAAGCCCACCACGCCGACATCGCGGAAGGCGACGGCCAGCTCAGCGATCTCCATCGAGCGGGCCGCGTGCCGCATCGCCGTCAATAAAGTGCCAATCCTTATCTGGTACCCATCCAGCGCCGCCCTTTCCGTCCCCTCCAAAAATCCGGCCAGGACGGCCTCCACCACTTGCGCCAACGTCAAACCGGCGGTCAGGTGCTGTTCGGGCGCGAAGCGCACCTCGGCGTAGACCACACCGTCGGCGGCCAGGTCGATCGCGCACTCGGCGGCGACCCGGCGCAGCGCCTGCTCGGTCTGCATCACGGCGACCGTGTGCGCGAATGTCTCCAGATAGCGCTCCAGCGAACCCGAGTCGGCGGCGGCCACAAACCAGCGCCCGAGCTCCTCCGGGTCGCGCGAGGGCAGGGCATGGTTGACGTCGGCGGCGAGCTCGATGATGGTCGCCGGGCGGAGCCCGCCGTCGAGGTGGTCGTGAAGCAGGGCCTTGGGCGCGCGCACTATGTCGTCATATGCAGGTGTCACTGGTCGAAGATATCGGTGTGCTCACGACCGAGATGATCGCCGCGCTGCGGTGTCCCGTTTGCGCCGCGCCGTTCGTCAGGCCGATGGTCTGTGAGAGCGGACACAGCTTCGACGTGGCACGGCAGGGTTATGTCCATCTGGGAGCCGGGCGCAGGCTTCCCGAGGGGGATACTGCGGCGATGGTCGAGGCGCGCGAGGCGGTGCTGCCGCTGTTTGCCCCGCTCACGGAGAAGTTGGCACAATTTGTGCCAACTTCGGCACGGCTCCTCGTCGACCTCGGCGGGGGCACCGGATACCACCTGTCACACGTGCTGCGCGGCGGCGCCCAGGGCATCGTCTTCGACGTCAGCAAGCCGGCCCTGAGACGGGCCGCCAAGGTCGCTGAGCGCGTGGGCGCGGTCCTCGCCGACACGTGGGGCAGGGTTCCCCTCGCCGATGCGAGCGTCGACGTGATCCTCAACGTGTTCGCCCCGCGCAACGGGCCCGAGATGCGCCGGATCGTGCGGGATCGTCTCATCGTGGCCACACCCTTGCCGCACCACCTGATCGAGCTGCGCTCCGCGTTCGGGCTGCTCGACGTCGATCCGTCCAAAGAGGAGCGTCTGGCGCAGACCCTCGACGATTTCGAGCTCACCACGGAAGACCGTCTGGAATGGACACTGGACCTCGACGCGGCGCAGGCCGCACAGATCGTCGCCATGGGCCCCAACGCCTTCCACGGCCGCGTTGAGGGCCGCGCGATGCGCACAATAGCCGCGGTCCGCGTCACGACCTGGCGGCCCGCCTGAGCCATGCCGCAAGATCTGCGCCTTTTCGGGGATATGGCTGGCCCCACCCCGCGCAAAGCCACACACGGACCTGGCAGGAAAGGCCGCTGTAATGCTTGCTCCTGCTAAAGCAAGTCGCGGGCAGATCGCCCTTGAAGGCGGCGTCTTCCCTTGCGATCTTGAAAGCGAAGAGCGTGCTTTCAAGATCGCGGCAGGAAAACGCCGCCGGCGATCCGCTGCAATGCTTGCTCCTGCTAAAGCAAGTCGCGGGCAGATCGCCCTTGAGGGCGATCCGCAGGGCGCGACCGGG
>JBIOYB010000682.1:0-3428 GCA_044869915.1 Allorhizocola sp.
GGCTACAGGCCCAACTCCTGGACCTCCTCCACGTCGACCCCACCCAACCCCGCTGGCCGTAACACACACCGCTCAATCCCATGTGCGAAAGACAGGGGTATGCGGCGCGGTGGGCCGCCACCGACGATCTGGTGGCCGCGGTCAAGGCGATGACCACCTATGAGCAGCAGCCGCACCTGCACTATTGGGACCGGCATCCAGGTGCGCGGTCGTGGGCGCCGGCCGAAATCGCCAAACTGCATCAGGCCGTTGCCGACGCCGTGCGGCCCGCGTTCGAGGCGGTGATCGCTGATCATGTCGAGTCGGCGACCCGGGTTGTGCTGGAAGGCGACTATCTGGTTCCCGAACTGCAGGCGGCGTTCGGCGACGCGGTGCGGGCTGTGGTACTGGACGAGCTGGACGTTGAGCGCCTGGTCGACAACTACCGGGCGCGGGAGCCGGGCAACGGTGAACAGCGTTACCGTGCACAGGTGAGCACCCAGGTCGGCGCACAGTTGGCCCAGCGGGCCACACGATGCCGGATTCCGGTCGTCACTGCGCGACCGTGGACCGACTGCATCGATCGGCTGGACCGGGCACTGCGCACCTGACCAGGGTTGACCGGCGCCCACTACCGACCCGGCAACTGCCCGGAGGTGGACCCCCCAATGAGACAGTGGCTCAACTTCGCGATCTTGGCGGCAGTTATCTACTCGCCGTTGGATGGTTGTCTGATTTGGTCGGCCGTCGGTGATGCAAGGAGCGGGATGCCGGCGCCCGTACGGTTGCTCGATATCGACGGCGTGGTCACCGCCGGGTCCAGGTAGCTGCCCACGCACGCGTGCCCGGGATGTCTGGCGGCAGATCGAGACGGAATACTCCGATGGCCTGTCATGGCCTGTCATGGCCTGTCATGGCGGCTCGGCTCGTGCCCGACTTCATCCGAGACGTGCACGACTTCAGCGGTGCCGAGATCGGTTGGCACAGCATATGTTGCTCGTGGGGCCTGGCTTGCATATCGCCGTGGAGGATGACAGTTGACGATATTACGGGCATGGATGTCACCGTCACGGGGGATATACTGAACGCGAATCTGGACGGCAAGGTGGACCCCTATGTAGGGTTCCGGCCATGGTTGGGGATGTGCGCATCACGACGGCTGTGGTGAAGGTGCTCGCGGCGCTGGTCGACGATCCGGCACAGGATCGCTATGGGCTGGATCTGATCGGCGACACCGGGCTGCCCAGCGGCACCCTGTATCCCATCCTGGCGCGCCTGAAGCGCGCCGGATGGGTGGTCGCCGAATGGGAGGATCTCGACCCTGTGGCCGAGGGCCGTCCGGCGCGCCGCTACTACCGGCTCACGCCCGACGGTGTGCAGGCGGCCCGTACGGAGTTGGCCGCGCTCTACCAACGACTGTCCAAAGCAGACAGCTCGCGCACGCGGAAGCCGCGTACCGTATGAGGGCGTTGGCGGAATTGCTGCTGAGGGTTGCGGCGCAGCGCTGGCCCGAGTCGATGCGTGAAGAGCGGGCACGGGAATGGGCTGCCGAGATGCATCAACTGGGTCGATGGGGGCGGCTGCGGTTTGCGTGCAGCCTTGCGCTGTCCCCACCGGTCAACGAGGACGGTGTGCCGATCGGCTGGCGTGAGACCGTGCCAGCGTTCGGGCGCGGGCTGCAGCCGCTGCTTGCACTGTTTGGCTACGGCCTGCTGTGTGTGGCGATGGGCTTGCTAGTCGTCCCGTTCGCGACCCTCATCATCATACAAACCGTGCTGGGCAGGCCGGAACAGCCGTCCCCGACATTCAACTGGCCGGGCAACACGATATCCGTTGCCGTCATTGCTGTTACGGCAGTGGCGATGTTCGGGATCGGACGGCGGGCGGGCATGCGCAGGCATGTGCAGTGGGCACATCGAGGGCGGTTGAGCCGGGCCGGATCGGCGGTGGTGGCCCCAGCCTTCGTGATCGGCGCGGCCGTGGTGGTCAGCGCGCTGCAGCGGGCCGGCGGCCTGACCGATCCCCGGTCTGGCACCGGGTTGCCTGTGAGCGATGACATTGTGGCGTACACCTTTTGGGCTATATGTTTCACCGTCATCGCGCCCGTGGCGGTCAGCGTCCGGCACGGATGGCTGATCGCGGCGCTGGGCACGCTCGTAACACTCGACGTGGCCGCCATCATAGCCGTCTTGTCCTCGGCACGCGAAAACGCAGTCAGTCCCGGATCCGCCCCGCTGTGGTTCCCGGTGGCACTGTTCGATTTGAAAGACTCCGGTATCTACTTCGAACAGGTCGGCCAGGGCGTCGTCGAAGCTGGGGCTGTTGTGTATGCCGCCCTCGACCCGGTGCGTACCTGCGTTTTCGCGTCGGCGTTCGTGCTGGGCTACGCGTTCGCGGCACGCGTGGCGACGCCGCGACCCGCGCCGGTGAGCACCAGAGCACTCATGTCGGCGCGGGCCATCCATCCGCGGCCCGGATGGCGCGGATGGGTTGTCGTCGGCGCCGGGCTGACCCTGTGGACCTATGCGCTGATCGTGCTGACCGCGGCGGCGGCCGGGACCAACGACGGCAAGGGCAAAAACCATCTCTGGGCGCATGAGATCCGGCAGACCGCGATCCTGATCGTGGTCACCGGTCTGGTCCTGGCCATCGCCGGGCGCGGGGCCGTCCTCCTGCCCGCGCTGCTGACCGGCGGCATGCTGTGGGGCATCGACTCGTTGTTCGATGCCCTCGACGCCACCAGCACGCCGGCCGCAGTGCTCGCCTTCGGGCTCGGTGTGATCGTCGTGTATACGGCGTGGCGACTGGGACGCAACCTGGCTACCGATGCGACTGCGGTGCGGCGTGCACTGGCCGGGTTCGCGGTGTTCGCCGCGTTCTGCGCCCCGGCAATCACGATGCACGTGGGCTTCGCCTCCGACCGGGAGTCTGCCAAAGGCCTGCCCGAGCAGTTCTGGGTCGCCTCGATCGTGGCGATCGGACTGCTGGCCTTCGCCGCGCTGCTGTGCGCCTCGGCTGTGCACGGCCGGACGAACTGGATCTGGGTCACGGTAATCGCGGTGCTGGCCGCGCTCGGCGCCACGCTGCCGTTCGTGTGGCCCAGCTTCGCGATCGCGGGCCTTCCCCTGGCCGTGGTCACGGCCTGGTTCACGCGGCCAGGCGGATCGGCCAGGTCGGTCGGCTTGTGGATGCTCATCCTGCTCGGTGCACTGATCGCGGCGATTCCCATAGGCTATGTGCAAGTGTTCGCTGGGCTCCTCGCCGGCAGGTTCCTTGTGGCGTTCGCCGGATATTCACACTCCGACGCCTTCCCGTTCCTGGCCGGGGCGATCCTGGTCGGGGCCGGTCTGGCGACAATCGTTGCCCCACGCCTGGTCCCGCGACAGCCCACCATCGAGACGGTCACACGGCCGGCACACACCACGTCGTAGACCTCTGGCGAGACGTGC
>JBIOYB010000683.1:0-25105 GCA_044869915.1 Allorhizocola sp.
ATCGTCAGGAAACCGCCCCCACCTCGCGCAAAACCACCCACGGACCTCGCAGGAAGCGCCCCCAGGGCGCGACCGGGCCTCCGCGGGAGCAACGGCGGACGAGTATCGCGGACCGAGGTAAATAAGAGGTCTTAAAGGGTTTTGAAGAAGTGTCGGGCTCGTTATTGACGAGAATTCTAATAAGTGTTACCACTGGGTAGTGGACGATATCGACATCGCCATCATCGGTTCCGGGTTTGGTGGGCTCGGGGCGGCGATCCGGTTGCGGCAGAAGGGCTTTGCCGACTTTCTGATCTTCGAGAGGGCGGATGGGATCGGTGGGACGTGGCGCGACAACAGCTACCCCGGCTGCGCCTGCGACGTGCCATCCCATCTGTATTCGTTCTCGTTCGCGCTCAACCCCGAGTGGACCGACACGTTTTCCGGCCAGCGCGAGATCTGGGCGTACCTGCAAAAATGCGTGAAAAGGTTTGGCCTGGAGGCCCATTTGCGGCTCGGGCACGCCGTCGAGGAGGCGGCCTGGGACGAGGCGGCGCGGCGGTGGGTGGTGACCACCTCGCGCGGCCGATGGCGCGCCCGGGTGCTCATCTCCGCAGCTGGACCGCTGTCTGAGCCGTCCATTCCGGACATTCCCGGGCTGGCCGGCTTCGCGGGCGAGACGTTTCACTCGGCCCGATGGCGGCACGACCTCGATCTGACCGGGCGCGAGGTGGCGGTGATCGGCACGGGCGCGTCGGCGATCCAGTTTGTGCCGGAGATCCAGCCCATCGCGGGAAGGCTGCGGCTCTTTCAGCGCACGCCGGCCTGGATTGTGCCGCGTTTCAGCCGCCGGATCACCCGGCTCGAGCACGCCATCTATCGCCGGGTGCCGGGCGCGCAGCGGCTGGTGCGCACGATCGGCTACTGGGCGCGCGAATCGATGGGCATCGGCTTCATGCACCCGGCCGTCAACCGGTTTGGCCAGCGATTGGCCGAGCGCCACCTGCGCCGCCAGGTCGCCGACCCCGCGCTGCGCGACAAGCTGCTGCCCCGATATGTCATGGGCTGCAAGCGGGTGCTCATCTCCAACGACTTCCTGCCGGCGGTCACGAGGTCCAATGTGGACCTCGTCACGAGCCCGATCACCGAGATCCGTCCAAACGGGATAGTGACCGAGGACGGGACATTTCATAAGACCGAGATCATCATATTTGGTACGGGTTTCAGCGTGACCGATACCCCGATCAAAGACCGCGTCCGGGGCCGCGACGGCCGCACGCTCGCGCAGGCATGGGATCCGACGATGCGCGCCTACCTCGGCACCACCGTGGCGGGCTTCCCCAACCTGTTCCTCCTCCTCGGGCCCAACACCGGCCTCGGCCACACCTCGGTCGTGCTCATGCTCGAGAGCCAGCTCAAGCAGGTGCTCAAGGCGCTGGCACACATGCGCCGCAACGGCATCGAGGCCATCGAGCCGCTCGCCGAGGCACAGCGGCGCGACAGCGCACGGGTCGACCGCAAGATGGCCGGGACGGTCTGGGCCACCGGCGGCTGCAAGAGCTGGTATCTGGACTCCACCGGGCGCAACTCGACACTGTGGCCCGGCTTTGCCACGACCTTCCGGCTGCGCCTGAGCCGGTTTCGCCCGGACGACTATCAAAGGAGTGGGAGCACGCCGTGACGATCTCATCTCTGCGAGGCAAGACGATACTCATCACCGGCGCCGCCCGCGGCATAGGCGCCTGCGTCGCGCGGGCCGCGGTCGCCAAGGGCGCCAAGGTCGCGCTCGCCGGGCTCGAGCCCGATCTGCTCAAAGAGCTTGCGGCGCAACTGGACGCGCACTGGTGCGAGTGCGACGTCACCGACCAGGCCGCGCTGGATCTGGCCGTCGCGTCCACTGTGGAGCGGTTCGGCGGCGTCGACGTGGTCGTGGCCAACGCGGGCATCGCCAACATCGGCACTGTCAACACCGGCCCGGTCGACGCCCTCGTCCGCACGGTCGACGTCAACCTCAACGGCGTGATCCGCACGGTCAGCGCGGCCCTGCCGCACCTCATCAAGAGTCGCGGATACGCGCTGCTGGTGTCGAGCGCGGCCGCGTTCAGCGCGCTGCCCGGCATGGCCGCCTATTGCGCGTCAAAGGCGGGCGTCGAGCAGTTCGGCAACGTGCTGCGGCTCGAAGTGGCCCATCACGGTGTGCAGGTGGGGACGGCGCACCCGATCTGGATCGACACGGATCTGGTGCGCGGCTTCAAGGCCGACCTGCCGAGCTACCGCGACGCGCGCAAGAAGCTGCCCTGGCCCATGTCGCGGGAGCTGACCGTTGAGCAGTGCGCGCACGCGCTGCTCAACGCGATCGAGAAGCGCAAGCGGAAGGTATACGTGCCGCGTGCGATCGGGCTCGCCCAAGCCATGCGCTCGATCGTCCTATCCGGACTGGGCGAGGCCATCGTCAAGCGCGGGACCAAGCAGGGTGTGCTCATAGACCAGATGGAGGCGGAGGTCCGCGCCGTCGGCCGATCCTTTGGGAGTCACAGTGTTGGTTAACGCAGAGCGCCGCGGCAGCGGCGATCCCCTCGTGCTCATCCACGGCATCGGGCACCGCTGGCAGGCCTGGGAGCCGATACTCGACCGGCTCGCCGAGCACCACAGCGTCATCGCCATCGACCTGCCCGGGTTTGGGCGCTCACCCGTGCCCGCGGGCGGCATGCCGGCGAACATGCCGGCGGTGGTCGACATGATCGAGAAGTACTTCCGCGGCGAGGGCCTGGACCGGCCGCACGTGGCGGGCAACAGCCTCGGCGGCGCGATCGCGCTCGAACTCGCCGCGGCCGGCCTGGTGTCGTCGGCCACCGCGCTGTCGCCGGGCGGCTTCTTCACCGACGCCGAGCGCCGGCGCGCGCTGGGCATCCTGCACGCGCTGCGGTTCAACGCCTTCCTGCCCGGCCCGGTGATGAAGTACGGGTTGCGCGTGGGAGCCATCAAGTCGCTGTGCTACGTGCCGCTGCTCGCGCAGCCGCGCAACCTCGACGCGCGGCGGGCCTACGAGGACGCGCTCGCGCTGCGCCGGGGCAAGGGCTTCCGGGCGGCCGCGAAGGCCGCGCGCACCTACGCGTTCCAGGGCTCCCCAACGGTCCCCATCAGCGTGGGCTGGGGGGAGCGGGACCGCATCTTCCCGGCACACCAGCTCGACCGCGCCCGTGAGCGGATGCCGGACGCGACGCACCAGTTGCTGCACGGATGTGGTCACGTGCCGATGAGCGACGATCCGGATCTCGTGGCGCGGCTCATCCTGCGCACCACGGGCGCGTTGCCCGAGAATGAGACGAGCGGGTCCTGATCTGACGGTTCGGGGCAGATCAGGACCCGCGCCGCGTGGATCAGCGGAGTAGCTCGAGGCCGGGCGCGAGGGCCAGCCGCTCCAGTTGGGCAACGGTGAGCACCGGGCCGCTCGCGGTCAGGAAGACATAGGTGCGCCCGGTGTAGACCTCGACCTGGATCAGGCCGCCGGAGTCCAGGCTCCGGATGACCTTGTCGCCCTCGGTGCGCACGTTCCAGCCGTAGGACTCACTCGGCGGGGGCTCCAGCTGCGGCGAAATATTGAAGAGAATCTTTGTTGAGGTGTCCTTCCCCACAATGATCCCTTCAGCGAGGTATCTCCCACCGCCGGTTTGGCGGAGCGCCAAAGGCGGCATGTCAAACGAGCGTGCGTATTTCGCCTCCGGAAGCAGCGAACGGATCTCGTTGGCCAGGAAGCACGTCGTGGCCCCAATTCTCGGGGGTCCCGTCGGCCCGGGGCTCGCGGTCGGCCATGGGTCGGTTGGTCTTGTGGTGGGGCTGGCGGTGGGCCACGGGCCGGTTGTGCCGGTTGGTTCGGCGGTGGGGCTGGTGGTCGGCCACGGGCCGGACGTGCTGGTTGGTTCGGCGGTGGGGCTGGCGGTGGGCCACGGGCCGGACGTGCTGGTTGGTCTCATGGTGGCGCTCGCGGTCGGCCACGGGGTTGCCCGCGTCTTTTGCGGTGGGCTCGACGGTTCTGGCTGCCAGCCGACCGCGAGCGGCAGCCCGCACACGTCGTCCACTGTGGACGCCACGGTGTTGCCGCCGCCCGGGCCCATCAGGGTCAGGGCACCAGTGATGGTCACCACGGTGGCCACCGAGCCCGCGCCGTAGGTGATGCCCGCGCGCCACCGCTCCCGCCTGCGCCCGGCCGCGAGCAGCGCCTCGGCGGTGAGCGCGAACGGCGGCTCCTGCACGGTCACATGCCTGGTCAGTGCCTGTTTGATGTCGAGGTCTTCATCCATTGATGCGCTCCCGCAACCCGGGGCTGCCCAGGGCAACCCGCAACTTCTCCAGCCCGCGCGCGGTCTGGCTCTTGACCGTTCCCTCGGCTATGCCCAGCAGTCCAGCGGCCTCGGCCACCGAGATGTCCTCCAGGTAGCGCAGCACGATCAGCGCGCGCTGCTTGGGCGGCAGCTCGTCGAGCGCCGCCCGCAATACGGCGTCCTCGCCCGCCTCCGGCCCAGGCACGACACCGTCCGGCGGATCGGGCACCACCTTCTCCCGACGGAACCGCCGCCGGTGTGACAACAGCGCGTTCACCAGGATCTTGCGTGTGTAGGGGTCGAGCCGGGCTTTGTCGATCCGCCGCCAATGCCGGTACACCTGGAGAAACGTGTGCTGGACCAGGTCATCAGCCAGGTGCCAGTCGCCGGACATGGCGTATGCCAGGCGGCGCAGCGGCGCGGCGCGGACCGCGAAGTAGTCGGCGAAGTTCGACTCCCATGTCATTCGGCCTCCCAAGGGTTCACGCCGTATACGCGGGCGCCTCCTCGCGGGTTGCATCGAAGCGGATGGTCGGCGAGTGCGCAAGGGTCGCCACACCGGCCGAGATGAGCGCGCCCGAGAGTACGAGCCGGGCGATGGCCATGGGCGTCGCGGGCGGTATCTCGTCGAACAGCACGGTGCCCCACACCCAGCTCGCGATCGGATCGGCAATGATCATCGCGGTCATCGCGGCCGGGAACGAGCCGCTGGCGAACGCGTCCTGCACCAGGATCGCGGCGACGAGGCCGGACAGGGCGAGGCCGTAAACGTGCCAATCCGCCAGCAAGGCCACGGGCCCACGGCTCAGCAGGCGATCGGTCACGACCACGATCTGCACGGCGGACGAGCTGAAGCCCACGCCCGCGGCCGTGCCGACCATCACGGTGCGGGCGAACCCGCGCCCGATCGCCACGAGCAATGCCATCAGTGACATGGCGGTTACGCAGACGATAGGCACGAGCCCAATCCGGTCAAGGGTTTGCGGCACCGATCCGCGCGCCAGGATGAGCGTGGCGATGCCCGCGCAGACCGCGAGCGTGCCGAGCCAGTCACGCACCAACACCTTCCTGGCAAATGGCAGGGCGAATATCAACTGCACGCAGAGCAGAGCCTGCACGATTGTTATCGATCCGAGATGCAGCGCCGCCGAGTGCGTGAAGAACCCGAGCACGTTGCACAGCAGCCCGAGCAGCCACACGCGGTCGGTCAGGATCCGCGAGAGCAGGCCCAGCACGGGAAGCCAGCCGCGCCGCTCCCCTCGGCGCACCGCGATCGACCGGGTGGCGAGGTGCTGCAGGCCGCCCGCGGCGGCGAACAGGAACGCCGACAGCAGGGCCAAGACGATGCTGGCGGCCATGCGAAACCCTCCATACACCTGGCGGACATGAACGACTGGCAGCGTGCGTGCGTGATTGGAGCGCGGCTGGTGGGGCTTGCGGGCTCGGTCGCGATCGCCGCCGGTGGCCTCGCTGCCGGAGCGTTGCCGATCGCGACGGGAGGCCGGTGGTTGGGTGCGCGGGACTGGCGGCCATTTGTGGTGCCGGGCCTGCTCATTTCCTACCTGGGCTTGGTCCTGCTGTGCGTGGCCTGGTGGTGGCTGGGCCGCGAAATTCAGATGGCGAGCCGGCGGGAGCTTCTGTATACCTGTGCGTTATGGGCAGCCCCGCTCGTCGTGTGCCCCCCGTTATTCAGTCGTGATGTTTACAGCTATGTCGCGCAGGGAACCATGGTGCTCACACATATTGATGTATATCAACACGGAGTGTCGCGTTTGGGGGGTCAGCTGGCCGCGGAGGTGCCCGACGTCTGGCAGCACACGCCCGCGCCCTACGGCCCGGCGTTTCTGAGCGTCGCGGCCGCCGTTATGGGTGTCGTGGACGCGGCGAGCGCCGACCTTGTCACCGGTCTGATCGGCATGCGTGTGACGGCGCTCGTGGGCCTTGCCGCCCTGGTGGCGTGCCTGCCCGCGCTCGCCCGGCACTGCGGCGTCGACCCGGCCGAGGCGATGTGGCTGGGCGCGCTCAACCCCCTGGTCATGCTGCACCTGGTGGCCGGCGCGCACAACGAGGCACTGATGATGGGCCTGCTCGGCGTCGGGCTGACCGTCGCGTTTAGACAGCGATACGTGCTCGCGACCGTGCTCATCACGCTGGCGGCACTGGTGAAGGCTCCGGCGATCCTCGGGCTTGCCGTGGTCGGGTCGATGTGGCACAAGACGGTGCGTGTGGGAGCGATCGCGGTGCTGACGGCCGTGGTGGTCACGGAAGCGACCGGGATCGGCTACGGCTGGATCGGTGCGCTGCACACCTCGGCGGCGCCGCAGGCGTGGTCGCTGACGACGGCCATCGGGCGCGCGTTCGGCAGCCAGATGGCGATGGTTTTCTGGATCTCGGTGGGACTGGTTGCCACGGTGGCGATCTGCATCGCCGCATGGTGGCACCGCCGGCGGCTCGGTGAGGTCTATGCGCTGGGGCTCGGCCTTGCGGCCGTCGGTATGCTCGGTCCGGCGACCCGTCCGTGGTATGCGCTGTGGGGCCTCGTGCCGCTCGCGGCGTCGGCTCCCACGGGCAGGGTGCGCTACTGGGCGGCGGCGGTGAGCACGGGGCTCACCTTTATTTTGTTGCCCAACGGGTTGGGATTGGTGACGGTGACGCTGTGAAGGAGCTTGTGCAGCGAGTGCCGCAGCGGTGGCGGGTGCTTGGCGCCATCGCGGTGGCGATCGCACTCGGGATCACGTTCGCCCCCGGGCACCGGGGCTGGTTCGACGTGGGCGTCTACTGGGGCGCGATCAACTACTGGATCCACGAGCACGGGTCGATCTACGACTATGTGCGCGTGGCCAGCACCTATGGCTACACCTATCCGCCGTTTGCGGCATTGTGCATGCTGCCCATGGCGTTCGTGTCCTGGCATGGAGCGATAGCTGTCAATTTTGTGATGTCCGTCGCAGCGTCGGCGTTCCTGCTGTTCGTCCTGCTCGCGCCGACCTTCCGGCGGATGGGCTGGGACAGCGAGAGAGACCGCGCGTTCGCCGCAGCCGTCGTGGTGCTGCTGTTCGCCACGTTCGGGCCGGTGCGCGACACGTTCAGCTTCGGCCAGATCAACCTGCTTTTAATGGCTTTGGTGTACGTCGACCTGCTCCTGGCGGCACGCGAGCACCGCTACGCGGGCGTGGGCATCGGCCTGGCCGCCGCGATCAAGCTCACCCCGGCCATCTTCATCATCTACCTGCTCGTGACGGGCCGGTGGCGCATGGCCGGGGTCGCCTCGGCCACCGCGGTCGGCGCCACGCTCGCGGCCGCCGTGGCGATGCCCGACGCGTCGCGCGCCTACTTCACCGAGCTGCTGTGGGAGACCAGCCGGGTCGGAGCGCTGGACTACGTGTCCAATCAGTCCGTGATGGGCATGGTCGCCCGGCTCATGCCGAGCACACCGAGCCGCACGCTGTGGATCGCGCTCGTCCTGGCCATCATGGTGGTGTGGGCGCGCAAAATCCGCAGCGTTGACATGCGCACCGGCTTCGCGCTCACCGGCGTGGTCGCGTGCCTGATCAGCCCGGTCACGTGGGTGCACCACCTGGTCTGGGCGATCCCCGCCATGGTGCTGGTCGTCGATCGGGCGCTGCCGTTCATGGCGATCGACCGGGCCGCCCGCCGCACGGTGAGGTTCTGCATGTTCAGCTACTTCATGCTGAGCGTCGGCATCGTCTGGGCGTTCATGCACTGGTATTCGGGGCCTGTCGGCTTCCTCGGCAGCAACATGTATGTGCTGATCAGCCTGGCGCTGCTGTTCCTGGTGCCGTCCGCTGCTCCGGCGACCGTGCCAGTGCCGCTAGCGCTGCCTGAATATCCTGGCCCATTCTTCTATCCAGATGCCCCTCCAGTCCGTGGCGCGCATGCCGCCACTCAGATACGGCTAGCAGCATCAGCTGGGGTAGGAGATCGGTTGAGCGCCTGAGCACCCAGCGGGTGCCCTTGGTCGCCATCCACGCGATCTGAGCGGCCCGGCTCGGCGGTGTGCTCGTGGGCTCAAGGCTGGGCGGGTGCCGCATGGGCCAGCCGCGTTCGGCCAGCGCGTCGCAACACAGCCGGGCCAGCAGACGGTGGCCGCGCTCGTTGGGGTGCAGCCGGTCGATGCTCCACATGCGACGGTCAAACACGAGCGGGTGCGCGGCGACGTGGGCGTGCACGGTGTCGTGCTGCGCGCTGAGCTCATGCACGATCTCGTTGATCGCGCGGATGCGCCGGTCCAGCGGTCTGGCCAGCGGCCGCGGCAGGCCAAGCATGCGCCCCGGCTCCGGCAGGCACGCGGTGACCGGCGTCGTGCCGGCGTCGCGCAGCTCGCTCAGCGTGCGGTGCAGGTGGCCGCCGATGGCCGTGATGTCAAACGCGCCGCGCAGCGAGTCGTTGACGCCCACGAGGACGGTCGCCAGGTGCGGGTGCCAGCGCAGCGCCTGCGGCAGCTGGTCGGTGGCGACCGTACGCGAGACCGCGCCCGCGGTGGCGAAGTTGCGGAAATCGTTGTGCTCCAAAGACTCCGATAACAGGGCCGCCCAGCCGCGCCAGCCTCCGGCCTGCGCGGGGTCGCCGATGCCGAGCGTGATCGAGTCACCGAGGGCCGCGACGCGCATCACCGATCTCCTCGTGTACGGCGAGGAAGCCCTGCACCGCGGCGTCCCAGCCAAACTGTTCGGCGCGGGCGCGGGCAGCCTTGCGCCTGACATCCTCGGGCAGCGCGAGCAGTGCGAGCACACCGGGGGAGAGGTCCTCGCCCGCGACGGACGCGCCCGCGTCCCCGATGACGCCGGGCAGCGCGCTGGAGGCGCTCGCTACGACCGGGGTCCCGCTCGCGAGCGCCTCGAGCGCGGCGAGGCCGAACGTCTCGATCGGGCCGGGCGCGAGCGCGATGTCGGCGCCGGCAAGCAGATGGGCCAGTTGGGCGCGGTCGGAGATCCAGCCGGTGAAGGTGACGGGCAGGCCCTGGGCCTGCTTTTGCAGATGCGCACGGAGGGGCCCGTCGCCGGCGATCACGAGGCGAGCCGGGATCCCTTGGGACAGCAGCGATCTGAGCGTGATGAGGGCGCGCTGCGGGCGCTTCTCGACCGAAAGCCGGGTGCAGCAGACGAGGGTGAGCCCGTCGCGGTCGGCCGAGACGGGCTGGAAGAAGTCGAGATCCACGCCGAGGGGCACGAGCGACACGTTCGTCGCGAACTCCCGCGCGGCCCACTCGGTGGTGCACACGATCCGGTCGTAGGCGCGGGCGGTGGCGCGATTGAGCGGGCTCGCGAGCGCTTTGGGCAGGCGCGCGACGCGCAGCAGGCCAGCGAGGCTCTCGTGCGAGACCATCACGGAAGGCACGCGGTGCCGCCGTGCCCACGCGCCGGTCCAGCGCAGCGTCGTGCGGTCGGACACCTCGAGCCGGTCGGGGCGCAGCTGGAAGAGGAGGCGGCGCAGGGCTTTGCGGTCGAGCAGCACGCGATAGCCGCCGAGGCCCGGCACGAGCGGGCCGGGCAGCACGATGATCCGGCCCTGCGGTGTGGTGCTGTCCGAATAGGACGGTCCCGGGATGACGAGCACCGGCTCGTGCCCTGCCGCGGCGTAACCCTCGCCGAGCCGGCGCAGCGCGGTACGCAGGCCGCCCGAGGTCGGGGTCACGAAGTTGGCCAGCCGCACGATCCTCACGGGACCAGCTCCATCGCCGTGGGTGCCGGTATGCCGAGCACCGCGCGGTAGTGCCCGATGAGTTCGTCGCCGAGCGTCGCCCACGAACGGTCGGCCACCGCGACGCGTGCGGCGATGCCCATGCGTTCGCGCAGCTCCCGGTCATCGGCCAAAGTGGACACGGCGTGGGCCAGCGCGGCCGGTTCGCCGGGCGGGACGAGCAGGCCGGTCTCGCCCGGGCGGATCAGGTCGAGCGGGCCGCCCGCGGCCGGGGCGATGACCGGCACGCCGCTGGCCATCGCCTCCTGCACGGTCTGGCAGAACGTCTCATGCGGCCCCGTGTGCACGAAGACGTCCAGGCTGGCATAGATGCGGGCCAGGTCGCGCCCGCCGCGCGTGCCGAGAAAGGTGGCGCCGGGCAGCGAACGGGCCACCTTGGCGCGAGTGGGCCCGTCACCGACCACGACGACGCGCACACCCGGCAGACGGGCGGCCTCGCACAGGTCGTCGACGCGCTTCTCCTTGGCCAGGCGTCCCACATAGCCCACGACCACCTCGCCGTTGGGCGCGAGTTCGGCGCGCAGCGCGGCGTTGCGGCGGCGCGGATGGAACAGGGTCGGGTCGACGCCGCGGCCCCAGTGCGAGATGCCGGTGACGGCGTGTTCGCGCAGCTGGCTCGCTGTGGCCGTGGAGGGGGCGAGGGTCATCGTGGCCCGGCCGTGCAGCTTGGCGATCCAGTTCCAGGCGAGGCGCTCGGTGAGGCCGATGCCGTAGACGGCGGCGTAGCCGGGGACGTCGGTCTGGTACACGGCCACCATGGGCAGGCCCAGCTCGGCGGCCGCGGTCGAGCCCCACGCGCCCAGCACGAACGGGCTCGCCAGGTGGACTATGTCGGGTTGGTACTCGAGGAGAGCCTCGCGGATACGTTTGCTCGGCAGGGCCAGGCGCACGTTGGGGTAGCCAGGCATGGGCAGGGAGGGCAGGCGCAGCACGGGATAGTCGGCCGGTGCGCTCGTTTTGTGGCGCCTGGGCCGCGGCGCGATGACAAGCGGCTCATGCCCTCGCGCCACTAGGTGCTGCGCCACTCGCACGACCGAGTTGGCGACACCGTTGACGTCGGGCGCATAGGACTCGGTGATGATCGCCACACGCATTGCAGCAGCCTTCACCAGGCAGAGACTGCCAAGGTCAGTTTGACTTGGGTGTGTGCGGAGGAAGATAGATGGCGAAGAACAATCAAACGGCAATGTTTTCTTGCCACCGGCTGCGCACAGCAAGCAGCCGGCGACGCAGCGATCGTACAGACCTGTGGATCGCGCGCGAATAGGTTAGCGTCGGGTCCATGCGCGCGATCTACGCCTCCTCGCTCAACCCGTCCGACCCGCTATCAGGCCTGGTCATAGGGGACTTGGACGTGGACATACCCGACGGGTGGACCACCGTTTCGGTCAAGGCGAGCGCGCTGAACCACCACGACCTGTGGTCGCTGCGCGGGGTGGGCCTGGCAAGCGAGCAGCTGCCGATGATCCTCGGGTGCGACGCGGCCGGGGTCGACGCCGACGGCAACGAGGTCGTCGTGCACGCGGTGATCGCCGATCCGGCGCTGGCCGATGAGACACTCGACCCTCGCCGGACCCTTTTGTCGGAGAAGCACCCGGGCACGCTGGCCGACCTGGTGGCCGTGCCCGCGCGCAACTGCGTCCCCAAGCCCGCCGGGCTGTCGTGGACCGACGCGGCGTGCCTGCCCACTGCGTGGCTCACGGCTTGGCGCATGCTCACCACGCGAGGCCGCGTGCCTTCCGCGGACGGCAGCGTGCTCGTGCAGGGCGCGGGGGGCGGCGTGGCGACGGCCGCGGTCGTGCTGGCGCGGGCGCTCGGGGCGCGCGTCTACGCGACAAGCCGCTCGCAAGACAAGCGGGAGCGGGTCGCCGCACTGGGCGCGACCGCGCTCGAGCCGGGCGCGCGACTGCCCGAGCGGGTCGACGTCGTCATCGAGACCGTGGGCGCGGCGACCATCGACCACTCGGTGAAGAGCGCGAAGCCGGGCGGGCGGATCGTCGTCTCCGGCGCGACGTCGGGGCATCTGGCGGAGCTGGACCTGCGGCGCATCTTCTTCCTGCAGCTGGAGGTCGTCGGGTCCACGATGGGCACGCGAGACGAGCTCGCGTCGCTGCTCGACTTCGTCGTGGCGCACGACATCCGGCCGATCGTCGACGGCGTCTACGGCTTCACCGAGGCGCGCGACGCCTTCGAACACCTCGCCCGCGGCGACGCCTTCGGCAAAATCGTGCTGGATCACTTGAGTTAGGACTGTGCCCAGGGGCCGTTTCCGCGCACCCGCGTGGGCGTGATGCGGATGATGAAGCCTGCGGGCGGGTTGGGCATGGGCGGGAAGTCCGTGCCCGGGCCGATGTAGCGCTGGGCCAGATCGTGCAGCAGGGCCGGCGCGCCGCCCTCGGTGATCCGGGCCGTGCCCTCGGCCACGAGGTAATACTGCATGCCGTATTGCTGCCCCTCGGCCTCGATCGACAGCGACACGCGCGGGTCGCGCCGGATGTTGCGCACCTTCTGGTCCACCATCAGCTTGCCGACCACGATCTCGTCGCCGTCCTCGCCCGCGTCGAGCCCGACCCACACGATCGTCACGTGTGGACTGCCGTCCGCGTTGACCGTCACCAGATGCGCCAGCCGTCCCGACTCGATAACGGCCCTGGCCGCGGGCGAAATCTCCACGCCAACACGATACGCGTGAGGTGCCTGCGGGCGATGATTTGAGTAGATTTAGGGACGTGTTGCGCGTGCCCGGACCATCCCTCTGGATGGTCCCGATCGTGCTCAGCGCCTGGGCCGTGGTGCAGATCATGCGCGCGCCCGAGGCGCACTCACTGGACGTGCTGCCGTCGGTGCCCTCGCCCCCTCCGGCGGCCGTGACGACCGTGACGGCTGCCCCGCCATCGCCGGTGGTCAGCGTGGACGCTGTCGTGCCCGGGATGGCTCCTTCCGTACCAAGACATATTCTCATCAAATCGGTCTGGATAAATGCAGAGATCGACCAAATTGGCCTGGCGCCCAATGGGACCGTCCAGACGCCGTCCTATGAGCGGGCCAAGAATGCCGCCTGGTTTCGCGAGGGGCCGACGCCGGGAGAGACCGGCGCGGCGGTGATTTTGGGGCACGTGGACTCCAAATCGGAGCCTGCCGTGTTTTTCGAGCTGCGGCGGGTCAAGCCGGGCGCGCGGATCGAGGTGGCGCGGGCGGATGGCGGCAAGGCCGTGTTCAAAGTGGACTCTGTGGAACAGTTTGCGAAGTCTGCCTTCCCGACCGCGCGCGTCTACAGCCAGACCGCCAATCCCACGCTGCGTCTCGTCACGTGCGGCGGCCGCTTCAATCACGCGATGGAAGACTATACCGACAACATTATTGTGTTTGCGACCCTTGCGCCGCAATGAGTTCCGCGGTCTGGTGGGCTATCTCGCGCTCCTCATCGGTGGGGATGACGCACACCGCGACCGCCGATTCCTTTGAAGAGATAATCTTTTCTTTGATACCCGGCGAGCCGTTCAACGACGGGTCGACCACAATGCCATGCCGCTCCAAGCCGGAAAGGCACGCGGCCCGCACCACAGACGCATTTTCGCCCACCCCGGCCGTGAAGGCGATGGCATCGACCCGCCCGAGCAGCGCAGAATAGGCGCCCACATAGGACTTCACACGCGCGCAGTAGACGTCGAAGGCGAGGATCGCGCGCTCGTCGCCCGCCTCCCGCCGCCGGATCACCTCGCGCATGTCGTTGTCGCCGCACAGCCCCCGCAGCCCGCTGCGCGAGTTGAGCAGCTCGTCGATGTCGTCAATGGACATCCCGGCCACGCGATGCAGGTGGAAGATGACCGCCGGATCGATGTCGCCGCTTCGGGTGCCCATCACGAGCCCTTCCAGCGGCGTGAGCCCCATGCTCGTGGCGAAGCTGCGCCCGCCCTTGACCGCGCACACGCTCGCGCCGTTGCCCAGGTGCAGCGTGATGACGTGCGGGTCGGTCAGGCCCAGGAATTCGGCCGTGCGGCGCGAGACATAGGCGTGTGACGTGCCGTGAAATCCATAGCGCGCGATGCCATGCCGCGCCGCGACATCGGAGTCGATGGCGTAGGTCGCGTGGGCGGGCGGGATGGTGCGATGGAACGCGGTGTCGAACACCGCCACCTGCGGCACGCCCGGCAGCAGCCGGCGCGCCTCCCGCACGCCCGCCAGGTTGGGCGGATTGTGCAACGGAGCCAACGGAATCAGCTCCGTCACCTGTTCGATGACCGAGTCGTCGATGAGGGTGGGCGCCGTGAACCGCAGCCCGCCGTGGACCATCCGATGCCCGACCGCGCCGAGCCCGCTCGTGTCCACCGTGGACAGCAGCTCCCGCAAAGCCGTGCCGTGGTCGGCCACCCGCTCGACCAGCCCGCCGTCCAGCGGATCGGAGCCGTCGTAGAGCCGCCACTTCACCGATGACGAACCGCAGTTCAATACCAGAACCCGCACACCTCGTGACTCTAGTTGCGCGCCAACCATTGCCGCTCGAACGCCTCGCTCGGGTGGTGGATGACGATGTCCACGCGGTCCTGGGAGAGCGTGGCGCGGGCGATGGCCGCGACCCGGCTGCGCAGGCCGAGCACGAGTGCGGCCGGGAAGCTCAGCAGGCCGGCGGCAAACAGGATGCCGGCGAGCGCGCCCGGTCCGGAGGCGATGGCCACGATGACGGCCGCGGCGAGCAGGACCACCCCGGCCACGCCGAACGTCTTGGCCAGGACCATGCCCGTGCTGCGCTGGGACGCGCAGCGCTCGCACAGCGGCCAGTCGGGCCGGCGCACGGCGCTCTGCAGCAACTGCTCCGCCGCGCGGCCGGCCATGCCGCCCGCGTTGGTGTTGAAGATCAACGGATTGTCTCGATCCTTCTTACGCACAGTGAGCACGAGCTCCTGCCGTGAGGCGGCCGCAGACCCGTGCCGTGCGCAGACATCCGGCAGAACAGCGGTCGCTAGCTCGGCAAAGTTGACGGAGATGTTCACCAGTGGTGCCTACCCATCATCATGACCATTTCTCGGGACTCTGCTAACCTAACCGTTCTTATCACCGAGCGTTAGGGGAGGCGCAATGGCGTTCGAGGCCGAACACGCGCGCATCAAGGCATTCGCCACGCATACCAGCGGCTTGAGCGACGACGCCGACGAGGCCGTGCGCTATGTGGAAAAGCATCTCGGGATCGGATATGACAAGGGCCGCATGTTCTTCACCGTCGTCGAGACGGCCGAGACCGTGCGCAACGCCTTGAAATCCAACTACATGCATCTGTCCGAGGTGGCGCAGAAGTCGGGGACCGAGCTGGGCAAGGCCGCCGAGTTCTATCGCACCACGGACGAGGCCTCGGCCGAGCGGCTCGACGGCACCTACCGGTAAGGAAGGATCGAGATGGCTGCCGAGCCCGTATCCACGCTCACCGAGCCCAACGACGAGCATGTGCTCTCGACGGTCAACAACTTCATCGGCTTCGACCAATACCTGAGCCCCTCCTACTGGCTGGGCGAGGCGGCAAAAATGGTGTGCGGCACCAACCCCTGGGAGTGGGCGGGCGAGCAGCTCGCCGGCGACTGGACGGCCGCGGCAAAGGCCGGCGGTGCGCTGAAAAACCTGGCCGAGTTCAACACGACCTACGCCGACTCGCTCAAGGACAAGACGGGCCCGCTCTTCGCCGAAAACTGGTCGGGCAACGCGGCCACCAACGCCAAGACCTATTTCGACAACCTCGAGAAGCTGTTGCGCGACCAGGTGGCGCCGCTCAAGGACATCGGCAGCCAGTTCGAGACGATGACGGCCGGTGTGCTGGAGATGGCAGACGGCATCAAGAGCACGTTGGAAACCCTCACCGATCTGCTGATCGCGCTGGGCATCGAGCTCGCCGCGGCCGCGGCCTCCAGCTGGACCATCGTCGGCGGCATCGCGGGCGGGATCGCGGCGGCCGCCACCGCCTACCGGGCCGTCCAGGTGTGGCTCACGGCCATCGAAATGCACGGCTACGCGTGGAACGCTGTGCAGCTGCTCGTCGGCCTGTGCGCGGGATACCTTGGCGCGCTGGAGGGCCTCAAGCTGCAGCCGCTGCCCAACACCTCCTACGACCACCCAGGGGTCTGATCCATGGCAGAGCAACAAGGCAACGCCGGCCAACCTGGCGACCCGAAAAACGAGCCGATGATGGATGTCGCCCGGGGCGACAAGGCGGTCTCCCGCCACCTCCGGGATTCGCTCAAGGTGTTGCGCGACAAGAGCGAAGACCCCGACTTCCGCCGCCAGATCGACGACATCCTCAACGGCCGGGTGTCGCTGCGCGAGGCGGCGTTCACGGGCACGTTCGAGCGGGGCATCGCGGCGCCGTTCGAGGCCGGGATGCGGCGCTATCAGGAGTTCTCCGAGCAGGAGGTCGACCAGATGGCGGCGCAGGGCGAGCAGGCGTTCGAGCGGCTCACCGAGGAGCTCGAGGAGGAGGAGCGCCTCCGCTAATCGACTTGGGATTGGATTGCCGTGATGGCGACCGTCGAGATGATGTCGCGCACGGTCGCTCCACGGGACAGGTCGTTGATGGGCTTGCGCAACCCCTGCATCACCGGCCCGATGGCGACCGCGCCCGCCGACCGCTGCACCGCCTTGTAGGTGTTGTTGCCCGTGTTGAGGTCCGGGAAGATGAGCACCGTCGCGCGCCCGGCCACCTCGCTGTTGCCCGGCAGCTTCGCGGCCGCCACGCTCGCGTCCACCGCCGCGTCGTATTGGATGGGCCCCTCCACGGGCAGATCGGGCCGGCGTTCGCGCACGAGCTTCGTGGCGATGGCCACCTTGTCCACATCGGCGCCCTGTCCACTCGCACCGGTCGAATAGGACAGCATCGCGACGCGCGGCTGCACGCCAAACCGCGCCGCCGTCTCGGCCGACGAAATCGCGATGTCGGCCAGCTGCTCCGGATCCGGGTCGGGATTGATCGCGCAGTCGCCGTAGACCAGCACGTGATCCGGCAGGCACATGAAGAAAATGCTTGAGGCTATGCCCGTACCAGGAAAAGTCTTGATGATTTCAAAGGCTGGCCGGATCGTGTCGGCCGTCGGGTGCACCGCGCCCGAAACCATCGCGTCGGCGCGGCCGGTGTGCACCATCATGGTGCCGAAGTAGTTGACGTCGGTCATCAAATCGTATGCCAGATCGCGGGTCATGCCTTTGTGGGCGCGCAACCGCGCGTATTCTCCGGCGAACTCGTTGCGCCACCGCTGCATCTCGTGCGGGTCCACGACCCGCACCGCATCGAGGTCGAGGCCGAGCTCGCGCGCCCGCAGCGCGATCCGCTCGCGGTCGCCCAGCAGCGTGAGGTCGCATACTCCGCGCCGGGTAAGGGATTCGGCCGCGCGCAGGATGCGTTCCTCTTCGCCCTCCGGGAGCACGATGTGGCGCCGGTCGGATCGGGCGCGTTCGATCAGCTCATATTCGAACATCAGCGGCGTCACGCGATCCGAGCGCGCCAGATCGAGCCGAGTGGCCAGCTCGGCAGTGTCCACATGCGACTCAAAAAGCCCAAGCGTCGCACTCATTTTGCGCGGATTGTCGGCGCGCAGCCGACCTTCCAAACCGGACAGTGCGGCGACGGTATCGTAGGAGTCGCGCGACACCATGAAAATCGGCAGCTCCACCCGGAAGCGCCCGACCAGCGAGATGACGCGCGGGTCGGGCTCGAGCCCGAGGGTGAGCAGCAGCCCCGAAATCGCGGCCTGCCCGGTGTGATGCGCCGCGACCGACGCCACAATCAGATCCGACCGATCCCCGGGGGTCACGACAAGACAGTTGTCCCGCAGGTTTTCCAGGAACGTCGGCACCTGAGCGGCGCCCACTATCGCGTCGACCACATCGCGCGCCATGGCGGCCGTCGTCGCACCGTGCACGGGCGTCGCGCCGAGCGCGGTCGCCACCTCCTTCACCGTCGGCGCCGCGATCGCGGGCAGGTGGGGGATCACGTAGGCCGGCACGGGCAGTCCGGAAACGCTCACGGACGCGTTCACCCGGTTGGCGATGAGCGCGAGCACGGGCAGGCTTTCGCACGCGTAGTAGGCCGCGCGCACGGCATCGGTCACCTCCGCCGCGGTCCGGTTGTGCCCGTTGACCACGGGGAGCACGGCCGCGCCCAGGTCGCTGGCCAGCCGCAGGTTGAGCGCCACCTCATCGGGCAGCCCCGCCTCGGCCCGCCCGGCGACATCGTGCCCATAATCGGTGCCCACAATGATGACGGCGTCGCACTCGCGCTCGAGATCGTAGTATGCGTCCAGGATCTCGCCCACGAGATCGTCGGTCCGGTGCGCGCCGATCAGCTCCGACGCCCGCTGATACGCCGTCCCACCCGCGCCGGCCATCCCATAGCGCCCGCGCAGCAGCTCCACCACCGGGTCGGGCTTCTCCCGCACCAGCGGCCGGAACACCCCCAGCCGGCGCACCCTGCGGCTGAGCACCTCGGCCAGCCCCAGTGCGATCGCCGATTTGCCCCCGCCCGGCTCCAGGCTGGTCACATACACTCCGCGCGCCATGCCCACAGACTATCGGCGACCCCTGGCGAGACCCCGCGCCCTCGCCACGAGCTGTTCCACCAAATCCCCCAGCTCCACCGGCAGCCCCGTGCCGGCGTCACAACAGGGAGGCTTGGTCCGCTTCTCATCGTCGGGTGGCCGCACACCGGCCAGCTCGTAGAGGAGCGTATAAACGTCGATTTCCGGGCGGTCCCTGGCATGCGGCCCAACCAGGACGATCCATGCCTCGGATGAGGTCTTGAATCCGACGATGGCCCGCAGTGGGCCGACGAGGTGCTTGACGCAGATGGCGTTGACCGGCTCCGGTCCGGTCAGGCGGTATCCCGGGGCGATGCAGCCTCGATGGCCGAGGTCGGACACGAAACGGTCGAAGGCTTCGCGGTCCCTGTTTCTGAGGCGTCCGATTTGGAGGTCGGCGAAATCTGTCGTGTAAACGGGGATGGTCACCTTAGAATACTAAGCATCCTTTGTGGGCCTATCAAGTTGATTAGCGTTGAGAAGGCGACCTTGGCCGCGGGCCATCTGCTCGAGGCTTTCCATCAGGCCGGCGTTGTCGAGCCAAGCCTCGTCGTTGAGCCGATACCAGATCTGCTCGAGGAGCTCGCGGTTTTTCGCGCCCGCCGCGCGCAGGTCCTCGGCGAGGTGGACGACCTCATGCAGACGCACCGGGTCGAGAAGGACGCGTGGCTCGCGCTGGGTCGTCCAGAGCAGGTCAGCGTTGACCCACGCCCGCACGGTCTTGTCGCTCACACCCAGCAGCCGGGCCGCGATCTCGACCCGGACGGGCTGGATCTGGGGCAGGAGCCTGCGCACGGCCTCGTTGAGCTCACTGCGCTGCTGGCTGTCGGGTAGGGCGCGGGACACCGACTCGATGCGCTCGACCACGTCGAGCATCTCACGGATGCTCTTCTCTTCCACAGCCACAGACATGCTTCCGATTATGCCCCTGTTTCTCGGAAGAAGCCAGCGCTATTTAGTCGTCATCGTCATCTAGCCTGGCCAGCCAGGTGGCCAGGCGCTCGATGGGCGTTTCGAACTCGGGGTTGAGGTCGACGAAGTCGCGCAGGCGCTCGGCCAGCCACTCGATGGTGACCTCCTCCTCGCCCCTGCGCTGCGCGAGCTCCTCGATCCCGCGATCGGTGAAATACACGGCCGGTCACGCCTTGGGTGTGGGCAGTGCCGCCTCGAGCAGTGCGGTCTGCTCGATGTCGTGCAGCTTGGTCGAGCCGACGGCCGGCGCGGCAGCGGATGGGCGCGAGATGCGGCGCATGCGCACGCCGTCGAGGTGCTCCAGCAGGTTGAGCGCCACGAACGACCACCCGCCCTGGTTGGCCGGCTCCTCCTGAACCCACGCGAAATCGGCCGCGTTGGGGTATTTGGCCAGCTCCGCCTTGAGCTCCTCGACCGGCAGCGGGTATAGCTGCTCGATCCGGATGATGGCCGTGTCGGTGATGCCCCGCTCGGTGCGCGCCTGGACGAGGTCGTAGTAGACCTTGCCCGAGCACAGCAGGATCCGCCGGATGTCGCCCGCCGGCAAAGAGTCGCCGATCACCGTCTGGAACGTGCCGTTGCTGAAGTCGGCGACCGACGACACGGCCAGCTTGTGCCGCAGCAACGACTTCGGCGTGAACACCACCAGCGGCTTGCGCTTGGACGACAGGGCCTGCCGCCGCAGCGCGTGGAAGTGGTTGGCCGGGGTGGACGGGATGACGACGCGCATGTTGTCCTCGGCGGCCAGCTGCAGCCAGCGCTCGGGGCGGCCCGAGGTGTGGTCGGGGCCGGCGCCCTCGTGGCCGTGTGGCAACAGCAGGGTCACGCTGGACTGCTGCCCCCATTTGACCTCTCCGGACGAGATGAACTCGTCGATGACCGACTGCGCGCCGTTGGCGAAGTCGCCGAACTGGGCCTCCCACATCACCAGCGCGTTGGGCTGCTCCACGGAGTAGCCATACTCGAAGCCCATCGCCGCGTACTCCGACAGCAGCGAGTCATGGGCGTGGAACCGCGCGTCGTCGGAGGCCAGCGTCGAGATCGGCAGGAAGTCCTTGCCCGTGCGCCCGTCGACGATGGCCGCGTGCCGCTGCACGAACGTGCCGCGCCGCGAGTCCTGCCCGGACAGCCGCACCGTCACGCCCTGCGCGAGCAGCGAGCCCATCGCGATGATTTCGGCGAAGCCCCAGTCGATGTCGCCCTCAACGGCCATCTTGGCCCGCCGATCCAGCAGCTGCTGGATGCGCTTGTGTGGGGTGAAGCCCTCGGGCAGCGTCACGTGCGCCTCGCCGATCCGCCGGACCAGGTCGACCGGGATCGCCGTGGCGACAACCGGCTCGGGCTGGGCCTCGCTGCTGCGGATGAGCCTGCTGGACACGCCGTTGGCCGAGTCGCGCGTGGCCTTGAAGACCGTCTCGAGCTGGCTCTGGTAGTCGCGCAACGCCTCCTCCGCCTGCTCGACCGTGATGTCGCCGCGCCCGATGAGCTCTTCCGTGTATAGCTTGCGCACCGACCGCTTGGCATCGATGATCGCGTACATCTGGGGGTTGGTCATCGACGGGTCGTCGCCCTCGTTGTGCCCTCGCCGGCGGTAGCACACCATGTCTAGTACGACATCCTTGTTGAACGTCTGGCGATACTCGAAGGCCAGGCGCGCCACGCGGACCACGGCCTCCGGGTCGTCGCCGTTGACGTGGAAGATGGGTGCCTGGATCATCCGCGCGACGTCGGTCGAGTAAAGCGAGGACCGGCTGTATTCGGGTGCGGTCGTGAAGCCCACCTGGTTGTTGACGACCACGTGCACCGTGCCGCCCGTGCGGTAGCCGCGAAGCTGGGACAGGTTAAGCGTTTCGGCCACCACGCCCTGCCCGGCGAACGCCGCGTCGCCGTGCACGAGCACCGGCAGCACCGTGTATCCCTCGAGGCCCAGGTCGAGCCGGTCCTGCTTGGCGCGCACGATGCCCTCGAGCACCGGGTCGACGGCCTCCAGGTGCGACGGGTTGGCCACCACCGAGACGGTCGTGCCGTGGGCGCCGTCTGGGCTGGTGAACTTGCCGGTCATGCCGAGGTGGTATTTCACGTCACCCGACCCCTGCACCGACTTCGGGTCCAGGTGCCCCTCGAACTCGTTGAAGATCTTCTCGTAGGGCTTGCCCACGATGTTGGCCAGCACGTTGAGCCGGCCGCGGTGGGCCATGCCGATGACCACCTCGTCGAGGTCGGCCTCGGCGGACGCCTGCAGCACCTCGTCGAGCAGTGGGATCAGCGACTCGCCGCCCTCCAGCGAGAACCGCTTCTGCCCCACATATTTTGTCGCGAGGAAGGTCTCGAACGCCTCGGCCGCGTTGAGCCGGCCCATGATGTGGCGCTGCTCCTCGGGCGCGGGCTTCTCATATTTGCGCTCGACCCGCTCCTGGATCCAGTGGCGCTCCTCCGGGTCCTGGATGTGCATGTATTCGACGCCGACCCGGCGGCAGTAGGAGTCGCGCAGCACACCGAGCACGTCGCGCAGGCGCATGTGCTCGCGCCGGTTGAACCCGCCGACCGGGAACGTGCGATCGAGGTCCCACAGGGTCAGCCCGTGCTTGAGGATGTCGAGGTCGGGGTGGCGGCGGATCTCATACTCGAGCGGGTCGGTGTCGGCCATCAGGTGGCCGCGGACGCGATATTCCCGGATGAGCTCCATGACCCGGGTCGACTTGTCGATCTCTCCCTCGGCCACGTCGCGCACCCAGCGCACGGGCTCGTAGGGGATGCGCAGCGCGGTGAAGATCTCGTCGTAGAAGCCGTGCTCGCCGAGCAGCAGCTCGTGCATGGCCTTGAGGAACTCGCCGGACTGCGCGCCCTGGATCACGCGGTGGTCGTAGGTGGACGTCAGCGTAATGATCTTGCTGACCGCGAGCTGGGCCAACTGCTCGTCGCTCATGCCCTGAAACGGTGCCGGGTATTCCATCGCGCCGACGCCCATGATGGCGCTCTGGCCAACCATCAGCCTCGGTTGCGAGTGGACCGTCCCGATGCCGCCCGGGTTGGTCAGCGAGATCGTCGCGCCGGAGTGGTCGTCCATGGTCAGCTCGTTGCGCCGGGCCCGCCGCACGACATCCTCATAGGCCTGCCAGAACTGGCGGAAATCCATCGTCTCGCAGGCCTTGATCGACGGCACGACCAGGGTGCGCGAACCGTCCGGTTTGGACAGATCGATCGCGATGCCCAGGTTGACGTGCTCCGGCACGATCATGTTGGGCTTGCCGTCGATGACGCCGAAGTGATGGTTCATCTCGGGGTGCACGGCCAGCGCCCTGACCATCGCGTAGCCGATCAGATGGGTGAAGCTGACCTTGCCGCCCCGCCCGCGGGCCAGGTGATTATTGATCACGATCCGGTTGTCGCCCATCAGCTTGGCCGGCACGGCGCGCACACTGGTCGCGGTCGGCACGGTCAGCGAGGCGTCCATGTTTTCGACGATCTTGCCGGCCACGCCGCGCAGCGGCACGGACTTGCCACTCACCTTCGGCGAAGGCTTCTCCGACGGCTTATCGGCCGCTTTTGGCGAGGGCGTCGCGGCCGGCTTCTTATCTTGCGCGGGCTTGGCGGGCGGCTCGAACGGCTTGTAGTCCGCGAAGAAGTCGTGCCAGGCGGGGTCGACGCTCGAGGGATCGCTGAGGTATTTCTGGTACATCTCCTCGACGATCCACTCATTGGTGCCAAAGCTCGCCAGGGGGTTGTCCTGCTGGGTCGACACGTCTGCCCGCCGTCCTTCACGAGTTCCGAGAGAAACCGGCTTTCAAGGCTACGCCACCGGCTCGGCCAGCTGGATCCAGGTCGCCTCGGCGCGGGCCAACGCCACACCCTCACCGGAGTAAAGCGTGGTCCGCGCGACGGCCTTGCGCCCCTGCCACGAGTCCGTCTGCCCGGTGATGACGCACTCCGCGCCGGGTTTGGGCAGCTCATCGATGTCCACGGCGAGCCGGCCGAGGACCCACGTGCGGTCGGGCTCGATGACCGTCCACCCGCCAGGACAGTCCAGCGCGGCCCAAATGATCTCCGGGGTGACGGATGAGGGCGTGACGAAAATCGCCGCGATCCGGCCGTCGCCAATCCGACCAGGAAAGATCCGCAGCCCGTCCTCCCGCTCGGGCCCGCACACGAAGCACGTCGGAAAGTGGTGATACCCGTGCCCGGGGTAGTTTTCCGAAGCGGAGCGCGCCTCCTCCAGGGAGGTGAACGGCACGGGTTCAATGCCTGCTTCACGCCGCACGGCGGACGCGATCACCGCGCCGGACGGGTCGGTCACGCGGAGCCCGGCATCGGTGTGGATCACTTCGAGCGGCGTGTCCAGCGGCGGCGGCCGACGCAGCGTGACCTCGGCAATCGGGTCCATGAACGAGGCGATCAGGCCCGAGGTCCACCCGCCGTTGCCCGACCCGGGCGGTCCGTTGTAACGACCGTCGACGATCAGAAGGTTGTTGTTGGGCTGCACGGCTCGAGCATTTCACGCCGAAGTCAAGTTTCACGTTCACCCTCGCGCACATGAGCACGATGTTGCTAACCACCGCCGCAACCGGCTACTCCGCGCTGATCGCGGGAGACGCCCGGCTTGTCGAAGCGGCCCAGCGCCTGCGCTACCGGGTTTTCGCCGAGGAGCTAGGCGCGCAGCTGTTTTCTCCCGCCCCCCAGCCCGATGGGCCCACCCCCCTTTTGGATCCCACCGGAATCGACCAGGACGACTTCGACGCCTACTGCGACCACCTCATCGTGCGCGAGGACCGCACGGGCGAGGTCGTCGGCACCTACCGGCTGCTGTCACCGCAGCGGGCGATCTGGCTCGGCCGGCGCTACGGCGACGGCGAGTTCGACCTTTCCGCGCTCACCGTGCTGCGCGGCCAGCTGGTCGAGGCCGGGCGCAGCTGCGTGCACCCCGACCACCGCACGGGCGCGGTGATCAACCTGATGTGGGCGGCCATCGCCAAGTACATGGACTGCTTCGGCTACCGCTGGCTGGGCGGGTGCGCCTCGGTCGGTCTCGAGGACTCGGGCGAGCAGGCCGGTCGGGTGTGGGATCTGGTGCAACGCAAGCACATGTCGCCGCCGGAGCTGCGGGTCAAGCCCCACCTGCCGTGGGCGCCGGTCTCGCCGATCCGTCCCGGAACCCTTGCCGATGTGCCTTCCTTGCTGCGGGGATACCTGCGCCTTGGCGCATGGGTGTGCGGCGAGCCCGCATACGACCCGGCGTTCGGCGTCGCCGACTTCTACGTGCTGCTGTGCGTGGACCGGGTGAACCCCCGCTACCTCAAGCACTTCCTGGGCCCCGCCCAGGAAGCTGAATGACGGGCTCGAGTCATGAGCCTTTGGCGTCCGCCGTGCCCGTGCGATGCCGCCTGCCTGCCGTCCGCTGTGGATCGGGTCGGTGCCGGGCGGCAGTGCGTGCGCCTGCTAGCCCCGTGTTCCGCACATGAGTGTGGGTGGGTCGGCGTGGCGGGTTGATCGTGGTTGGTGTGGGGTGTAGCACCGTCGCTTGTGGACAGGCGACGTGCCCGGTATGGGGCGCCAAGTGTGGAG
>JBIOYB010000684.1:0-44455 GCA_044869915.1 Allorhizocola sp.
TACGCGACGCCAGATCGGTCTCGATCGGGACGGTCGCGGGCATCACGATGTCGACGCCGTAGGGCCTGCCGTCGGTGTTGTCGTCCATGTAGTCCAGCGCCGCGTCGAGGTCCGCCGGATCGTTGAACCGCACGCACCCGAGCACGCCGAAGCCGCCGGCCCGGGTGACCGCGGCCGCGACGTGTTCCGATGGGGAGAAGCCGAAGATGGGATATTCACTGAGCTTCACGCGGCGTGCTCCTCGGCGTATTTGTGCGCCCAGGCGTAGTCGGCCTTGGCGCTGATGGTCCGGTGGATCTCCTCGACGAGCAGCACCGTGCGGGGCACCTTGTAGCCGGCGACCTGCGTGCGCACGTGCGCCTCGAGCCCCTCCAGCGAGACGGTCCTCTCCGGGCGCGGTTGCACGAGCGCCGTGACCCGCTGGCCCAGGCGCTCGTCGGGCATGCCGATGACGACGGCGTCGAAGACGTCCGGGTGCGACTTGAGCGCGCCCTCGACCTCCTCCGGGTAGACCTTCTCCCCTCCCGTGTTGACGCACGTGCTGCCCCGCCCGAGCAGGGTTATCGAGCCGTCCTCCTCCAGGCGGGCGAAGTCGCCCGGCATTGCGTAGCGCATCCCGTCGATGTCGATGAGCATCTTGGCGGTCTTCTCGGGATCCTTGTAGTACCCGATCGGCACGTGGCCGCCGCGCGCCAGCCGCCCGACGACGCCCACTCCCGCCGGACGCCCGTCATCGCCCACCACGATCGTGTTGGGGCCGGGCGTGACCTTCGGGCCGTCGCCCTTTTGCGTATCGCTCGTGACGATGCCTATCCCGGCGAAGCCGGTCTCCGACGACCCGATCGACTCGGTCAGCATCGCGTTGGGGAACGTCGCCACATACTGCTCTTTGACGCTCTGCGAAAACAGTGCCGCGCTGGTCGAGATCGCCCAGATCGTGGACGCGTCGTAGCCGCCCTCGTGATAGGCCTCGATGATCGGGCGGGCCATCGCGTCGCCGATCAGCACCACCACGTTGACGCCCCGCCGCTGGATGGCACGCCAGATCTCGTGCGCGTCGAACTGCGGCACGAACACCACCGTGTCACCCATGAACAGCGCCGCGAGCGCCGCCCATTGCGCGTTGCCGTGGATGAGCGGCGCCGTGCACAGCCGCACCATGCCGCCCATGTCGCGGCCACGCTGCACCTGCTCCCACTCGTCCTCGAGCCGGACGCCGGTCATGAAGTCGATGCCGCCGCCCAGGACGCGCCAGACGTCCTCCTGCCGCCAGATGACACCTTTCGGGTACCCGGTGGTGCCTCCGGTGTACAGGATGTAGATGTCGTCGTTGCTGCGCGGTTCGAAGTCCCGCCCTTCCTTGGACGAGGCCAGCAGGCCCTCGTAGCTCGGTCCAATCTCGACAGTGCAGCGCATCGGCTGCCCGACCGCCGCCACCTTGTCGGCGAAGGCGTGGTCGTGGATCAGCGCGACCAGATCGGCGTCGTTGAACAGATATCTGAGCTCCGCCTCGACGTACCGAAAATTGACGTTTATCGCGACGGCACGCAGTTTGTATATGGCCAGCAGCGCCTCGACCGCCTCGACGGAGTTGCGCACGTAAAGCCCAATATGGTCGCCCGCACCCACGCCGTGCGCGGCGAGATGGTGCGCGAGACGGTTGGCGCGATCCTCGAGTTGCGCATAGGTCACCTCGTGATCGCCACAGGCGATGGCAAGCCGATCCGGAAACGCATCGGCGGCATGCTCGAACAGATCGGCAATGTTGAACGCCATGCACAGAAATTAGAACGTGTTATCGTTTTGCACAAGGGTCGGCCGGGTTGTGGGAGGTCTTTCGTGCCTGACGCGTTGGTGGAGCTCGACGGTCATGTGCTCATCGTGACCATGAACCGGCCCGAGGCACGCAACGCCCTGTCGGGCGAGATGCTGGCCATCATGCGCGAGGCGTGGGACCGTGTCGACGAGGATCCGGCGATCCGGGCGTGCATCCTGACCGGCGCGGGCGGCGCGTTCTGCGCGGGCGCCGACCTCAAGGCCATGACCACCGCGCATCCGAGCGACTCGTTCAAGCGGGGCGGATGGGACCTGACACGCATCGACGGCCTGCTCAAGGGGCGCCGCCTGACCAAGCCGCTGATCGCGGCCGTCGAGGGCCCGGCCATCGCGGGCGGCACCGAAATCCTGCAGGCCACCGACATCCGCGTCGCGGGTGAAAGCGCACGCTTCGGCGTGTCCGAGGCGCGCTGGGGCCTGTTCCCGCTCGGCGGGTCGGCGGTGCGCCTGCCGCGCCAGATCCCGTACACGGTCGCGGCCGAAATCCTGCTCACCGGGCGGCACCTGACCGCCGCCGAGGCCCACCGGATCGGGCTCATCGGCCACGTGGTGCCCGACGGGCAGGCGCTCGCCAAGGCCCTGGAGCTCGCCCAGCTGGTCGCCGCCAATGGACCCGTTGCCGTGCAAGCGATCCTGCGCACGATCCGGGAGACGGAGGGCATGCCCGAAAACGAGGCGTTCAAGCTCGAGGCGGGCATCGGCATGGGCGTGTTCGCCAGCGAGGACGCGAAAGAAGGGCCGCGCGCCTTCACCGAGAAGCGGCGGCCCGACTTCCGGGGCCGGTAGGGCGACCCGCCGATCGATGTTCTCCATGGAAATACCTCCCCGTTTCGAAGTACTGACAAAATAGGACTAGATAGTCAATACACGAAGAGGTGTCCACCATGGAGGGTGCGGGCCTCGCGGCGAGCTACCCCGAGACCCGCACCCGCTTGCGGTCAGTCCAGCAGTGCGGTCACCGCGCCCGCGGCCACCGTGCGGTTGCCCTCGCGGACGGCGAAACCTAAGCCGTCCTCAAGCGCGATCACCGCGCCCAGCTCCACTCCGACCTCGACCGTGTCGCCCGGGTTGACCTCGGTCAGCGGGCCGAGGTCGAGCGAGCCCGGCACGTCGGTCGTGCGGAAGTAGAACTGCGGCCGGTAGTTTGCATGGAACGGCCCGCGCCGCCCACCTTCCGCCGCCGTGAGCGCGTAGAGCCGCGCCCGGAAGCGGCGGTGCGGCCGGACGCTGCCCGGCGCGGCGAGCACCTGCCCGCGGCGGACCTGGTCGCGCTTGACCCCGCGCAGCAGCACGGCCGCGTTGTCCCCGGCCTCGGCCCGCTCCAGCGACTTGCCGAACGTCTCGAGCCCGGTGACGACCGTGGACAGGGTCTCGCCGAGCCCGACCACCTCGATCGGCTCGCCGACACGCAGCGTGCCGCGCTCGATGGCGCCCGTGACGACCGTGCCCCGCCCCGAGATCGTGAGCGAGTTTTCGATCGGCATCAGGAACGGCACGTCGAGCTCGCGCGGCGGGTCGGGCACATACCGGTCGACCGCGTCGAGAAGGTCCACAATGGACCTCTCCCACCGCGGGTCGCCCTCGAGCGCCCGCAGCGCGGACACCCGCACCACCGGGATCTCGTCGCCCGGGAACCCGTACCGCGTAAGCAGCTCCCGGACCTCGAGCTCCACGAGGTCGAGCAGCTCCGGGTCTCCCACCGCGTCGGCCTTGTTCATCGCCACGACGAGGTAGGGCACGCCGACCCGCCGGGCGAGCAGCACGTGCTCGCGCGTCTGCGGCATCGCACCGTCCAACGCGGACACCACCAGGATCGCGCCGTCGACCTGGGCCGCCCCCGTGATCATGTTCTTCACGTAGTCGGCGTGCCCCGGCATGTCCACGTGCGCGTAGTGCCGGTGGGGCGTCTCGTACTCCACGTGCGAGATGTTGATGGTGATGCCGCGCGCGATCTCCTCGGGCGCGCGGTCGATGCCGTCGAACGCCACATACTGGTTGGCCGACGGGTCCGCGTCCGCGAGCACCTTGGTGATCGCGGCGGTGAGCGTGGTCTTGCCGTGGTCGACGTGCCCCATCGTGCCGATGTTCAGGTGTGGCTTGGTACGCAAAAATTGGCTCTTGGCCATGACAGATCGAACCCTCTCCACGAGTCGAAAATTGGGCTGGAAAAGAGAAAAATGCGCACACCCTCGCCCCCGCCTTGCGGTTGGGGAGGAGGGTCAGCTATCCAGCCGGGCCGACTCGGCGCGCACGGCGGACGCATCCGGCAGGCAAAGGCCTGCGGGGGCAGCGAATCCGGCCGTGGCGAACATGACGATCAAGGTAGCTCGCCCTGCGGCGCATGGCAACCCATTTACGGTGTGACGGTCGCGGCCAGCGCGAGCTCACCGCGCTCACCCGACGGACCCGAAGGTGACGTCCGACCCGGACCAGTGCCGGCGCCACGAAATATGGCTCGGATCAGTTGATTGACATTCATGTTTTCTCAAACGACGATCCGAGTGTCCATCTTCTGCAGGTCAAGGGGGAATTCATGCCACGACGAAGAGCGGCCATCGCAGGTGTCACCTGCCTGCTGGCCGCGCTGGTGCTCGCCGCGCCGACACAGGCCACGGCCCTGAGCGCCGCACCCGGCCGGGCGCCGGACGCCATCGAGGTCTACACCGGATCGATCCAACCCGGACAGCTCAACGAGTTCCGCAGGCTTGGCCTCGATCACGAGGACGTGCTCACGGCCAAGGACACCGACGGCCGGCTCAGGGTCGAGGCCGTCATTTCCGCGAGGCAAGCGAAGGCCTTGCGGTCCAAGGGAATCACCCTTTCCGTCAAGACCATCAGGGGGGTACCGGCGGCGGACAAACTGCGTCAGAAGGCGCTCGCCGGACAGACGGTGTACCGCAGCTACAGCCAGCCCGGAGGGCTCAAGGACGAGTTGAGGGTGACCGCCCGCGAGAACCCGAGCCTGACCAAACTCGTCGACCTCGGGCGCAGCCTCAACGGGCAGTCCATCCTGGGCCTGAAGGTGACGCGCTCGGCCCGGCACCTGCCCGACGGGGCGCGGCCCGCAGCCATCTACCTGGGCGGGCAGCACGCCCGCGAGTGGATCACACCGGAGATGGTGCGCCGGCTGATGCACCACGTCATCGACAACTACGGGCGCGACGCCGAGATCACGCGCCTGCTCAACTCCACCGAACTGTGGTTTGTGCCGGTCGCCAACCCCGACGGCTACGACTTCACGTTCACTCCCGACAACCGCCTGTGGCGCAAGAACATGCGCGACAACGACCGCGACGGCCGGATCACCGGCCTGGACGGGGTGGACCCCAACCGCAACTTCGCCTACAAGTGGGGCTACGACGACGAGGGCTCCTCGACCGACCAGGCCGCCTCCGACTACCGTGGCACCGGCCCTAACTCCGAGCCGGAGACTAAGGCGCTGGACGCCCTGTTCCGGCGCGTCGGGTTCGAGTTCTTCATCAACTATCACTCCGCCGCCGAGCTCCTGCTCTACGGTGTCGGCTGGCAGCAGAGCACGCCCACGCCGGATGACGTCATCTACGAGGCGATGGTGGGCGACGACGCCAACCCGGCCGTGCCCGGCTACGACCCTGACCTGTCGGCCGAGCTGTACATCACCAACGGCGACACCGACACGCACATGACGGTCAAGTACGGCACGCTCGGGTTCACGCCCGAGATGACGACCTGCGAGACGGCGTCCAACTCCGACCCCAACGACCAGTGGTTCGCCGAGGACTGCGCCAGCGGGTTCAACTTCCCGGACGACGAGAAGCTGATCCAGGCGGAGTTCGCCAAGAACGTGCCGTTCGCGCTGTCGGTGGCCAAGTCGGCGCGCGACCCGGCCAACCCGGTGTCGGTGGTCGGCCGGTCCACGCCCGACTTCGTGGTCGACAAGTTCGACGTGTCGTACGGCGGGACGCAGCAGGTGGCCACGACCGCGCGCCGGTCGCTGATCCTGCCGCAGCTGCGGTACTCCATCAACGGCGGGCCGACCCGAGGGTCGTCCGCGCGCGAGTGGAAGGGCGGCGAGCGTTACGGCGACACGCACAACGACTACTTCGCCGAACTGCGCGGCACGGTCAAGGGCGCACGTGCGGACGACCAGGTCAAGGTGTGGTTCACCGGTATCAAGCCCGGCAAGGGGTTGGTGCGCAGCGAGTCGTTCACCTATCGGGTCCACTCGGACATCGGCGGGGACGTGCTCGTGCTCGCGGCCGAGGACGTGACCGGGCTGAGCCCGACCCAGCACGTGACGAGCGCGAAATACGCGGACGCGATCGCGGCGTCGGTCAACGCGGCCGGGTACTCGACGGACGTCTACGACTTCGATGTCATGGGCCGCAAGGCGCCACACCCGCTCGGCGTGCTCTCGCACTACCGGGCGGTGGTCTGGGAGACCGGCGACGACATCATCCCGCGATCGGCGGGGCAGGTGCCCGGTACCACAACAAAATCGAATCTGGAGACCGAGCTGGCCGTCCGGGACTTCGTCAACGAGGGCGGCAAGCTCTTGGTGGGCGGGCAGTATGCGCTGTTCGCTCAGGGCAACGACGGCGTTTACACCTATAACCCTTACGCGCCACCGGAGTGCACCACGCCGGACGACTACCCGTGCCTGCCGGTCATCAACGATTTCCTGCAGTACTGGCTGGGCGCCTACAACTATGTCAGCGACGCCGGCACCGACCCCGAGGGCGAGCCGTTCGGGCTGACGGGCAACGCGGGCCGGTTCAGCGGCTTCGCCGGCACGCTCAACGCGCCCGGTTCGGCGGGCAACCAGGTGCACACCGCTTCGTTCCTGGCCACCAGCAGCTTCCTGCCTCCGGCGAAGTATCCGCAGTTTGGCGGGTCGGCGACGGTGGACTGGCTGCGGCCGGGCGGAGCGCCGTTCGACCCGAACACGGGCGCATACTATGTCTACAGTGGACGGTCCGATGTGGCATACAAGCGCCTCACCCGGACCGTCGACCTGACCGGCGCGACCAGCGGCAAGCTGACGTTCTTCACCTCATACGATACCGAGCCGGACTGGGACTTCCTGTTCGTCGAGGCGCACGAGGTGGGGACGGACAACTGGACCACGCTGCCCGACGCCAACGGCCACACGGCCACCGGCACGGGTGACAGCTGCGCCGGCGAGTGGCGCGACCTGCATCCGCAGCTCAACCACTACCAGGGCGCGGACTGCTCGCCGACCGGGACGACTGGCAGCTGGCACGGGGCCACGGGTCCGAGCGGCGGCTGGCAGGAGTGGTCGATCGATCTGTCCGCCTATGCCGGCAAGCAGGTCGAGGTGTCCATCTCGTACGCGTCCGACTGGGCCACACAGGGTTTGGGCGTGTTCGTCGATGACGCGCGTGTCATCGTGAACGGCGCGACCGTCGCCGAAACGTCCTTTGAGGACGGTCTGGGCGGCTGGACCATCGCCGGGCCCCCGCCCGGATCCCAGCCCACGCCGACATACGCGCGCAGCCTGACCGCCTTCGACGAGGGCGCGGTCGTCATCACCCGCGACACCGTCTACACCGGATTCGGCCTCGAGGGCCTGGACCCGGCCACGCGCAACGACTTCGTGGCCCGGGCCATGCGCCACCTGCTCGGTTCATAGCCGGCAGTCATAGAGCACATACGTAGGCCGGTCAAAGCCGTTGACCGGCCTACAGTTCTGTCTCACCCAGGCGCTGTAGCCGGGGTAGTCGGGCGTGGGCTTGCCCTTTGTCTCCGGCCCGTCGAGCAGCGCGAACCGCAGCTCACGGCCTGCCGTCCACCGCTGCAGCTGCTCCGGCGTCACATTCGGGACCTGGGCGGTGAACCCGCCGACCGGCAGCGCCACGATGCCGTGCAGCATGAACTGGCCTGCCTGCGGCGCCCACTGCACGGCCAGCTCGTAGCGCTCCCCCGCCAGGTTGGCCTTGACGTGCCCCACGATCCGGTCCATCTCCTCCCCCGGCAGCAGGCGCGGCAACCGTCCACTCAGGATGTAGGCCAGTCCTAACGGGACGAACGCGAGCCACGCCTGCGCCATCTTGGCCTGGAAGGCGAGCCCCACCCACACGCCGGACCACAGCAACGGACCCCACCGTCCATCCGCGACAGCCACCTGCCACGCCGCGATCGCCGCCAGCAACAGCACGACCAGCAGCGGATCGGGGATCTGGGTGCGGGCCAGCGCCGCGACCAACGGCGTCACCGTGTAGAACCCGGCCGCCGCGACGCCCGCCCACGGCCCGGCCCAACGGTCCACGATCCGGTACAGCAAAAGAATCGCGCCGACGCTCGCGAGCAGCGACGGCAGCAGCACCGCCCACGAGGAGTAGCCGAACACCCGCGCCGACAGCGCCTGCGGCCAGAACGGCCCGGGCAGCTTGTCGAACGTCGTGGCCAGATTAGGATCATAGGCACCGGCCAGCCAGGCCGGCCAGTCCCGCGACATCGTGTGCACGCCGGGGCCGTAGTAGAGGTGCAGCTGCATCCGCCCGATCCCCCAGGCGTAGCAGACGATCGCGGCGGCGCAGATGCCCGCCAACGCGACCCGCGCCCACTTTGGACTCATGGCGTGCAGGGTAAAGGAAACATTGCCAAATTTCTATGCGTACAACTATCCAATCTGCGTTATCTTCTATGCGCGATGACTGAGGCAGCCACGCTGGTCTTTGGGATCCTCGGCCCGCTGGAGGTCCGAGGTGCGGCCGGGCCTGTCGCCATATCGGCGGCCAGGCAGCGGGCCGTCCTCGCGCTGTTGCTGTTGCACCACAACCGGCTCGTCTCCACGGCGGAGATCATTGAAGCGGTGTGGCCGGATCCCCCGCCGCCGACCGTGCGCGATCAGGTCCCGACCGTCATCTCCGGGCTACGCCGGCTCCTCGGCGACGATCACCGGGTGCTCGTCACGCGCCACCCCGGCTATCTGCTCAGCCTCGGGACCGACCAGCTCGACCTGACCCGGTTCGAGACCCTGACCCGCGCGGCGGAGGCGGCGGGCCGGCCGCAGCCGGCGGTGGCGGCCCTGCGTGAAGCGCTGCGCCTGTGGCGGGGGCCGGCATTGGCCGACATCAGCGCGCCCTTTGCCGGACCGGCCGCGCGCTCGCTCGGCGAGCTGCGTTCGGCCGCGGCGCAGCGCCTCGTCGACCTGGAGCTGTCGCTCGGGCGGCATCGGGATCTCCTCCCCGAACTCGACCGCATGGTGCGGGAGTTTCCGCTCAACGAGCACCTTCGCGGCCGCCTGATGCTCGCGCTCTACCGCTCCGGCGACGTCCACGGCGCGCTGGAGGCCTATCGCGCCGCGCGGCGGGCGTCCTCCGACCGGCTCGGGCTCGAGCCGGGGCGCGAGTTGTCCGAGCTGCATCGCCTCATCCTGCGGCGCGATCCGAGCCTCGCCACGGCACCCGGATCCACTTGGGAACGCGCCCGGCCGGGCCAGCTCCCGCGCAGGCCACCGCTCATGGTCGGGCGGGACGAACACGTGCGGATCATCACCGACGCGCTTCGCGGGAGCGACCACACCCCCGTCATCGCCCTGCACGGCCCGGGCGGCGTGGGCAAGTCGGCTATCGCCCTGCACGTCGCGCACGCGGTCGCGGACTCCTATCCCGACGGTCAGCTCTACGCCGACCTGCAAGACGGCGGAAGGCCCTTGGCGGCAAGCGATGTGCTCGCCCGCTTCCTGCGCGCACTGGGCACACCGGCCGCGGCCGTGCCCACCGCGGCCGCGGAAGCGGCCGCCGACTACCGGTCGAAGCTGCGCGACCGGCGCGTGCTCGTGGTGCTCGACAACGCGACCACGGCCGCTCAGATCGCGCCGCTGCTGCCCACGCATGCCGGCTGCGCCGCGCTGATCACGAGCCGGTCGCTGCTGCCCACATTGGACGCGCGATCCGTCGAGGTGGACCTGCTCGACGAGCCCGACTCGGTGCGGCTGCTGGCCCTGCTCGCCGGCGAGGCGAGGATCGCCGGGGAGCCGGCGGCGGCCCGGCAGATCGCGCGGTTGTGCGGCCGGCTGCCGCTGGCGCTGCGCATCGCCGGCGCACGCCTGGCCGCCCGCGCCGACCTGGCGCTGGCGGACCTCGCCTATCGCCTGCGCGACGAGCGGCACCGGCTCGACGAGCTGCACATCGACGACCTGGCGGTGCGGCCCTGCTTCGAGGTGGGCTACGCCGGGTTGGGCCAACCGGTCGCCGCGCTGGCCTTCCGGTGCCTGGGCGCGCTGAACACGCCCACGTTCTCGGTGGGGCTGACCGCGGCGCTGCTGGACGTGCCGGGACCACGGGCGGAGGCCGCGCTGGACGGGTTGGTCCGGGCGCATCTGGTGGAACCGCTGGGGCCGGGACGGTACCGCATGCATGATCTATTGCGTATCTATGCCGCGGAGCTTGCCGACGAAGCGCTTGACGACGCGGTGCGTCGCGGGCTCGACTGGTATCTGGACGCCGCCCGCCAGGTCGGCGACATCGTCCAATCGCGATCCTGGGATCTCGAGCGCGCCGAGCGTCCGGTCCTGGGCCGGCTCGAGCCGGCCGAGGCGATGGCGTGGATCGACGCGGAGTTTCCCAACCTGACCGCGGCGTCCGTCCGCTTCACCGAGTCCACCTTCGCCATCGAACTGATGCCATTGGTGAAGCGGCTGGCCCAAAAACGCGGCCACTGGGCTGAGCTGGAAAGCATCTCCCGCGCGGCGTTGAGCATCGCCCGGCAGCGCGGCGACCGCCCGGCCGAGGCCGCGGCGCTGGCCACGATCGCCTCGGTCGACTGGCGGGCCGGCCACGACGAGCTCGCCTTCCGCGAAGCCAACGCGGCGCTGGAGCTGTGGCGTGAGATCGGCGATCGCGGCTTCGAGGCGCTGGCCCGGCACAACGTCGGCTGGTTGCGATGGCAGATCGGCGATCTGGAGGGCGCGCTGACCGACATGCGCGAGGCGGCGCGGATGCTGCGGGGCAGCGACCGGTTCAAACCCGCGATGGTGTGGCACAACCTCAACGAGGTCCTGTTGCAGCTCGGGCGGCACCGCGAGGCCGCCGCCGGCTTCCGGCGCACGCTCGCGGTCCGGCGGTCCGACGGTGACCCGTTCGGGGAAAGCATTACGCTGCTTGGGCTTGCGCGGGCCTACATCATGCTCGGCGACTACGACGGCGCCATCGCCACGCTCGACGAGTCGGTGGAGGCGTGCCGGCGGGTGGGCAACAGTGAGGACGAGTGGCACGCCATGCTGTGCCGTTCGGAGGTGCGGCTGCGCCGCGGCGAGGTGGCCCTGGCCGTGCGGGACGCGCACCTGACCCGCGATCTGCTGCGCCATGTCGGGCAGCGCTACAGCCAGGCGGCCACCGCCCGCCAGCTGGCCCGGGTCTACGAGGCGGCGGGGCGGCATGCCGAGGCGGCCGATCAGGCCGACCTGGCCGCCACGCTTTTCGCCGCCGTGACCCGCCGCGTGCCGGATGTCGAGGCCATCTTCAACGCGGGTGGCGAGGAACGCCACCCGCGTTGATGCGCAGGCGTGCTCTACGGGTGCTTCCAGTTTTCCCACTTGAATATATTGCGCCAGCCCCCGGGGGTGTTGGCGGCCCGTGTCAAGCCGTTGTTGCCATATCGGGTGACACCGGAGGCGGCCGCCGGGCCGACGGTGTTCCACACCCAGCCTTTGGCGGTATGTTCGGTGTCGGTGAGCGCGTAGTTCGCGGCTCCGGTGCCCGCGGCGATGCCGGCCCCGAGAAGATAACCGGTCAGCGGTGCGGCGCAGATGCCCGCGGTGGCGAAGACACATACCGTGGCGGCGAGGCCGCCGCCGATGCCGATGCCCCACTTGGCGATGTCGCGCCAGTTGCGCCCGATCATCTCGCCGAAGGCCTTGGTGCCGTGGACGACATAGCCGCCGGAGTGATCCCAGCCGACCTTCAGCCCATGACCGACGCAGCCCCAGAATCCGTGGCAGCCGCCGTCCTTCTTCTTCTCCTCCTTCTTGGGGGCCACCTGATTGTTGGTGCCGGCGTCGATGCGCCGCATGCGCAGCTCCACCTGGCGCAGCCGCTCGTGGTCGGCGATCTGGTCCTCGATGTCGCCGCGATGCGACGCGGCGTATCGGGTCGTGTTGCGGGCCAGCTTCGACACTGCCTTCTTGGCCGCCTTGGCAAAGCTTCCGACCGAGCGGGCCAGGTCGCGGATGCCGTGCGTCGTGCGGCGCGCGGCCTTGGCGACGACCTTCTTGCCGATCGCCTTGGCGCGGCTGACGGCCTTCTTGACCGCCTTCGCTATCCCGGAGAACGCCTTGCCGACATGCTTCTTGGCGGCCTTGACGCTCTTCTTGACGACCTTCTTCACGGTGTTGAGCGTCTTGCGCGCGACCTTCTTGACCGACTTGATGGCCTTCTTGACGGCGCCGCCGATGCTCTTGGCCTTCTTGGTCACGGCCTTCTTCGCCGTCTTGTAGACCTTCTTGGCGGTATGGACAATCTTCTTGACCGCCTTGATCGCCTTGGAGACCGTCTTCTTGGCGATTTTGACGGTCTTCGACACGACCTTCTTGACGACCTTCTTCACGACCTTGGTGACCTTCTTCGCCACCTTCTTGAAGATGTTCTTGATGCCGAAGTGGCCGTCGGGGTCGGTGACCGTCAAAGGATTGCCGTCTGCATATTGGTACCGGTTGGCGTTGATGGAGTCCGGCACCGGATCGTTGTCGGCCGTGTCGCGGGTGTCGAACTGCCCGGTGTTGGTGTTGTACCAGCGGCTGAACATGTTGACCCGGCCGGTGAGGGCGTCGGTCCACTCCGACTGGTAGCCGAGGTTGCCCAGCATCCCTGACGTGGCAAGGATTTTGCCCAGCGGATCGTAGGCGGTGGACCCGGACAGCGCCGCCCCGGTCGGCGTGAACTGGCCCACCACGTCGGTGTGCAGATCGGTCCACGCCAGCGTGCGGCTCGTGGCCGTGGCCACGCCCACCAGGTCACCGTCCGGCTCGCGGGTGTAGGTGGCGTCGCCGTCGGCGGCCAGGTCGTTGCCGAGGCCGGTGTAGGCGAATCCGGTCCGCATCACGCGGCCGAGGCCGTCGTAGGCGTAGTCGCGATAGCTGCCGGCGCCGGCGTATTGCCGTGTGACCTGGTTGTAGGCGTCCGCCTCGGTGGCCATGGCGACGCTGCCGATGGTGGTCTGCCGCAGCGTCCCACGCGGCGTGTAGCCATAGACGGTGCCGTTGCCCTCGTCGAGCAGGCGGTTGCGTTCGTCGTAGCGGAAGGTGCGCCCGCCGTTGGCGGTGCGGTTGCCTGCCTTGTCATAGCTGTAGGCGGTGCCGTTCCACGACGTCAGCCGGTCGGCCAGGTCATAGGCGTAGGTGTTGGTCGCGGATCCGGCGAAACCCGTGGTGGACTTGGAGATTTCGTTGCCGTTGGCGTCCCACCCATAGGTGATCTTCGCGACGGTGGTGCCCGCCGGGGTCTTGAGCTCGTCGCTGACCACCTGGTGCAGCGGGTCATAGCCGATCCAGCGGGTGTTGCCGTCGCCGCCGTAGACGATCCGGTCGATCAGCGAGGCGGCGTTGTAGGTGAGCGTGGCGTTGACGCCCGTGCCGGCGTTGGCGACCGTCTTGAGGCGCCCGGCCGAGTCGTAGGTGTAGTTGGTGGTGCCGGCCGCGTCGGTCCGGCTGGCGAGGTTGCCGTCGGGCGTATAGGTGAACGAGGAGTTGCCCGACGGGCCGGCGATCGACAGCACGTGCCCGGCGTCGTCGTAGGCGATGGTGTTGGTCCCGCCCGACCCCGACAGCGAGGTCATGTTGCCGGCCTCGTCGTAACCGAAGACCCGGTCGACGGTGGCGGCCTCGGCACCGGAGCCGGTCTGGCGCACGGGTTTTCCGGTGTTGTCGTAGGCCGTGTCGATCCGGACCCCGCCCGGCAGCAGCTGTGTGACCGGCTTGCTGTCGGCGTCATAGACGGTGGTGAAGGTGCGGTCGGCCGGGTTGGGGTGGGCGGCCGTGGCCGGCTCGATGTAGGACTCGGGCAGGTTCCACTTGTTGTAGGTGGACCAGAACTGGTTGCCCCGCCCATCGGTGAACCGGGTGCGGTGACCCATCAGGTCGTAGCCAAACGTGGTGACGACCGCGTCGGTCGCCGAGATCGGCTGGCGCTCGGAGGTGACCAATCCGGTGGCGTCGTAGGTGAACGTGGTCGCGGTGCCGCGCGCGTCGATGGCGGCCACGGTCTTGCCCGCCGCGTTGTAGACCACCGACTCGGTCTTGAGCAGGACGCCCGCGGCGGAGTAGGAGCTGTGCGAGGTGGCCCGGTCCGCCAGGTCGTAGGTGGACGTCGTATAGGTGTTGTCCGGCAACGTCTTCTTGACCAGCCGGCCGCCCCCGTCGTAGGTGTAGCGGGTGACCCCGCCGGCCCCGTCGGTGGAGGTCAGGATCTGGTCGGCCGCGTTGTAGGTGAACGAGGTGGTGACCCCGCCGGGCGAGCGGATCTGGGCGAGGTTGCCCTGGGCGTCGTAGGTGCGGGTGGTGGTGAGACTCGTGCCGGTCTGCCGCACGACCTCGGTGGAGGTGAGCAGCCGGCCCAGGTGATCATAGGTCGAACTGGTCACGGCCCCGGTCGGTTCGACGACCGACAGGACCTGGTCGGCCAGATCGTAGGTGTACCTGGTCTCCGCCCGGTTGGGCGCGGTGGCCTTGGCCAGGCGGCCCAGCTGGTCGTAGGCCATGGTGTGCACGAAGCCCTGCTCGTCGGTGACGCTGGTCGCCTTGCCACCGGAGTCGTACGTCGTGCGGGTGACCGGCCAGATCGGCGTCGTGGAGCCCGGCGGGGTGTAGGCGGCGCCGGTGACGGTCGTTTGCTGGCCGGACGCGTCGTACTCGGTGACGGTGATGTTTCCGTTGGCGTCCTTGGTCTCCGTCTCCTCGCCGAAGGTGTTGTAGCCGGCGGTGGTGATGGGACGGCCCGAGACCGGTGCCGTGCCGAAGGTCTCGCTGGTCACCGCGGGCCCGATGGTGATGGCGTGGTGGCCCTCCTCGTCCAGGGCGTAGTCGGTCGTCTCCCCCATCGGGTCGATGTCGGCCACGACCAGGCCCTCGGTGTCGCGGATCCGGCTCTGGCGGTTGACCCCGGCGCCGGCGGCCGGCGCGCTGCCGGCCTGGATCTGGCCGATTTCGGTGGCGGACAACGCCTTCTGGTAGGCCTGGACGTCGCCGATCTGCCCGGCCCACGGATCGGTCATAGCGCCGTGATATTTCTGGCGCCCGATGTGCAGCGGTCCGTAGGAGGTCCACGGCACGTGCCCGGCGTCGAGGTTGCTCGTGGACTGCAGCGAGCCGTTGACATACAGGCGGATCTGCTTGGCCGGGCCGTCGTAGACGGCGGCCAGGTGGGTCCACGCGTGCATCGGCGCCACCGAGCTTGACGTGGCGTAGGTGTGGGCGCTGGCGCCGTCGTCGTAGTTGTACATCACGAACGACCACTTGTCGCCGTTGATGTCGTCCAGCTTCAGGTAGAAACCGTTTTCGTTGCGTGCCTCCTGCGAGACGACCGACCGGTTTCGGCTGGCGTCCGTGGGGTAGGCCCAGGCGGTGACGGTGAAGCTGCGCGCGGTGTCGAGCACCGGCCCGGCGGTGGTCAGCGCGGCGTTGCCGTCGAAGACCGCGGCCGTGCGCGGGGACGCCGACCAGCCGACGTTGCCGGTCGGCTTGAGTGTGCCGTTGCCGGAGGCGTCCTTGGTGTCGGCGAGCTTCCACCGGCCCACCGGGCTCAGGCCCGTGGAGGTGTAGGTGGTCTCGGCGATCGGGTTGCCTTCGATGTCGTACATGTTTTCGGCGTAGCCGACGATCGTGCCGCTGCCGTCGGTGTCGGTCGTGGTCACCACGTCGTCGTCGAGCGAGTAGGTCTTCGTGGTCGTGCGGTTGAGTCCACCTGGGTCCAATGTGGACGAGACCTGCCGCCCGGCGGCGTCGTACGTGTACGTGTTGACGGTGCCGCCGTTGTCGGTCACCTGCCGGATGAGCTGGCCCGCCCCGTCGTAGGAGTTCTCCTGCACCACAAAGGACGTGGCGCCGTCGGTCGACACGATCCGGGCCAGGAGACCGTTGTCCGTGTAGGTGTATTCGGTCGTGTAGCCCATGGCGTCGGTTTCCGAGGCCAGCCTGCCGGCCGGGTCATACGCGTGCGACGCGGTGACCAGATCGGTCGGGGCAGCGGCCTGGTTGGGGTCGCCGGTCCAGCGGTCGATCTTGCTGGAGAGCATGTTGCCCTCGGCGTCGTGGGTGTTGAAGACCACGTCGCCGTCGGGCTCGATCTCCTTGCGCAGGCGGCCGTAGACGTCGTACTCGAAACGCGTCACGTCGCCGCTGGCATCGGTCTCACTGACCTTCTGGCCCAGAGCGTTGTAGCCCTGGGAAACCGTACGCGGGGCGTCCCCGCCGGTCGTGTCGCTGATGGTGTGCGACGTCTCAAGCCCGTCGGCGTCGTACACGCTCGTGGTCACCGAGGTGTGGATCGCGCCGGTGACCCGGTCGGTGACCGGCGGATCGGTCTGGGTCAGCAGCCGGCCGGCCCCGTCGTAGGTGAACCGGGTGACCATCCCGTTGGGGAAACTCGACGTGGTCTCGGTTTCGGTGATCCTGCGGCCGATCCCGTCGTAGGCGTAGGTGATGACCTTGCCCAGCGGGTCGACCGTGCGCACGACGTCGCCGGCCGCGTTGTACTCGGTGATGTCCACCGCGCCGCCCGGCGAGACCACCTTGGTCGGCAGCCCTTGCGCGTTGTACGTCGTCGTGGTCTTGCGGCCCAGCGGTTCGATCTCCTCGGTCCGGTTGCCCCGCGTGTCGTAGGTGTAGGTCGTGAGGTAGGTGTTGTCGGTGGCCGAGGCGGAGCGCCCGTCGCGCATGGACAGCATCACGTCGTTGCGCCCGTCGGGCGCCAGCGCCGACGTCGTCGCGTCCGGATAGTAGGTGAAATAGACCGACGAGCATCTGCGTGCCGCCTGGTCCTGACACGTGATCGACTGGATGGTGTTGCCGCGCACGTCCTGGATCTCCTCGGTCAGCACGCCGCGCGGGTCGTAGTGCAGGCTCGAGAATCCGCCGGCGTCGTAGCCGAACTTGGTCGTGTTGCCCAGGGCGTCCGTCTGCGCCACGATGCGGTACCCATTGATCAGATCAAAGGAATAGGTGATGCCCTTGCCGTCGGGGTCGGTCACGCCGACCGTGGCCACGGGCATGACGATCGGGCTCACGCCGCCGGCGACCTTGGTGATCGCGACCGGGGCCGACTGCTTGGACGCGTCCGTATTCGCCAACACCTGCGCGGGCGAGAGCACCATGCCGGACGTGGCCACCTCGGCCAGATCGCCCTTCCAGAAGTCCGCGGCGAGGCCGCGTCCGATGTAGAGCGGACCGCCGGCCCGCCACGCCGTGCCGCCGACCGTGGTCGTCTCCTGCGGCACGCCGTCGACGTACAGCTTGAGCGTGCGGGTGGCCACCTCGTGGGTGACCGTCAGCTGCGTCCACGTGTTCAGCGCGGCCGCCGAAAGCGAGCTGACACCGTCGCTCGGCGCGTTGTCCACATCGGACCGGTGCATGGCGGCCTGCCACTTGCCCGTGTCGGCGTTGTAACCCAGCCACACCCCCGGCGCGAGGGTGCCGGACACGGAGACCGCTTTCTGATGGCGAGCGCCGTCGGCCAGCCTCACCCACGCGGAGATGCTGAAGTTCGCCGAGGTGTCCAGGGACGGTGCCGGGCTGGTGACCGCCGAGGTGGCGCCGTTGAACGAGGCCGCCTTGGCGTCCGCGAACGGCCCGGCGACGCCCAGGGTCACGGTGTTGTTGTAGGTGGCCACGCCGCCCCTGACCTCGTTGACCGCGTCGGTGTCACCGGGCACGTCGGCCAGCCGCCAGTAGTTGACCGGCCTGCCGCCCAGCACGGACGCGACATAGACCCCGCTGCTGCCCTCGATCCTGGTCGGGCGCATGGTCCACACGCCGCCGTCCTCGTCGGTGACCGTGGCCACCTTGCCGGTGGACGCGTCATATGTGACGGCGGCCGACACCCCGCCGGACGGGCGGGTGATCTTCGTCAGTGCCGAGCGGGGCCACTTGCCCGTGTTGTAGAGATCGGCCACCACCGGGTCGGCCAGCGACCGGTGGAAGAAGGCGGCCTCGGCGATGGAACCGGTGTAGTAGCCGTAGTCGCCGGTGGTCGCCGGGCGGTGGGTCCAGCGTGCGGCGCCCAGGAAGCCGTAGGTCATCTCGACCGGCGTGGTCACCAGCGGCCGGTTGATGGTGCCGACCTTGGTGCCGTCCAGGTACAGCGACTGCGACGCGGCATCGGCCGAGAGCACGGCGTGGTGCCACAGGCCGTCGTTGACCCTGCCGGCCGAGCACATCGGCCCGACGCTGCCGGTCCAGAACTCGCCGTACAGCTTGCCGTCGGTGCCCACGTAGATCGCCGGCTGCCACGCCGCCGGCATGCCGGTCAGCACGGTGGACTGGGTGCCCGCGAGGACGCCGCTGCCGGTGGTCTTGAACCACAGGCTGATCGACTGATGCGGGGTGTCGGCGATGAGTCGGCCGGGAAGCTGCACGAAGGACGTGCCGTTGAAGGAGGCCGACGTGGACGTCGAACCGTCCAATGCCGACGGCTGGCCGAGCGTCACGTTGTTATAGACACCGTTGTCTACGCCGGAGTTGGCCTGCACGCTGCTGCCGGCCATGGCCGCGCCCGGCGCGTCGCCGAGGCGCCAGTACGAGTCCGGGTCGGCGTCCTGCACCGAGTTGGCGTGCTGCGAGATCCAGGTGTAGGAGTAGGTGGTGCACGCGTTGGTCGGGTCGCACACCTTCGCCAGGTTGTCGTTGTCGTAGGTGTATTGCCACGTCAGCGCGCTGGCGGCGTTCCCGGGGATGACGGGATCGGTCCTGACCGTCATCACGTGCGCGTAGTTGCCGCCGGCCGGCAGGGCCCACGTCAGATACAGCGAGCGCCCCGAGGCCGAACGGATCTGGGTGAGCTGGTGCGACCCGTTGTAGGTGAACGTCAGCGCCAGCCCGTTCGCGTCGGTGACGGACGAGATCTTGTAGGCGCCGCCACCTGCCGACTGCGCGAACCGGTAGACCGTGGCATCCTTGTCGATCAGCGTGTAGAAACCGGAACCGGCGCCGAGGATGGCAAACCGTCCCTGCGGCGGGGTGAACGACCCGTCCGCCTCCCGGCCGAAGGCGGCCTGCTGACCATCCGGATAGGACACCGCGACGGCTTGCAGGGCACCGGTCACGCTGCGGACCTCGGTCGCGACCGTGTCCACCAGGCTCGACCAGCCGCGGCCCATGCCCTGCCGGGTGCGGAAGTCGAGGCTGTTGTAGCTGCGCGTCAGCTCCAGGTCGGGGCCGATCGTGTCCACCTCGGCATCGGTCGCCTCGGTCGTGTAGTTGCCGACGCTGGGATCGAAACCCTTGTCCAGATCGTCGTCGGCGAGCCTGCTGCCGATCTGCGGCTGGGGCACGCTCGTGGTGAACGCGTATGCCGGATACACCTCGCTGTACTTGGTGTGGTCATACACCTGCACGGTGTAGAGGTAGGTCTCGGACCATGCCAGCTCGCCCGCGGGCACCGTCCACACCGGACCGCCCCACGCCGACTCGGCCACGAGGGTGCGACCGGTCTCGTCCCACACCTGATACTTGTAGTCCAGCCCGGTATTGGGCGAGGCGTCCGGGTCGTGCGCCCGGGCCATCAGCTGCGGGGTGAGCGTGGGCGTCGCGTGGTTGTTGCTCGGATACCGCACGTCCAGCTGCGGCGCGCCCGGCTCGGTGTAGGTCAGTTCCAGATACGGCTTGTACTGCCCGCTCGAATAGTTGGCCGAGGTGAACCGTTTCCACGCGTTGTTGTCGGTCTCCGAGGCGGTGAGCGCCAATCCCAGGTTGGCGCCACCGCTCGCCCAACCTTGGAACGTCGCCGTCTCCAGCGGGACCACCACCCACCGGCCCACGCTGCGGTTGCCCGCCGTGTTGGTGCACGCCACGGTGTAGTCCTTGGTGTCCAGCGATCCGATGACGGGACCGATCGTCGGGCCCGGATACGCCGCTGTGGAAAGGTTGGCGACGGTCCACTTCTGCGTGGCCGCGTGCACGTAGAACGGCCGGTAGACGTTGCACGTCTGCGTCCACGTCAGGTACAGATACAGTTTGGCGTCGACGATGCGCTTGCCGGTGAAACCGTTACCGGCGAAGTTGTCGAGCTGGATAAACGAGCGGGTCTTGGTGACTCCCCCGCCGTCCCACGTGCCCACGGGCAGGTTGTCGCCGTTGTGGTCGGGCCCCGCGGGATCGGCGTCGACAAACGCGTCGCCGGTGGTCGCGGTCGTGGCCGTCGGGTCCACCCGCACCGGGAAGACGCGTGCCGGGTCGCGCAGCCAGGCCGCGTCGGCGGTCACGCGCAGCGCCGGGGCGCCCTCGTGCGAGATCAGCTCATAGGTCAGGTTGGTCGATTCGGCCACGCCGCCGTGCCGCGGGTCCACTTTGGAGTCCTGCATGTTGCCGCGGGGCAGCCACACCTTCACCTGACCGGACCGGTCCACCAGCTCCACCGAGCCGTCCGCGGCCATGCGCGGGGTCAGCCCCTGCAGCCGCAGCGGGAACAGCCACGAGTTGCCCGCCTTGGCCGACTTGAGGACCAGGGTCTCCTTGACGCCCGAGTCCGCCGCGACCAGCTCGAGATCGGTTTCCGGCAGGATGTCGGCGTACCACGCTGTGGAGTCCTTGACGGTGGCGGTCGTGTGTTTCGCGCCGACCAGGTCGTAGCCGACAACCTCACCGGCCGGCAGCCTCATCGACGCCAATTGCGTTGCGGCGCCCGATATCTGGCCTGCGGTCGCCTGGCTGAGGAAGCCGGCGTCCGGCGCGTCGCCGAAGGACACCGAGATATCGTTGGCCGCCATGTGCCAGCGCCCGTCCGCGGATTTGATGAGACGGGTTTCTATGGAGCGCCAGTCACCGCCGCCGGCGCGATAGTTCAGCCGGCCACCGGCGATCCGCTGCGTGACCGAGCCGTCGGCGTTGGCGAACACGTCCGTCGTGGCGTCCGTGCCGGCCCCGCCGCTGCGGCTCGTGCCGGTCTGGAAGCCCTGAACACCGCGGCCCGCCGCACCGGGCTTGATGGAAACATCGTGCGGCGCATACGGTTTCAGGCCATCGGCGACGTGCTCCTGTGGACTGCCGGCGCCGCCCGCCGCGGCGGTCTGCGCTGCGGAGACATAGTGCCCGCGCGACAGGCCAGCCCCCCTGGCCTGCACCGGGCGCCCGATGAACGCCGAGGCCGTCCACGCCGGGCGCGCCGTGGCCCAGCTCCACAGCCACGAAACCGGAAAACCTTTGCCCGGCCCCTCGATCATCCCCGGCACCGCAACGGTGAGGCCGAAGATGATTGCCACTGCTATCGAAGTCCTACGTAGGAAACCTTCAACCGGACGACGCATCGGTCCTCCCTGGGCGCGACGGAATTGGCCGCACTCTACAGCCGGAGGTTTACATGTATCGCTGGATCATCGACCGCCGATAGCCGTGCGATAGCCCGCGAATATGATTACCTAGGTTGCGGACCCGGACCCGGACCCGCGCCCCCAGCCGGCGCAGGGGCCGGCCGACCGCCTCGCGGGCGCCCGATTCCTAGGCCCGCGCCGGGGCGGCAGGCCGACCGCCACAGGCCGACTGTTCGCAGGCCGACTGTTCGCAGGCCGACTGACCGCCTCGCGGGCGCCCGATTCCTAGGCCCGCGCCGGGGCGGCAGGCCGACTGCCGCAGTCCGGCCAGACCGGGCTAGCCGAACAGCGGGACGCGGTGCGGCGGGCAGTCCGCCATGGTGGGCGCCTCCTCGGGCACGCAAAACGCCGGGAGTCCAATCAGGAGGTTGCGGTCGTAGACCAGGATCACCGCCGTGGGCAGCACGTGCCGGCGCGCCGGTTGGCCAAACTGGCGCAGCGCCGTCGCCTCGTCGCCAAACCCGTCCAGCTTGGTGTCCAGCACGATGAAGCGCGCGTCGTGCACGGCCGGGTCATACCAGTCGCGGCGCGACTCGGAACGGTAGGCTCGGATCCGTTCCCCGCCCACCACCGGGAAGACCTTGACCCGGCCCGCGGTCAGCAGGGTGATGTTGTTCGAGTACCAGTAGCTGCCCAGCCCGTGCGTCATCCCCTGCGCGTCGAGCCACGCCGCGATGTCGCGCCCGTTGCCGTCCTTCGGGTGCACGATCGCCTGCACGGCCAGCTCGAGCGCCAGCAGCCCGGCCACGCCCACAAGCACGACCCGCCAACGCTTTGCGGGCACGACGGCCAGCCGAGCCCGCAGGGAGGCCCCTCCCGGCTCAGCCGAGCCGACACGCCGCGGCTCGCCTGAAGAAACCGGTCCCAGCGAGGCCGAAGGCGCCGATTCCGGCGAGCCCGAAGAAACCGGTCCCTGTTCGAGCGAGGCGGCCGGCCGCGACGAGAGTGCAGCGGCCAAACGAGCCCGCAGGGAGGCCCCGCCCGGCTCAGGCAAGCCGGCAGGCCGCAGCTCGGCGGAAGGAGCCCGCCCCGGCTCGGCCGAGGAAACCGATCCCAGCGACGCCGAAGAAACCGGTCTCGGCGAGACGGAAGAAGCGTGCCCCAGCGAGACGGAAGCAGCCCGCACCGGCGAGCCCGAAGAAACCGATCCCAGCGAGGGTGTGGCGGCCAAGCGCGGCCCCCAGACCCGGCCCACGAGCACGGCCGCGAGCGGCACCACCGCGATGATCTGCCGCGACGTGCCCATGTCCAGCGCCAGCGTCGACACCAGATAGGCGCCGAGGTTCACACAGATCCCGGCCGCCGCGAGCTCGGCCAGGCGATCCCCCGGCTCACCACGCCCGCGCAACACGAGCCGCCACAGCACGACCGCGGTCGTCACGATCGCGAGCAGCAGCATGGCCAGGTGCACCACGCCCATCGCGATGCTCCACACGCCGGACCGGTCGGGGAAGTACGCGCCGAAGTTGCCCGCGATCCCGCGCACGGTCAGCCACAGGTTGTGCCGCAAGCGTTCGAGCGTGTCGGCGAACTCGACCGTCGGCGGGTGCGCCGCCCACCCGCCCATGGCCCGGATCGCCCACTGCGCGCTCTGATTGAGGATCACCGACCCGAGCGCGGCCAGGATGAGCTGCGCGTCGAGCCCCCACCCCGCCCGATCCCGGATCATCCGGTAGGCGCTCACGACCACGAGCGGCAGCGCGCCGATGTACATCACCAGCGGATCGGACAACTGGCCCCACGCCAGCAGCCCGGCCACCGCCCACGGCACCCACCCGCGCCCGGCGAACCGGTCCAGCACGATCCAGGTCAGCAGCAGCGGGATGGCCGTGCCGGTGTGGTCGGGCGAGGTCAGCTGCACGGACGTGCCGATGCCCATCGCGGGGACGCCCACGACCACCACCGCTAGCAGCTTGGCCCACCAGGACGGGCCTGCCGCCACCGCAACGACGATCACGAGGAGCACAAACGTGAGCGCCACGCCCATGTTGACGACCTCGCCGTGGAAACCGGTCACCGCCTCCACGGCCATGAAGTGCAAAAGCTCGTTGGTGTAGAACGACACGTCGGTCACGGTCCACTCGCGCAGCAAGACGTTGCCGTGCAGCATGTCCCAGGACTGTAACGCGTTGCTCGATCCGTCTGCGCTCACGCCCATCGCTTGCGAGCTTCTCAGGTACCCCCAAAACAAAAGAGGGACAGAAACGACGACGGCCGCCCACCGGAAGATCACCCGTGGGAGTTTACCTACTAAATCTGGCGGCTATGTCCCGCCCAGTACGGGTCGCGCAGCCGCCGCTTGTAGAGCTTGCCGTTGGGGTCGCGCGGCATCTCGTCGATGTAGTCCACGGATTTGGGCAACTTGAAGCGGGCCAGCCGGGACGCCGCGAACGCGAGCAGTTCTTCGGTGAGCGAAGGCCCAGGTGAGACGCCAGCAACCGGTTGCACCACGGCCTTGATCTCCTCGCCCCAGTCGTCGTGCGGGATCCCGAACACGGCCACATCGGCCACCTTCGGGTGACACGACAGCTCCGATTCGATCTCGGCGGGGTAAACGTTCACGCCACCGGAAATGATCAGATCACTGCTCCGGTCGCAAAGATAGAGATAACCCTCTTCATCCAGGTACCCGATGTCGCCGACGGTGAACATCGAGCCCATCCGAGCCGCCTTCGTCTTGGCCTCATCCTTGTGGTACTCGAACGTGGACGTGCCCATCTGCATGTACACCTGGCCCGGCTGACCGGCCGGCATGTCGTTGCCCTCGGGGTCGAGCACGCGCACGATCGAGCCCGGCCACGCCTTGCCGACCGACCCGGGCCGCTGCACCCACTCCGGCGCCGTGATCAGCGAGCCGCCGCCTTCGGAGGCCGCGTAGTACTCGATGACCACCGGACCCCACCAGTCGAGCATGTCCCGCTTGACCTGCTGCGGGCAGGGCGCGGCGCCGTGGATCGCGGCCCGCAGCGACGACACGTCGTAGCGCTCCCGCTCGGCGGCCGGCAGCGCGAGCAGCCGGCGGAACTGGGTCGGGACCATGTGCGTGTGCGTCACCCGGTGCCGATCGATGAGTTCGAGCATCTGGCGCGGGTCCCAGTGGTCCATCAGCACCACCGGGTGTCCAAACTGGAGCGAGATGGTGACGAAGTTGAGCACGGCCGCGTGATAGAGCGGCGATCCGCACAGGTGCACGTGCCCGTCGAAGGGCTTGAGCCCGAACAGCCCGAAGAACCAGGCCGCGGTCGGGTGCACCTGGTCGGGCGAGGCGCCGGTCAGCGGGCGTTTGACGCCCTTGGGCCGCCCCGACGTGCCGGACGTGTAGACCATCGGCGCCCCGGCCGTGCGGTCCACCGGCTTGCCGTCGCTCTCGAGATCGGCCAGCGGGCGGAACCCGGGCACGTCGCCGAATTTGTGTTCGGCGTCGACCGCCGTGGCCACCTCCGCGAACCGGCCGTCGGCGATGAGGACCCGCGCCCCGCAGTCCGAAAGGATGTGGCCGACCTCCGCCGCGGTCAAATGCCAATTTACCGGTACGACATACAGCCCCACCTGGATGGCCGCGAAGTACAGCGCCACGAGCAACGGCCCGTTGGGCTGCAGCAGCACTATGCTGTCACCGGGTTTGAGCCCGAGCGCCTGCAGGCCCGACGCATAGCTGTCGGCGGCGGCGACGAGTTCGCCGTAGGTCATCACTGTGCTGTTACCGGAGCCATCCGGTTCGATCAGCGCGGTGGCGTCGGGGGTCGCGGCGGCGATGTTCCACAGTCCGATGGCGGTCACCCCCCAAATCTAGAACGCGTTACAAAACTGAACAAGGCGTAGGCCACATGCCATTGCCCCACCGTTTCGTAACGTGTTTCAATTTCGCCATGACGTCCTCGCTGCAGGCGCCGATGGAGGTCGGGTTCGACTACACGCGGTCGCTCGGGCCGACGCTGAGCGCGTTCATGACCGGGCTCGCCGGGCGGCGCATCCTGGGCTCGCGCTCGGCGGGGCGGGTGCATGTGCCGCCGCTCGAATACGACCCCGCCTCGCTGGACGCGACGGCCGCCCTCGATCTCGTGGAGGTGTCCGACGTCGGGACGGTCGTATCGTGGTCGTGGATGGCGAGCCCGCTGCCGGGCCAGCCGCTGGAGACGCCGTTCGCGTGGGCGCTGATCCGCCTTGACGGCGCCGACACGCCCATGCTGCACGCCATCGACGCCCCACCCGACGCCGTCCACACGGGCATGCGCGTGCAAGCTCGCTGGGCCCCCTCCCCCGTCGGGTCCATTCGCGACATTGAGTGCTTCGAGCCGCTCAACTCGACTTACATCGAGTTGGACGCCGACCAACCGGCTCAGGTGACCATGGTGACCACGCCCATTCACCTGCGCTACGTGCACACGGCCTCGCCCGAGGAGAGCCGCTATCTTCGCGCCCTGGCCGAGGGCCGGATCACCGGGCAGCGCTGTCCCATATGCCGCAAGGTTTACGTGCCGCCGCGCGGCGCCTGCCCCACCGACGGCGTGCCGACCACCGACGAAGTGGAGCTGCCCGACACCGGCACGATCACCACGTTCTGCATCGTCAACGTGCCGTTCCCGGGGCAGCGCACCAAGCCGCCCTACGTGCACGCCGCCGTGCTGCTCGACGGCGCTGACATCCCGTTCTCGCACCTGGTCCTGGGCTGCCCGGCCGAGGACGTGCGCATGGGCATGCGGGTGCGCGCCGTCTGGAAGCCGCGCGAGCAGTGGACCACCTCGCCGCAGACCGTCGACCACTTCGAGCCGACCGGCGAACCCGACGCCGACTACGAGACCTACGCGGAGCACCTATGAGACAGGTCGCGGTCGTCGGCTTCGCCGAATCGCCCCACACGTTCGCGACGCTGGGCACCAGCAACGGGGTCGAAATGCTTGTGCCCATCTTCGCCGAGGTGCTCGGCAAGACCGGGCTGTCCAAGGCGGACATCGGGTTCTGGTGCTCCGGCTCGTCGGACTATCTTGCCGGGCGGGCGTTCTCGTTCGTGTCCGCGGTCGACGCGATCGGCGCCTATCCGCCGATCAACGAGTCGCACGTGGAGATGGACGCGGCGTGGGCGCTGTACGAGGCGTGGCTCAAGATCCTGACCGGCGAGGTGGACACGGCGCTCATCTACGGGTTCGGCAAGGCGAGCGCGGGCGATCTGCGGCGCGTGCTGGCCCTGCAGCTCGACCCGTATCTGGTCGGCCCGCTGTGGCCCGACCCGGACAGCCTGGCGGGCCTGCAACACCGGATGGGCGTCGAGGCCGGGCTGTGGGAGGACGGGCCGCTCGACGGCGTGCCGCTCGCCGACGGCGCGGCGGCCGTCGTCCTCGCCGCTGACGATCGCGCCGCCGACCTGTGCGACCGCCCGGCCTGGATCACCCGGATCGAGCACCGCGTCGACGCGCAGTTGCGCCACTGGCTCGAGGTGCCGTCCGCGCGCTTCGCCGGTGTGTCGGAGGGTGTGGAGATCGCCGAGCTGCACGCCCCGTACCGCCATCAAGAAAAGCTCTTGAAGAAGGAGTTGGGGCTCGGCGACGGCGTCACGGTCAACGGGCTGCGCGAGGGCCACCCGATGTTCGCGGCCGGGCTGGCCCGCATCGGCACCGCCGCGCAGCACATCCACGACGGCCGGGCCGGCCGGGTCCTCGCCCACGCGACGAGCGGCCCGCTGCTGCAACAAAATTTGGTGTGCACTTTGGAGGCCAGATGAAGCAGCAGGCCGCCGTGATCGGCGTGGGCCAGACGCACCACGCGACGAAGCGGGCCGATGTGTCGATGGCCGGGCTGTGCCGGGAGGCGATCGACCGCGCGATGGCCGACGCCGCCGTCGGTTGGGCCGACATCGACGCGGTCGTGCTGGGCAAGGCGCCCGATCTGTTCGAGGGCGTGATGATGCCGGAGCTCTACCTGGCCGAGTCGATCGGCGCGGCGGGGAAGCCGTTGCTGCGCGTGCACACCGCCGGGTCAGTGGGCGGGGCGACGGGGATCGTGGCCTCGAGCCTGATCCAGGCGGGTGTCCATTCGCGAGTGTTGGCGGTGGCGTTCGAGAAGCAGTCGGAGTCCAACGCCATGTGGGCGCTGTCGATCCGCCCGCCGTTCGAGATGCCGCTGGGCGCGGGCGCCGGAGGCTACTTCGCCCCGCACATCCGCGCCTACATCCGCCGATCGGGCGCGCCGGTCCACATTGGAGCGCTGGTCGCGGTGAAGGACCGGCGCAACGGCGCGCTGAACCCGCACGCACACCTTCGCCAGCCCGACATCACCCTCGAATCGGTGCAGGCGTCGCCCATGCTGTGGGATCCGGTGCGCTACGACGAGACGTGCCCGTCGTCGGACGGCGCCTGCGCGGTCATCATCGCCGGCGAAAATGTCGCGCTCCCCAAGGAAAAAGCGTGGATCCGGGCGACCGCGATGCGCACCGAGCCGACCATGTTCGCCGGCAAGGACCACGTCAACCCGCGCGCCGGGCGTGAGGCCGCCGAGGCGCTGTGGCGCCAGGCCGGCATCACCAACCCCCTCCAACAGATCGACGCCGCGGAAATCTATGTGCCTTTTTCTTGGTACGAGCCGATGTGGCTGGAAAACCTGGGCTTCGCCGAGCCGGGCGAGGGCTGGCGGCTCACCGAGGCGGGCGAGACCGCGATCGGCGGGCGTCTGCCGGTCAACCCGTCCGGCGGGGTCATGTGCTCCAATCCCATTGGCGCGTCAGGACTCCTGCGCTTTGGCGAGGCCGCCATGCAGGTGATGGGCCGCGCCGGCGAGCACCAGGTCGAGGGCGCGCGCACCGCGCTCGGGCACGCCTACGGCGGCGGGTCCCAATACTTTTCCATGTGGGTCGTTTCGAGCGAAAGGTAGCGCACATCATGAAGCGACGTAACCTTCTCGCGGCGGCAGCACTTGCGCCCTTTGTCGAAGGGCGGGCGCACGCCGCGCTCGCGGGCAAGACCGCCATCGTCGTCGGCACCGCAGCGGCCGGTGCGGTCGCCGTGTCTCGCCTCGCCCAGGCCGGGATCCACACCGTCGTGCTCGAGCACGGCCGGCCGGACGCCCACGAGCGGTTCGAGCAGCCGCGCCGGTCGGAGTGGGACATGGTGTATCCGCCAGGGCTCTATGACGAGATGAACTGGTCCCGCGCTCGGAGCATGACACGGCGGCCCGAGGCGGTGGGCACCGTGACCGAGATCCGCGACGCGTCGGGCCGGTTCGCGGTGAGGACCACGCGGGAGACCCTCACGGCCGACTTCCTCTTCCTGGCCGCGGGCACCGTCGCCACCACCTCGCTGCTGGTGACCGCCAAGGCACGCGGCTGGCTGCCGCGCCTGCGCGACGAGGTGGGCAAGGGGTTCGGCACCAACGGGGCGTTCGCCGTCGCGTGGCTCAACGCGCGCAAGGAAACCGCGCGGGTCGTCGATGACGCCAACAAGTTCGCACCGGCGGCCATCACGGGCGAGGCCGTGCCCGTGCCCACATGGATGAAAAACTCCACGGCGCACCTCATCGTCAGCGTGACACCCGAGCGGGGCGAGATCCGCTACGACGCCGCCAGCGGCACGGGCAAGGTCTACTGGCCCTATGGCCCGATGGAGACCGCGGGCGAGAAGGCGGGCCGTGACCTCGCCACACGCCTGTGGTGGCAGGCCGAGGGCAAGCAGGGCAACCTGCTGCGCGGAGTGCCCAGCTACGATCGCGCGGCCGGTCTCGGCGCGAGCCACACGTGGCACCCCTTGGGCGGCATGGTGATGGGCCAATCCACCGACCACAGTGGACAGTCGCTGGACTACCCCAACCTCTACTGCCTCGACGGCTCCGTGCTGCCCGGCTCCACCTGCCTGGCCAACCCGGCGCTCACCGTCGCCGCCAATGCCGAGCGCATCATGGATCATTTCCTCGCCGTACCATAGGCGCATAGACCGTGACCTACGCCTCTTGCTCGCGGCGCAGGCATCAGCGCACTGGGCACCAACGTCACGGCGGTCGCGCTGCCGACCGTGGCCGTGGTGCAACTGGGCGCCGGGCCCGTCGCCGCGAGCGTGCCACCGGTGTGATGGGGTTGCCGCCCACGATGCTTCTGCTCAGCGCGGCTTCGGCGGTGACGCCGGTGTGGTATCCGCCGCTCAGATCTTCCAGACGTCCAAACACGACTCCTCGGCCGAACGCCAGTTGCTCATGAGGTAGTGCCCGTCGGCGCTGAAGGCCGACCGGACCCCGCGAGTCGTGGTCAGCTCGGCGCGGAACACCTCCTCGTCGGTGTCGGACCGGTGCAGCCACACCGCGGCGTGGCCGTCGAGCTGGGTGCAGCCGGCGCGCAGGCGGCCGTCGGGGCTGCGGGGCTCGTCGGAGAAGCCGTGCCGCAGGCTGCGGTCGAAGTATCCGGTGAACCGCTTGTGCAGGTCGTCGCCGACCATCTGCTCGACGACGTCGCCCGTGTCCAGGTCCCACATCATGGCCACATCGCGCCGGTATCGCCCCACGCTCACCTGACGGTCCACTTCGGACACCAAGCGCCACTGGCTTTCGTCCACCAGCACGGAAAGCGGGCGCGCCGCCGCCTGGAACCGGCTGACCAGCTGCCCGGAGGCGATGTCGCGCACCGAGAACCGCCCGCCCTCGTCCCACGACACGAGGGCCATCCGCCCGCTCGGGTGGACGAACACGCGCCCGTGCTCGGGCCGATCGTGCGGGCGCACCTCGTGCACGACCGCGCCCGTGTCTAGGGCGCGCATGCGCACGTAGGCGCCGGTGTCGGCGGCCTCGACGATGTGCTGCCGGTCGGGCGCGAGCATCCAATCCCCGCTGACCTTCAGCTCCAGGCGCTTCACCGGGCGGTCGCCCGCGATCAGCTGCGCCGAGCGGGACAGCGCCAGGATCTCGCCGGAGTTGACGTATGCCCCCGGCAGGAGGCGATGCTCCACCATGATGCCGTCGCGGGCCGCGTGCAGGTCGTAGACCCGGTCGTCGAGCGTGCGGATCTGCGCCAGGCGCATGCCCTGCTCGAACGCGTGCCCGGGCGGCACGAGCCAGCGCAGCAGCCGCGCCGCCTCGGTGATCTCCCAGCACAGCGGCTCGATGCGCCAGGTGGCGGGCGAGGCCTTGATGCCGCGCTGGTCCGCCCATCGCGCCGCGCCCCGGATCACCGCGTACTCAGGGTCGCGCGGCCGGAAGATCCGCTGCCCCAGCTCGCTGTCGAGGATGTGCGCGGCCATAGGCAGGCGCGCTCCCCCTCCCACCAGCACGAGCCCCGACACCTCGCTGAGCGTGTAGCCCGCCCGCGCCACCACGGCGCGGCAGCTGGCGACGAGCCAGCGCAGGGCCGATTCGGTGAGGGTGTCCAGGCCGGAGCGGGTCAGGTTGACGCTCGCGACCTCCTCCGACAGCTGCGCCGCGTTTGCCCCGCTGAGCCGCACGAGCGAGGCCGACCACGCCACGCCCAGGTCGCACACGAGCACCAGCGCCGTCTCGGGCAGGTCGGGCCGCACCAGGGGGTCCATGGCCGCCGCGATCGCCGTGGTGACCAGCTCCACGTCCGGGTATCCGGCGTCGGTGGCCAGGCGCAGCAGCATCGCCCGTTCCACCGTCGACGGCCCGGCAGCCGTCGGCGTGGTCAGCACCAGCCGCTCGATCGGCACGGCGGTCGAGGCGATGACGGCGCGCAAGTGTTGGTGGTCCAGCTGCGGACACGCGATCTGCTGCACCACCTCACCGGTGATCAGTGCGGCAGCGTTTTCGTGCCGGCCGAAATCCACCACCAGTGTGGAAGACATGGGCCAGACGTTAGCTACCATCGATTTCTGCCGTGTTACGGCAATGGAACACACTGTGACCCGCTACCCTAAGTCGACCATCCGGGTGACCCGCCGCGGGCGGCCGATCTAGGCCGGCGGCGGCAACAGGGCGACGCGATCCTCCCGGACGAGGAGCACCCGGCCGTCCGGGGCAACCGCCAGCATGACCGGCCGTGGCGGGCCCTGGAAGATGTCGAGCGGGATACGGCGCGGCTGGGCGCAGTCTGCGCGGTCGCAGTGCCACAGGACCTGCCGCCAGTATTCGGGCTTTTTGCCGATGTAGAAGACCGGGTCCGGCTGTGCCGCCCTTACCGCCGTGGTCGCGCGCCGCCGACACCGCCACCACCGCCAGGACCACAAGGCCCAGCAGGAATCCGAGCGGGCCACCCAGGCCGCTCATAGCCGATCACCGTGTTGCCGATCAAGCCTCGCGGCTCAGGTGTCGAGGGGTGCACCGCCACAGCGTAAAGGAAGCGGAGGCTGGACACAGGCATCCACTGCGGTCAAACTGTCCCTTGAGAGAGCGCTCTCTCGCAAGTAACGCCCGTACTTTCAGGAGAGGAAGTCATGTCAAGAAAGCGAGCACTGATCGCGGCCCTGTCCGCGGTCACCACCGCCGCGGTGGTCGCCACCGTGACGATCAACGCGCAGGCGGCCGTGCCGCCCACACCGCCGGGCTGGAGCCTGGTGTGGAGCGACGACTTCAACGGCGGCGCCGGCTCCCTGCCGTCGTCGGCCAACTGGCAGATCGATCTCGGGCACGCCTACCCCGGCGGGCCGGGCAACTGGGGCACCGGCGAGATCCAGAACCACACGAGCAGCACCTCCAACCTGAGCCTCGACGGCGGCGGCAACCTGCGCATCACCCCGCTGCGCGACGGCGCGGGCAACTGGACATCGGCGCGCATCGAGACCCGGCGGGCCGACTTCAAGGCACCGGCCGGCGGGATCCTGCGCATCGAGGGCCGCATCCAGATGCCCAACGTCACCGGCTCGGCCGCGCTCGGCTACTGGCCCGCGTTCTGGGCACTGGGCGCGCCTTATCGCGGCAACTACTGGAACTGGCCGGCGATCGGCGAGTTCGACATCATGGAAAACGTCAACGGCATCAACGCGGTGTGGGGCGTGCTGCACTGCGGCGTCAACCCGGGCGGCCCGTGCAACGAGACCACCGGCATCGGCGCCAACCGCGCGTGCCCGGGCAGCTCGTGCCAGAGCGCCTTTCACACCTATCGTTTCGAGTGGGACCGCAGCGTCAACCCCAACCAGCTCCGGTGGTATGTGGACGGTCAGCAGTTCCACAGCGTGAGCCAGTCCCAGATGGACGCGGGCACTTGGAACAGCATGACGAGCCACGCGGGCTACTTCATCCTGCTCAATGTGGCCATGGGCGGCGCCTTCCCCAACGCCCTCGCCGGCTTCGGGACACCCACGGCCGCAACGGTTTCCGGCCGGGCGATGCTCGTGGACTACGTCGCCGTGTGGAGCAGTGGCGGTGGCCAGACCAACCCGCCGACCTCGAGCCCACCACCGACGGGCGGGGGCCGCGACGCCTACGCGATCATCCAGGCCGAGTCGTTCAACGCGAACAACGGCGTCGGCGTCGAGGCCACAACCGACACCGGAGGCGGGCAGAACATCAGCCATCTCGCCAATGGTGATTGGGCGCGCTTCGACAACGTGAACTTCGGTTCGCCCGGCCCGATCGACTTCGTCGCACGGGTCGCGTCCGGCGCCGGCGGCGGGGTCAGCGGCCTGATCGAGGTGCGCATCGACAGTCCTACCGCAACGCCCATCGGGAGCTTTGCGGTGGCCAACACCGGCGGCTGGCAGAGCTGGCGCAGCGTGCCCGGCAACGTGGGCGCGGTGACCGGTACGCACACCGTCTATCTCACCTTCACCAGCGGCCAGCCGGCGGATTTCGTCAACGTCAACTGGTTCCAGTTCCGGCGCTGATCAATAACTTGAGGAAAATTTTAGTTAGTAGTATTTACGAAACTGTATGTTTAATTTACTGTTTCCAGAAAACGCTAGGAGGTCGTATCCGCGCAACGAAGCAAGGAGCTGCTTATGCGAAGACGGATCACCTTGCCGCTCTTGACGGCGGGCGCCATCCTGGGCTCGCTGTTCGTGGCGGTCTCACCGGCACAGGCCCACGGCTGGATCACCTCACCGCCGAGCCGTCAGGACATGTGCGCCAAGGGCCGGGTGGCCAACTGCGGCGACATCATCTATGAGCCGCAGAGCGTCGAGGCGCCCAAGGGTTCGATGCAGTGTAACGGCAGTGGCAGCCGGTTCGCCGTGCTCAACGACGAGAGCAAGGGCTGGCCCACCACGTCGGTCGGCAACAACGTCACGTTCACGTGGCGGCTGACCGCACGGCACCGCACCAGCAACTGGGAGTACTTCGTCGGGAGCACGCGCATCGCCAACATCGTCGACAACGGCGCACAACCACCGGAAAACCTGTCACACAGCGTGAACCTCGGCGGCCGCACCGGCCGGATCAAGGTCCTCGCCCGGTGGAACGTCTACGACACCGCGATGGCGTTCTACGCCTGCGTCGACCTGCAAGTCGGGCCCGGCGGGCCCAACCCGACGCCCAGCCCGACCGCCTCGCCGACCCGGCCGCCGACGCCCACGCCCAGCCCGACCAGCCAACCCGGCGGGACGTGGCAGCCCAACACCGCCTACGCGGTGGGCAACACGGTGACCTACAACGGCCTGAGCTACCGCTGCATTCAGGCGCACACCTCGCTGCCGGGGTGGGAACCCCCGAACACCCCCGCGCTCTGGCAGCGCATCTAGCAACACACCCAGGGCCCGCGGCCGTCCACGCCGCGGGCCCACCCGGAGGTCTGACCCATGAAGCGATTTCCCCGGCGGGCCTGGATCCTGCTCGTAGTGCTGCCGCTCGCCGCCTGCGGCACCGCCCCCGCGCCGCAAGGGCCCGCCCCGATGGCGACATCGAGCCAGTTCAACCCCAGCGACGTGATGTTTCTGCAGATGCTGATCGCCCATCACGGCCCCGCCGAACAGATGCTCGAGGTGGCCAAGGCGCGGGCGAAACGCCCGGACCTCAAGGATCTGGCGCAGGCCGTGTCCAAGACGCAAGCCGACGAGACCCGGGCCATGTCCGACTGGCTGAAGCTGTGGAACCAGCCGATCGCGGTGGACTCCAATCCGGACGCTCACGCGCACCACGGCGGGCTGGCACCCTCCTACGACACACAGATCAATGCGCTCAAAGACGCCTCGGACGCGGACTTCGACCGGGTTTTTCTCAATCTTTTCATTGGGTACCAGCAGCGCGCTCTCGAACTGGCGAGGTTCGAGATCCGGGCCGGCAGCAACGCGCTAGCGGTGGAGCTCGCCGGGCGGGTGGAGAAGTCGCGCCAGGGCCAGATCGACCTGATGACCGGCTACGCCGCATAGGGGCGTGCCACCCACTGGGAAAGTGAGTGGCACATGAGGTGGGTGTCAGGCCGTGGTCACCACTTGCCGCTGCAACCGATCCCGTTGCTGTTTGAGCACACGGTGCCGAACAAGGCCGGACGAACCCGACTGTCCTACTGTGGACCTCAGAGGCGTTCGATGATGGTGCCCGTGGAGAGGGCGCCGCCGGCGCACATGCTGATCAGCGCGGTGCTCGCGTCCCGGCGCTCGAGCTCGTGCAGGGCGGTCGTGATGAGCCGCGCGCCGGTGCTGCCGACCGGGTGCCCGAGCGCGATCGCGCCGCCGTTGACGTTGACCCGCTCGGGGTCGGGCTCGTGCACGCGCATCCACGACAGCACCACGCTGGCGAACGCCTCGTTCACCTCGAACAGGTCGATGTCGTCGATTTTCATGCGCGCGCGGGCGAGGACCGCCTCGGTCGCCTGCACCGGGCCGTCGAGATGGTAGTAGGGCTCGGCGCCGATCAGTGTCTGGGCGATGATGCGGGCGCGGGGCTTGAGGCCCAAGGCCCGCGCGTGGTCGGCGTCCATGAGCAGGACGGCCGCCGCGCCGTCGGAGATTTGCGATGAAGTCCCGGCGGTGTGCAGGCCGTCCTCGAGGATCGGCTTGAGTTTGGCGAGCGCCTCGAGGCTGGTGTCGCGCAGGCCCTGGTCCCGTTTGACGTCGCCGACCGGCACCACCTCGCGGTCGAACCGGCCCTCGGTCCAGGCCGCCGACGCGGCGCGCTGGGACCGGTACCCCCAAAAATCGATGTCTTCTCTGGAAAATCCGCGATGCTGGGCGATGCGCTCAGCGGCCACGTATTGGTTGGGCAGATCGATGCTCCACGATTCGGGCCGGGGCATCCCCGCGTCGACGCCGATGTTGGCGCGCAACTTGACCCGGCTCATCGCCTCCACGCCGCACGAGATGCCGGCGTCGATCGTGCCGGCCGCGATCTGGGCCGCGATCAGATGGGTGGCCTGCTGCGCCGAGCCGCACTGGGTGTCGAGGGTCATGCAGCCGGTCTGGTAGGGCAGCCCCGCGTGCAGCCACGCGGTGCGCGTGATGTTGTTGGACTGCTCGCCGGCCTGCGTGACGCAACCGCCGTAGACCTGTTGCACATCGCCGGCCTTTTCCGATAACGCTTTGAGCACCACGCCAAGGATTTCGGCCGCGTGCAGGTGCGACAGCCAGCCGTCGCGCTTGCCGATGGGCGTCCTGGCGGCATCGACGATCACGGGGTTTCCCACGATCGGATTTTAGAACGTGTTATCACTTGCAGCAAATGGCAGGGTGTTTACGTGGGGGGCGAGGTGTGCTCCAATCTTTTAGAACATGTTCTCAGGGAGGACGCCGTGATCCCGCAGGGTTTTGACCTGACCGATCCCGCTCTCTATGAGCAGCGGGTACCGACGGAAGAGTTCGCCGAGTTGCGCCGAAGCGCGCCGATCTGGTGGAACACGCAGCCGGAGTCGGGCTTCGACGACGAGGGCTTCTGGGCAGTGACGCGGCACGCCGACGTCATGGAGGTGTCGCGCAACAGCGACATCTACTCGACGTGGGAGAACACCGCGCTGATCAGGCATCAGCCCGACATCACCCGCGAGCGCATCGATCTTCAGCGATACGTGTTGCTGAACATCGACCCGCCGCACCACACCAAGCTACGGGCGATCGTCTCGCGCGGCTTCACCCCGCGGGCCATCAACAGCCTGCGCGAGGCGCTGTCCAAGCGCGCCGAAAAGATCGTGCAGTCCGCCATCGCCGAGGGCAACGGCGAATTCGTCACCGAGGTGGCGTGCGAGCTGCCGCTGCAGGCCATCGCCGAGCTGATCGGCGTCCCGCAGGAGGACCGGCACAAGATCTTCAACTGGTCCAACGAGATGATCGGCTATGACGACCCCGAATTCGAGATCGACCCGATGAACTCGGCGATGGAGATGCTCGCCTACGGGATGAACATGGCCGAGGAGCGCAAGCAGTGCCCCATGGACGACATCGCCACCAAACTGGTCACGGCTTCCATCGATGGTGAACACTTGAGCCCGGATGAGTTCGGCTTCTTCGTCATCATCCTCGCGGTCGCCGGCAACGAGACCACGCGCAACTCCATCACCCACGGGATGCTCGCGTTCATGGACCATCCGGAGCAGTGGGAGCTGTACAAGCAGACCCGCGCACGCACCGCGCCCGACGAGATCGTGCGTTGGGCCACGCCCGTGACCGTGTTCCAGCGCACCGCCAAGGCCGACACCGAGCTCGGCGGGGTCGAGATCAAGGCAGGCCAGCGGCTGGGCCTGTTCTACCGGTCGGCCAACTTCGACGAAGACGTGTTCGAGCAGCCGGAGCGGTTCGACATCATGCGCAGTCCCAACCCGCACCTGGGATTCGGTGGCAGCGGCGCACACTACTGCCTGGGCGCCAACCTCGCCCGGCTACAAATCGACCTCATCTTCAACGCGATCGCCGACCACATGCCCAACATCCGCCGGCTGGAGGAGCCGCGCCGGCTGCGCTCGGGCTGGCTCAACGGGGTCAAGGAGCTACGCGTCGCATACCGGTGATACTTGGTGTTGTAGAACATCGCGCGGAGCGATCGGCCGCGATCCCCGGCATCGTGGCCGGCACGCTCGGTGGGTCGCGCGCGACGGGCGCGGCCGTCGGGGGTCCCGACCCGGATGTCGGGCTCCACCACCGGGGCCGGCTCGACCCTGCCGGCGGCGCTGGGCGGGCCGGATGTTCGCATCCACGGTGCGAACCGGCCGATATGCCTGCGCGCGAGGGCCGTTGCCCGCGCGGGAAACGCCCCGAATCAGTCGTCGAAGCTCGCCAGCAGACGCACGTTTTCGGCTTCGTCGGGGTCGTATGCGGTCGTCCGGAGGAACTCCGCCACGCACTCCACGGCGACATCGGCAGCGGTGCGCTTGAGGCTCATCGTCAAAACATTCGCATCGTTCCACAGGCGCGCGCCCTTGGCGATCCAGGGCTCGGACGCCTGCGCCGCCCGGACGCCCTTCACCTTGTTTGCCGCGATCGCGGTGCCGGTGCCCGTCCAGCACATGAGCACGCCGAAGTCGGCCTCGCCGGAGGCCACCCGTTGCGCCGCCGTGTGAGCGAGCGTCGGCCAGGGCAGCGAATCCAGCAGAGTCAAGGAGGTCTGCTCGCCCAGGTAACCCCGCACGGCCCGCACGCACTCGTTTTCGTCATCTGCGGCAAAGACGACCCGCGGCTTGTCGGCCATGGCGAACATCCTACCCATTTCGGGCAGCGAGTGCCGGTCAGGCCCTAGGGCTGGCCCCGCTCAGCGCGCGCACGTCCCAGACATAGACGCCGCCGACGAAGCGGCCCGGCCCCGCGAGAGCGTCGATGGTGGCACGCAACGGTTCGTGCGCCTTCGGCAGCACGATGACGTCGGCCCGCCAGAAATGCAGGTCGTCGATCAGCAGCTGCTTGGCGGCCGGTTCACTGGTGACAACGGGTTGCCCGCTGTCGAGCACGGCCCGCAAGAGCTGTGTCATCGGGCGCGGCTTGGGCGCATACCAGCCCGTTTTGGTGGAGTCGACCGGGCCCACGAAGTAGCCCGCCACGTTGCGATAGCCCATCCCGGCCGCGATCTGCCAGCGCATCGGCTCGCCAAAGTTGTTGTCGTGCGGCAGCGCCGACACGATGGCCCGCCCCGGCCCGACGTATTCGCGCCAAATCCCCTGCGCGAAAAACGCGGGCACGTCGGGGCGGTCGGCCACCGGCAGGGGCCGCGGCACGAGCGGGAGCAGCGCGGCCGCCGCGATCGCCACCACCCACAAACGGTGCGCTCCGGAGGCCTTCGCGAGCCCGAGGGCGAGGAGCACGGCGATGGCCGGGATGGCGATCATCGCCAGCCGGGTGGGCAGCATCGAGTCGAACAGGTGCAGGCCGGCCAGCGGCGTCCAGAGCGTGGGGATGCCGGTGTCCACTCCGGACACCCGCACGCTCGGGCCGAGCGAGGCGGCGAGCGCGATCACCGCCGTCACGAAGCACGCCCGGGCGACCACCGATTCGCGCCACACCCACACGACCACCGCACACGTGACGATCAGCAGCGTCCAGCCGAAAAACGCGTTTTCCTCGGACGGGTTGACCGCCAGCCACGCCGGCATCGGCCGGTGCCCGCCCAGCGACTGACCGGGCAGGGCGGCCAGCGCGGCCAGATCATTGCCCTGCGCCGCGACACCGGCGATGCCCCGATAGCTTTGCGGTCCGAAGAATTGAAACATGAGGGGGTACGCCAAAAGCGCGCCACCGACCACGCCGGCCACCCCCATCCCGCCCAGGAAGGGGCGCCACCGGTCCCGGATCGCGCCCGGCCGGAAGGCGCAGTAGGCCAACACAAACACGGTCAGGCCCAGCGCCGCCACGAGCAGCGGCTCCTCGCCGATGAAACACTGCGCGGCGACGAGCACCCCGAGCACGGCACCGTCGCGGATCGGCCGGCCCGCTGAGCACAGCCGGATCACCCACCACACGATGATCGGGATCAGGAACTGCGACACCCAGTTGAGGTGGCCTCCGTTGGCGTGCGAGACCATCGCCGGCGCGAACCCGCAGAAGGCACCGCCCAGCACCGCCGCCACGCGATGCGCCGGCACGACGTGGCGTGAAAGCAGCCAGTACCAAGCGATCGCGGTGGCCGCCGGGCCGAGCGCGAGCGCGATGACAAACGCGAAGTCGGCGCCTGCCAGCAGCGTGAGCGGCAGCAGCGGCACGGCCAGCCCGAGCACCGAGGCGTTGGCCATCATGTTGATGCCCAGCGGCGAGTTGCCGATCGTCGAGAACAGAGGGTTTTTCAGCTCCGTGATGGCATGGGCCGCGTGCGCCAGAAACCACTCCTCCTGGATCTGGTCCATGCCGCCGAGCACGAGCTGTGAGTGGCCCCCGTGGCGCAGCAGCGGTGCGGCCAGATAGACCGCGCCCAACATGTAGCACAGCACGACGGCCAGATCCGAAATGCGCCCCCTTCGCACGCTGCCCAGGTTAATCGGCCCAAGCCTTCCCGGCGTCGCGGCTCGCCGCCGCGAGTCCTACCTGGCGTAACGTCCGGCGTTTGCGGAGATCAGATAGCGGCCTTGCGGTTCATGGGTGAGGCTGAATGTATTCGTCGCCGCAACGGTTTGCTGTCCGCGATCGGGATGGGCGGATGCGGGTCGGCCGAGCCCGCCGCGACCGCCAACGGTTTGCCCGCCACGCTGCACCTGGGCATCATCCCCAACATCTCGCCGGAGAAGCAGCGCGCCCAATACGAGCCGCTGCGCGCCTATCTCGCCGGCAAGCTCGGCGTCCAGGTGGACCTGTTCGTCGCCACCGACTACGCGGGCGTGGTCACCGCTCTGGTGGCCAAGAAGATCGACATTGCCTACCTGGGTGGGCTGACCTACGCGCAGGCCAAGGCGCAGGCCCCCGGTGTGACCCCGATGATCACGGAGGTCGAGCTCGAGACCGGCACGGCGAAGTATCTGTCGGCCATCGTCGTGCGCAAGGAGTCCGCCTTCACCTCGACCAAGGATGTGGTGGCGGCCGGTGCGTCGTTCGCGTTCGGCGACATCGCCTCCACCTCCGGCAGCCTGTATCCGCGCATCATGCTCACCGACGCCGGCTGCAAGTGCGACAGCGTCGACCTCACCAAGTGCCCGCCGCTGAAGTCGGTCACGTTCACGGGCGGGCACGACGCCGCCGCCCAGGCCGTGCTCAAGGGCAGCGTCGACGCGGCCGGGCTCGAGCTGCGCATCCTGCATCGGCTGGAGAAGCAGGGCACCGTCCCGGCGGGCGGGTTGAAGGTGCTCGAAACCCGTGAGGTGATGGGATACCCGTGGGTCGCCCGCGAAGGGCTGTCGCAGCAGGCGTCGGGCTCGACTCACTGATCGCCGGGCGCGAGGGCGCGCTGCGCCTGCTCGCCGGGCTGTGGCCGCCGGACCTGGACGGCGAGCTGCTGGCCCGGGTGGGCGCGGCCGTGGTCGAGACGATCCAGATCTCGATCGCCGCGCTCGTGTTCGCCGCGCTCATCGGGCTGCCGCTGGCCGTGCTGATGGCGGGCAACACCGGCGCGCCCGTCTGGCTTTCCGCGCCCGCCCGGCTCGCGGCGACGGGCCTGCGCGGCGTACCGGATCTGCTGTGGGCGCTGCTGTTCGTGGCGACCGTCGGCCTGGGGCCGGCCGCGGGCGTCTACGCCATCGGCCTGCACGGCGCGGGCCTGCTGGCCAAGCTGTGCTCCGAACAGCTGGAGGCCGTCGACCCGGCACCGGTCGAGGCGATGCGCCTGACCGGGGCCTCCCGGCTCGCGGTGGCGGTGTGGAGCATCCTGCCGCAGGCGCGGGCCAACATCGTTTCGCAGCTGCTGTACCAATGGGAGTGCAACATTCGCGTCTCCGTCGTCGTGGGCTTCGTCGGCGCGGGCGGCATCGGGCAGGCGGTGTCCATCGCGCTCAAGCTGTTCCGCTACGAGGAGCTGGCGACGCTCATCATCACGGTGCTGCTCGTCATCGTCGTGGTGGAGCGCATCTCGCGCACCCTGCGCCGCCGGCTCGGCGCGACCACGACCGTCAGCTCATGGCGCAGAGTGTTTCAGCGCGACCGTCTGGCCGGATGACGTTGATCTGTCAAGTACTGGGCACATCTGGAGACAGCGAGCCATCGAGACCTAGCGTATTCGGCAATGGCCGAGGGCGGTTCGATGGCGACGGGTGGCGAGTTCAACATCCTGGGCTGCGTGGAGGTGGTGGGGCCGGGCGGACGGTTGGCACTGACCAGCAGCCGGCGGCGCGCGCTGGTGGCCGCGCTGGCGTTGCATCCGGGCGCGGTGGTGCCGACCTGGCGGCTGGTCGAGGCGCTGTATGGGGAGCGCCCGCCGCGGACCGCGGTCCGGTCGCTGCACAGCCACGTGGCACGCCTGCGTCCGGGGTTGGACGCCTGCGGCCTTGGCGGGGTGTTGCAGACGCACGATCCGGGCTACCTGCTCGCCGCCGAACCATCCATTGTGGACGCCTGGCGGTTCGAGCAGGACGCCCAGGCCGGACGGACCAGCCTGACCGCCGGGCAGGCCGACGCGGCCGCCGAGGTGCTGGGCAAGGCGCTGAGCCTCTGGCGCGGCGGGGCGCTGGCCGACGCGGAGCCGACCGGCTGGACCGCCGCCCAGGCCAACCGCCTGGAGGAGCTGCGCCAGGTGGCGATCGAGGACCGCTGCGAGGCCCTGCTCTGCCTTGGACGATACGGTGACGCGCTCGTCGAGCTCGAACGGCTGCTGACCGCCGACGCGACCCGGGAGCGGCCGGTGGGCCTGCACATGATCGCGCTGTGCGGATACGGCCGGGTCGCCGAGGCGCTGGACGCGTTCCAGCGGCTGCGCGCCCGCCTGGCCGACGAGCTGGGCGTCGATCCCTCCCCCGAGCTCGCCGAGCTGCACACCGCGGTGCTGCGCGGTGTCGCGGCCACCGACCTGCGCGCGCCCGGCAGCGTCGCGGGACGGCTCGCCCCCGCGGCCCTCACCCTGCCCAGCCCGGCGCAGCTGCCGGCCCGCGTGGGCTACTTCACCGGGCGCACAGGCGAGCTGGAAATGTTGGAGGGCCTGCTCGGGGCGGGCGGCGCGCAGCCGCCGATCGTGCTGATCCGCGGCCAGGGTGGGATCGGCAAGACCTCGCTCGCGGTCGAGCTCGCGCACCGGATCGCCGGCCGGTTCCCCGACGGGCAGCTGTTCGTCGATGTCCGCGGGCACGACGGCGCCTCCGCGTTGGCGCCCGCGGAGATCGTGGCGGTGCTGCTGCGGTGCCTGGGGATCCCGGACGAACGGGTGCCCAACGAGCTCGGCGAGCGCGTGGGTCTGTACCGCTCCCTGTTGGCGGGCAAGCGAATGCTCGTCGTGCTCGACAACGCCGGGGCTACCGGCCAGGTCATCCCGGCGATCCCGAACGACGCGGGAAGCGTGCTCCTGGAGACCAGCCGCAAGAACCTGGGCGCGCTCATGACCCACGCCGAGGTGCACCCAGTGGTGCTCGATGTGCTCACCGATCACGAGGCCGTCGGCCTGCTGGAAAGGATGCTGGGCGCCGCCCGGTTGGCGCGCGAGCCCGAGGCCGCCGCCCGGCTGGCCGTCCTGTGTGGACGGTTGCCGCTGGCGTTGCGCATCGCCGGGGCTAAGCTCGCCATGCAACCCAAGCAGAGCATCGGCGCCTTCGCCGGCGAGTTGTCCAGCGGCGACCGGCTCGCGCAGCTGGGCGTCGAGGACGGCGCGCAGAGCGTGGAGGCCGTGTTCACCAGCGCGTACCGGGCGCTACGGCCCGCGGCCAGGCGCCTGTTCCGCCTGCTGGGCCTGCATCCCGGGCCGTGGATTAGCGCCCACCTGGCGGCCGCCCTGGCGGGCACGCCGCTGGAGGCACAGCAGGCGGCGCTGGCCGAGCTCGCCGATGGGCACCTGATCACGCAGCCGGAGCCGGGGCGATACCGGCTGCACGATCTGGTGCGGCTGTTCGCCGGCGGCCGGGCCGTGGCCGATGAGCCCGAAGGCGTCCGAGCGGAAGCGGCGCAAAGACTTCTCGACTGGTACCTGGCCGCCGCGCACGCCGCCAACCGCCTCCTCGACCCGGGCCTGGACCGGATCGCACCGGTGTTGCGCCATCCCGCACCGGCCGTGCCGTTCGACCCCACGCGCGAGGCCGCACTGTCCTTTCTGGAGTCCGAACGCGACAATCTCCTGCCGGTCGTGCGGTTCGCGGGCGAACAAGGCCAGCCCGCCGCGGCATGCCAACTGGTGTACCTGTTGACGAGCCTGTACGACGCGCACGGTCACTGGTCGCAGCGGGTGGACATGTGCCGGCTCGCCGTGCGCGCCGCCCGGCTGCTCGGCGATTGCGCGGTCGAGGCGGAGATGCATCGCGCGCTCGGCGTGGCCTATCGCGCGACACACCAGCTCAAACTCGCGCTGGACAGCCATTTGCGAGCGCTGGAGCTGCTGCGGGCGCTCGGCGACGAGCGCAGGATGGCCTACGTGTACAACAACATCGGGGGCGCCAACGTGGAGATGCGCCTGTTTGACCAGGCCCTTGAGGCGTACTATATGTCGCTGAAATTGCATGGCAACTGCGGCCACGAGTTCGGTGTCGCCGTCGCCGAACGCAATCTCGGCTACGTTTACATCCGGATGGACCGGCCGGATCTCAGCTTCCCGCCCTTGCACCGGGCGCTGGCGGGCAGCCGTGCTCTCGGGCACAGGCGGTTGGAGGCCGGGGTGCTCGACAGCCTCGGCGAGGCCCACCTGCGGCAGGCGCAACACGACGAGGCGCTGCGCTGCTTCCAGGACGCGCTGGCGATCAGCCTCGCCGTCGGGGATCGCCGGCAGGAGATGGACGCGCTGGACAACATCGGCCTGACCCAGCTCGCCCGCGGCGACGCCGCGTCCGCCGCGGGCTTCCTGGGCCAGGCCCTCGTCGTGAGCCGGTCGATCGCCCACCAACATGGCGAGGCGAGGATCCTCAACCGTCTCGGCGAGGCCCACCTGCGCCTGGGACATCACCAGACGGCACGCCTGCGCCTGGAGGCGAGCGCCGGGCTGCGCGGGACGCTTCCCAACGCCTACGAGGAGGCGAGCCTGCACCGCAACCTCGGGGATCTGGCGGACCTGACCGGCGATCCGGCCGCCGCGCGGCACTGGAGGCTGGCGATCGGCCTGTACCGCGAGGCCGGCGCGCCCGCGGAGGCCGACCGCCTGGCCGAACGGGCGGCGGCTAGCCCCGTGTTCCGCACATGAGCGTGGGTGGGTCACGTCAGTTGGAGTGGATCGACGTTGAGTAGGTCAAGCAGCCGGATTTGTAGTGGGGGTGGTTGCGGGATTACGTGTGGGTCGCCGGCTT
>JBIOYB010000685.1:0-6886 GCA_044869915.1 Allorhizocola sp.
ATCGTCAGGAAACCGCCCCCACCTCGCGCAAAACCACCCACGGACCTCGCAGGAAGCGCCCCCAGGGCGCGACCGGGCCTCCGCGGGAGCAACGGCGGACGAGTATCGCGGACCGAGGTAAATAAGAAAGTAAAGTCAGCGCATGGACTTTGTGAGCAGCTTTGTGAGCCTGGAAACTCCCGTCGCAGGGATCGGCGTCATCCGGCTGGAGCGCCCGCCCATGAACGCGCTTAACGCGCAGGTGCAGGAGGAGCTGCGGGCGGCCGCGACGGCGTGCGCCGGATCCGACGAGATCAGGGCGGTCGTGGTGTACGGCGGGCCGAAGGTGTTCGCGGCCGGTGCGGACATCAAGGAGATGGCCGAGATGTCCTATGTGGACATGGCGGCGCGGGCGGGCGCGCTGTCGAGCGCGTTCGACGCGGTGGCGCGCATCCCGAAGCCGGTGGTCGCCGCGATCACCGGATACGCGCTGGGCGGCGGCTGCGAGCTGGCGCTGGCCTGCGACTGGCGGGTGGTGGCCGAGGACGCCAAGCTCGGCCAGCCCGAGATCAAGCTGGGCGTCATCCCGGGAGCCGGTGGCACGCAACGGTTGTCCCGCCTGGTCGGCCCGGCGCGAGCGAAGGACATCGTTTTCTCCGGCCGCATGGTCGACGCGAGCGAGGCGCTGGCGATCGGTCTGGCCGACCGGGTGGTCCCGGCGGACAAGGTGTTCGACGAGGCGCTGGCGATGGTCACGCCCTACGTGGACGGCCCGGCGCAGGCCCTGCGCGCCGCGAAGGTGGCCATCGATGGCGGGCTCGACCGCGACCTGGCGGGCGGCCTGGCCTGGGAGTCGCAGCTGTTTGCCGCCCTGTTTGCCACGGATGACCGGATCGAGGGCATGAACGCCTTTGTGGAAAAGCGAAAGACCAATTTCCAAGGTCGCTGATACGACAGTCGAATGTGTCATACGGAGGGTGCACAATATGGCCCGTGGAAGATGACAGGGCGCTCATCGCCTCGCTGACGGAGTTTGCCCTCGAGCGCGCCGCGCCCGAGGAGCTGGTGGTGTTCGACGAGACCGCACAGGAGTTCTTCGCCGACCCGCAGGCCGCGCTCACCGCGGCCAACAAGGATTCCGCGGTCGGGTTCGGGCTTGAGCTCGCGATGCTGACGCCTGTCGCGCTTGCCGTGGGTTCGGCCGTGGTGCAGGCGCTGTCCGACTGGGCGGTGGCCGGCATCCTGCGCCGCTTCGGGCGCAAGCGATCCGACATCGTGCTCACGCCCGACCAGGCGCGTCATGTGCGTCAGGTGGCGCTCGACCGCGCGCGTTCGCTCGGCGTTCCGGACAATCAGGCGGCGCTGCTGGCCGACTCGTTCGTGGGTGCGATCGCGACAACATCGTGAACGGTGGGGGGCTGCGCCAAAGCGTCGCCGAGGGCGGCCTGCGGCCCGATGCCCATGTGGGCCTTCGGCCCAACGTTTTGGCGCACCCGTCGCCGACGACGGGGCGGTTCCTGCTGCTCATCGGGGCGCTGCTGAGCGTGGGCCTGCTCGCCGGCGTGCTCGTCCACAATGGAGTGCGCGGGCGGGAGTGGGCGGCCGCGGCCAAGGCGTGCTTCCGCCCGACCGCGGAGGAGTTCCCGCAGCAGGTGGCGTGCCTCGCACCGGCCGAACGGATCCGTGCCGGGTTCAGCTTCGCCGGCGCCGTGACCATCGGGGCCATGGGATTGCTTGTGCTGCTGGTGATTCCGCCGATCGTGCGGCGCCGGGCCAGGCTGCGCGCCGCGGGCGAGCGGCTCTCCGGCGCGATGGCCCGCATCAGCGAGCTCAGCCAGGAGGCGGGCGTGCGCAGGCCACCGACCCTGCTGCTCGGCTCGGCCGGGCAGCGTGACGCCTTCGTGTTCGGGCTGCCGTGGCGCTACTACCTGGTGTTGCCCACCGCCCTGGCGGTGCGCTGGCGCAACCGATCGATGTTTGATCCCGTGGTGCGCCACGAGCTCGCCCATCTGCGCCGCCACGACGTGCAGCTGGCGTGGCTGGCCACGGCCGCGTGGATCGCGGCCATCCCCGTGCTGGCGCTGCCGATCGTCGTCGCGTTCGCCAGGTGGGAGTTTTCCATCATGCCGCCATACCTGTGGCGCGTGGCCCTGGTCATGGCGATCCTCTGGCTGGTGCGGCGGCAGGTGCTGCGCTCACGCGAATACGATGCCGACCTGTCCGCTGCGCACCTGTCCGGCGACTGGCGTCCACTGTCGACGGTGCTGTCCAACGCGGCCGCGCCGCAGCGGCCGAGCTGGTGGCGCCGGTTCCTGTCGCACCACCCGACGGTCGCGCAGCGCCTGGGCGTGCTGGCCGACCCGGGCCGCTCGCGCGGAGTGTCCTTTGCGGACGGTCTTGCGTCCGGGTTCCTGGCCGCGATCCTGCTGCCGACGCTGCACAGCACGATCGTCGTGGTGACCGGCGGGACACCGCTGTTGAGCTGGGCGTCGCAGATCGCGGGCATCATCGTCGGGCCGATCCTCGGGCTCGCGGTGGGCGTGGGCCTGTGGCGCCAGGCGATGATCGATCACGTGACGGGCGCGCAGACCTGGCCGGGCGGTGTCGTGCTGGGCGTGGTCGCCGGGCTGCTGCTGGGCGGCTGGACCAGGTTCAGCGATCTCGGCATCGAGGAGCGCTGGGCCGCGACCGTGCCGGTCACGATCGTCGTCGGCGCGGCGGCGGTCCTGTTGAGCGCCGGCACGGGCCGGTTGTGGGCCGACGCGGCGGCCCGGCTGCCCGGCGGTCCGAGGTCGTGGTGGCTGGGCTTCGCCGTCAACGCGTTGATCTTCGGCTTCGCCATGTGGATGGTGAACTGGCTGCCTCTTTTATTCGCGGCCGCGGCGTCCGCCGGTTTCGACGCGACCTCGCTCGCGATCACGTTCAGCAGCCTGCTCGGTCCGCTGTTCTACCTGGTCGTGGTGCCGTTGGTGGTGGCGTGCGCCGCGCTGGTGGCGGCGGCGGGTGCTGCCGGTGCCGCGCTGGCTGGTCGACGAGGATCGCACGGCCTGGCCGGCGGTCGCCCGCAACCCTGGCCTGGGCATGACCCTGCTCGCGGGTGTCGGGTCGGGGTTGCTCACGGCGATCGGCGCGACGGTCTACCGCTTTGTCGTGGGCCGGCCGGTCAGCGACGAGGACAGCATCGGGCGCTACATGCTCTGGCTGATGACCGGCGTGACGGTGGCCCTCGTGGTCTCGTTCGTCACGCTCATCCTGGTGCCGCGCTCGGGCGCGGCGGTCGGGCTGGTCACCGGGATTTCGGCGGCGGCGGCGGGCGGGCTGTTCACGGCGATGGCCAACACCTTTGTCGTGGGCAACGTTCTGGAGTTCTCGTTCTGGTTTTCCACCGCCGCCGCGGTTTGCGCTCTTTGGCTCTTTGGATACCTGCTGCTGCTCCCGCTGACACTCGCGACCTGGCCGCTGCCGTGGCGCGACGTGCCGGGTTGGTTGTTGCTCGTGCTCAGCGTGATCGGGGCGGGGGTCGCGGCGTTGTGTGTGGTGGGTCTGGCCATCGCGCTGCGATAAAGTGTGAAACAACTTCACATTCTTGGGGAAGAAAAGGGGACGTGCATGATCTCTGGCCACGGTGGACAGTTGGCGCTCGCCGCGATCGAGGCGGCGGGGGTGAAGGAGATGTTCACGCTGTCGGGCGGGCACGTCTTCCCCCTCTACGACGCGGCGCACCAAACCGGCTTCCCGCTCTATGACGTGCGCCATGAGCAGACCGCGGTCTTCGCGGCCGAAGCCGTGGCCAAGCTGCAGCGGCGGCCCGGAGTCGCCGTGCTGACGGCCGGGCCCGGCGTCACCAACGGCATCTCCGGCATCACGAGCGCGTTCTTCAACGCCGCCCCGGTGCTGGTGCTGGGCGGGCGGGCGCCGCAGTTCCGGTGGGGCGCCGGCTCGCTGCAGGAGATCGACCACGTGCCGCTGGTCCGTGAGATCACCAAGCACGCGGCCACGGCCCCCTCGACGGACGCGATCCCGGCCACGGTCAACGAGGCGCTGTCGGCGTCGCTGACCGGCCACCGCGGACCGTCGTTTGTGGACTTTCCGCTCGAGGTGATGTTCGGCTTCGGCGAGGCGACCGTGGAGCCGCCCAAAATCGGCTCCTGGACCCCCGACCCCGACGAGGTCAAGCAGGCCGCGGCGCTGCTCGCCAAGGCCGCCCGCCCGGTGATCATCGCCGGGTCCGATGTCTATGCCGCCAGCGCGGGCGCGGCGCTGGGCGAGATGGCCGCATCGCTTGAGGTGCCCGTGTTCGCCAACGGCATGGGCCGGGGGTTGGTCAGCGGCCCGCTGGCGTTCGCCAAGACACGCGGGCTGGCGCTCAAGCAGGCCGACGTGGTGCTGGTCATCGGCACGGCGCTGGACTTCCGGCTCGGGTTCGGCGACTTCGGCTCGGCCACCGTCGTGCACGTCGTCGAGGAGCCGTCGCAGCGGGCCACCCACGTGACGCCCGCCGTCTCGCCGGCTGGTGATCTGCGCCTGGTGCTGGAGGGCATGACGCGATACGCGGGGGAGCGAGTGTCCCATATCGACTGGATCTCCACCCTGCGCGAGGCCGAGACCGCTGCGGCGGCCAAGCACGCCGAGGAGATGGCGGCCGACTCCGACCCGATCAAGCCGGCCCGGGTCTACGGCGAGCTGCGCAAGGTGCTCGCGCCCGGCGCGGTGACAATCGGCGACGGCGGCGACTTCGTGTCCTACGCCGGGCGCTACCTCGAGCCCGCACAGCCGGGCACATGGCTCGACCCCGGGCCCTACGGGTGCCTGGGCACGGGCATGGGCTACGCGATGGGCGCCCGGGTGACCTACCCCGACCGGCAGATCTGCGTGCTGATGGGCGACGGCGCGGCCGGCTTCTCCCTGATGGACGCCGAATCGCTGGCGCGCCAAGGGCTTCCGGTCGTCATCGTGGTCGGCAACAACGGCATCTGGGGGTTGGAGAAGCACCCGATGCAGTCGATGTACGGCTACGACGTCGCCGCCGACCTGCAGCCCGAGCTGCGCTACGACGAGGTCGTGCGGGCGCTCGGCGGCGCGGGCGAGACCGTGTCGCGGGCGTCCGGGCTGGCGCCCGCGTTTGAGCGGGCGTTCGCGTCGGGCGTGCCCTATCTCGTCAACGTGCTGACCGACCCCGCTGACGCCTACCCGAGGTCGGCCAACCTCGCCTGACCGCCGTTTGTCAGTGCGATGTCAGGGGGTCCTGGCAACCTGGCGGGCATGACAAACGCCATCCTTGCTGAAGGTCTGGTCAAACGGTTCGGCCAGACCACCGCGCTCAACGGCGTCGATCTGGCGGTACGCACGGGGACGGTCCTCGGCCTGCTCGGACCCAACGGGGCGGGCAAGACCACCGCCGTCCGGATCCTCGCGACGTTGCTGCGTCCCGACTCGGGCCGTGCCACGGTGGGCGGGCTCGACGTCGTGCTCCAGGCCCATCGGGTGCGGGGGCTGATCGGCCTGACCGGGCAATACGCCTCGGTCGACGAGTCGCTGACAGGTTCGGAAAACCTCCGCCTGATCGGCCGGCTGCACGGCCTGAGCCGTGGCGCCGCCCGCGCCCGCGCGGCCGAGCTGCTGCGCGACTTCCGCCTCGAGGACGCGGCGGATCGCGCGGCCAAAACCTATTCGGGCGGCATGCGCCGGCGGCTCGACCTGGCGGCCTCGCTTGTCGCCCGGCCGCAGCTACTGTTTCTCGACGAGCCGACGACAGGCCTCGACCCGCGCGCCCGGGTCGACGTGTGGGATCTCACGCGCGAGTTGGTCGCGTCTGGCGTGAGCGTCCTGCTGACCACGCAATACCTTGACGAGGCCGACCAGCTGGCCGACGAGATCGTGGTGATCGACCACGGCCGGGTGATCGCGGGCGGCACGCCCGACGAGCTCAAGCGCCAGACCGGCGCGCAGACGCTGGCGGTGCGACCGGCGCTCGCGTCCGATGTAGACAAGGTGAGCGCCGTCGTCGCCGAGCTCGCCTCGGCGCCGGAGCTTGCCGGAGGCGTCGTCACAGCACAGGTGACCGACCCGGCCGTGCTGCCCGCGGTCGTGCGCCGGCTCGACGACGCAGGCGTGGCAGTCGCCGAGCTGGCACTGCGCACATCCACTTTGGACGAAGTCTTCCTCGCGCTCACGGGCCACCGGGCGCAGGAGCAAGAGGAGGTCAAGGCATGACAACGTTCACCGCCACCGCACCGCGAGTGCGGCCACGCTCCGGCCTCGGCCAGAGCCTGTCGCTCGCGTGGCGCGGGCTGGTCCAGATCCGGCACAACCCGATGGAGCTCGGCGACCTATCGTTTCAGCCCATCATGTTCGTGCTGCTGTTCACCTACCTGTTCGGCGGCGCCATCGCGGGCGACCCGCAAAAATACCTGCCGTTCATGCTCCCGGGCATCATCGTCCAATCCGGACTGATGGCCACCATGAACACGGGCATGGGCCTGAGCACCGACCTGCACAAGGGATTCTTCGACCGGCTGCAGTCACTGCCGATCGCGCGATGGGCACCGCTGGCCGGGCGGGTCATCTCCGACACGGTCAAGCAGGGCTGGTCCATGTTCATCCTGCTGGCCACGGGTTATGCGATCGGGTTCCGGGCGACCGAGGGTGTGCTTGGTGTGCTGGGCGCGTTCGGCCTGATGCTCGTGTTCGCACTGCTGGTGTCGTGGTTCGCCGTGTTCGTCGGCACGATCGCCAAAGAGCCGGAGCAGGTGATGATGTACGGTTTCACCGCCATCTTCCCGCTAAGGGATAGCGAAAAATTAAGGTAGGTTGTTTATGGCGTGTCGCGGGGCAAGGTCGTAGTTCCAGTCGCCGTGGAAGTCGTGGCGGGTGATGGGGAGGGCGTCGACTTGCTTGCTGGTGTATT
>JBIOYB010000686.1:0-15431 GCA_044869915.1 Allorhizocola sp.
GCTTCATCCCGCCGACCGAGCCACCTCCACACACCGGACGACGGCCACCCTCACGCGACCATCCCCACTGCACCGCGCGACCAGCTTCATCCCGCCACCTCCGCGCTCCGGGATGCGAGCGCGCTCACACGGGAGCATCACCGACGGCGCAGGCGAGCGGCTCCGCGCGCGCCAGGCCGAGCAGGCTGCTGGTGCGAAGTCGCGGGCAGACCCCCTCACCGCGCGGCGCGATTGACTCGGCTCGCCGCAGGAGCAGGGCTTATGCCAAGGTGCGGGCGGGCCAGAGTCAACCGACAGTGCCCAACGCGTAGTTCTCACCGCTCCGGGAGGGAAAATCCGGCGCTTCCAACCGCCCGCCCATCATCATCGTCGTAGCGCGCACGAGGCCGGCCAGGCGGTCGATCTCGGTGGCGTGGAACGAGGGCAGTTCGCGTGCGACCGCAAGCACCAGCCCGCCCTTGCCGAACGGCGCGAGCGCGTATCGCGTGCCATCGGATCCGGTCAAGGCGCGCGGCCGCAGCGGCGCGATCTCCGGCATGCGCAGCGCCTCAGGCGCGCGCCAGCTGGCGTAGGCGACGGTCGGCTCGTGCCTGCGGCTGGCCCAGTCGGCGGGCACCGTGAGCACCGCGGCCCAGTCGGCGGCCAGCAGGGCCGGCACAGCATCGACCAGTGTGGTGAGGCCGTCGTCGGGGTTGGCCGCCACCTGTGTGAGCAGCTCGGCGTCGTATCCGCCGCCCACTGGGGCACCGATCGCGCGCCAGATGCCGTCGACCCGCACGCCCGGCATCGCGGCGAGACCCGCACGCAGCCGCTCGACCCCGGCGCCGCCCGGCCACACCACCGTGAAGTCGTCCACCGCACGGCCGCCGAGCCGCTCCAGCACGACCACCTGCACGATGTCGGCACCCGCGACACCGAGCGTCCTCGCGACCTGACCCAGCGATCCCGGCCGATCCGGAAGCGCGACCCTCACACGCAGCAGCATGTTCGCAAGCATGCCCGACCGGCGTTACGCCGGGATTTCGCCGAGGTCACGCCCCCCCAATGCCAGCCGAAAGGCAGCCCACGGACGGACCGCCTGCGCGTTGCTTTGCACGCGCCAATGTTTACGCGCTCTGGCGGTGCACCAGATGCGTGTCGAGCAGCACGTGGCCCGGCTCGTCCTCGCCCTTGATCCGGGCGAGCAGGAGGCGCACCATCTGCCGGCCCATCTCCTCCATCGGCTGATACACCGTCGTCAGTGGAGGGTCGGTCTGGCCGGCGATCGGCGAGTCCTCGAAGCCGACGACGGCGATGTCCTCCGGGACCCGTTTGCCGAGGTCGCGCAGTGCGCGCAGCGCGCCCGCGGCCATCAGGTCGGAGGCGACGAACACCGCGTCGAGGCGCGGATCCTGTCGCAGCAACTCACGCATGGCTTCCTGCCCGCTCAACTCGCCCCAGTCGCCGTAGGCCACGAGCCCGTCGGCGCCGATGGCCTGCCGGTATCCGGTGAGCCGGTCCACGCCCACGCCCATGTCCTGCAGCCCGGCGATCGTGGCGACCCGCCTGCACCCGCGCGAGAGCAGGTAGCTCACCGCCGCCTTGGCCCCGCCGACGTTGTCGATGTCCACATAGGAGATCTCCTGGTTGGCCCCGACCGGCCGCCCGCCCAGCACCGCCGGCAGGTCCCGCTGCGTGAGCAGCTTGGGCAGCTGGTCGGTCTCGTGCAGCGACAGCAGGAGCACGCCGTCGACGTGCTGGCTGGTCAGGTGGTGCTCCACGCGCTGCTGCTCGCTGGGCGACTGCGCCATCGCGAGCCACAGCTGCAGCGGGGTGTCGGCGAGTGCGGAGCTGATGCCCCGCACCACGCCGGCGAAGTAGGGCTGGTCGAAGACGCGCTCCTGCGACTCGGAGACTACGAGCGCGATCGAGTCGGTCCGCTGGGTCACCAGCGCCCGCGCCGCCCGGTTGGGCACGTAGCCCAGCTGCTTGATGGCCTCTTGCACCGCCGCTCGCGCCTCGGGGCTCACCTGCGGCGAGCCGTTGACCACCCGCGAAACGGTGCCCCGGCCGACCCCGGCCAAGGCCGCGACCTCGTCAAGCGTCGGCCTGCCCGCTGAACGAGATCGATGCGTCGTCATCGGTGCCCCCTTGAATGCCCCCTCGTCGGATCACTTCCGCATACCAGTGTGCACTGGCCTTGGGAGTGCGCGTCTGCGAACCATAGTCCACATGGACGATGCCGAAACGCTTTGAGTATCCCCAGGCCCACTCGAAGTTGTCCATCAGGGACCAGAGGAAGTAACCCCGCAGCGGTATCCCCTCGGACCTTGCCCGTGCGCAGGCCCGCAGGTGCGCCTCGATGTAGGCGATGCGATCGTCGTCCTGCAGCGTCTGGTCGGGCGCGGCCATGCCGTTTTCGGTCACGTAGAGCGGGATGGGGCCGTACTCCTCGTGCGTCTGGCGCAGCAGGTCGGACAGCCCGGCCGGGTCGATCTCCCAGCCCATCTCGGTGCGCGGGAGATCGCGATCCTCCCAAATCACGTGCTCGCTGCCGGGCCAGGCCAGGTTGCGCACGTAGCTGTTGTCCGACGGGTTTTCCGAGCTCTCGCCCGCGTGTGTCGGCATCCGGACAACGCAGCGCGTGTAGTAGTTGACCCCGAGGAAGGACAGCGTGCCGGCCTCAAGATCGCCGTCGTGCACGAAGCTCCAGTCGGTCAGGCCGGCCGTGTCGTCCAGCAGGTCGGCCGGGTAGTGCCCGCGGAACAGCGGATCGAGCCAGATCCGGTTGCCCAGGGCCTCCATCCGCCGGACCGCCTCCGGCTCGCCCAGGAAGGCGTGCAGGTTGAGGCTGATCCCTATCTCCTTGCCCGCGAGCGCGCCCCGTGACGCGAGCACGTGGGCGAGGTTGAGGTGGTGCGCGGCCTTGAGCGCGTCGGCGCCGTTGGTGCGCCCCGGCGCGTGGTGCCCGCTGGCGTAGCCCAGGTATGCCGTGCACCACGGCTCATTGAAGGTGGTGTAGTGCGTGATGCTGTCGCCGAGCGCCTCCCGGACCAGCGCCGCGTAGTCGGCGAACCGGTAGGCGGTGTCGCGGACGGGCCAGCCGCCCGCGTCCTCGAGCTCCTGCGGGAGATCCCAGTGGTACAGGGTGAGGAAAGGCTGGATGTTGGCGGCGTGCAGTTCGTCGACGAGCCGCCGGTAGAAGTCGAGGCCACGCTGGTTGGCCGGGCCCCGCCCGCCGGGCTGGACCCGCGACCAGCTCACCGAGAACCGGTAGCCGTTGACCCCGAGCTTTGCCATCAGGGCGACATCGTCGGAGCTGCGATGGTAGTGGTCGCAGGCGATGTCACCGGTGTCCCCGTCCAGGGTGCGGCCGGGCGTGTGGCTGAACGTGTCCCAGATTGACGGGGTTCGCCCGTCTTCAGCAGCCCCTCCCTCGATCTGGTATGCCGCTGTGCTGGTACCCCAAATGAAATTCACGCTTTGATTGCACCTTCCATGATGCCGCCGATGATCTGACGACCGAATACCACAAACACTAGAAGCAGCGGGATGGTGGCCACCGCGGTGGCCGCGAAAACCTGTGCGAAGTCGGTGTAGTAGGCGCTGGCGAGCAGGGCGAGGGACACCTGCACCGTTGGGGTGTCCGCGTCAAGGATGGCGTAAGGCCACAAGAACGAATTCCATTGTTCCATGAACGTCAATAGACCCAGGACACCCATTGCCGGTCGCAGGGCCGGCAGCACGACGCTCCAGTAGATCCGGAAGGTGGTGCAGCCGTCGACCCGGGCCGCCTCGATCAGCTCGCTGGACACGGCCGTCGCGGCATATTGCCGCATCATGAACACGCCGAACGCGCTCACCAGGAACGGCAGGATCACCGCGCGCAGGTCGCCGGCCAGGTCAAACCAGTTCACCATCATGTCGAACAGCGGGATGATGCCCATCTGGGTCGGGATCATCATCGTGATGACAATGATCAGCAGCATCGCGCCCTGGCCCCGGAAGCGCAGCTTGGCGAAGGCGAACCCGGCCAGCGACGAGAAGAAGACCACGCTGATGGTGACGATCGTCGACACGATGATCGAATTGATCAGCCCGTAGACGAACCCCGCGTGCTCGTTGGCGAGCACCCGGCCGAAGTTCTCACCGAATTCGCCGCCCGGCAGGATCGGCGGCGGCACGGCGTTGATCACCTCGAGCTTGCGGGTCGCGACGATGAACATGAAGTAGAACGGTGTGATCGACAACAGGCACGCCAGGATCAGCGCGATATAGGTGAGGCTGTTACCCTTTTTCACTCTCGCACCGTCTTTCGTACCAGCATGAAGTTCAGCACCGAGGCGGTGACGATGATGGCGAACAGCGCGAAGCCGATGGCCGAGCCGTAGCCGAACCGCAGATCGGCGAAGCCGCGCTCGAACATGTACATGGCCACGGTCTGGAACTGCCGTTGCGTGCCGCCCAGGACGGCACCGCTGCCGCTGTTGAACACCAACGGCTCGACGAACAGCTGCCAGCCGCCGATCGTGGAGATGATGATCACAAAGAGCAGGGTCGGGCGCAGGCTCGGCAGCGTGATGCTGGTGAACTGGCGCCAGCGCCCCGCGCCGTCCAGCGCCGCGGACTCGTAGAGGTCCCTCGGGATGGCCTGCATCGCCGCGAGCAGGATCAGCGCGTTGTAGCCGGTCCAGCGCCAGTCGATCATCGTGGCGATGGCGGTCCACGAGGCCCACGTCTCGCGCCGCCAGTCGATCGGCCCGATGCCGACGAAGTCGAGCAGCCAGTTGACCGCGCCGAAGTCGCGCCGGAAGAACAGGCCGAACACGATCGCCACGGCCGCGAGCGAGGTGACGTTGGGCACGAAGATGACCATGCGGAAGAACGTGCGCGCCCTGATCCCCCGGTTGAGCATTTCCGCCAGCAGCAGTGCCAGCAGGAGCTGCGGGACCGTGGCGATCAGGAAGATGGCGAAGGTGTTGCGGACGGCGTTCCAGAAGTACTCGTCCTTCATCAGGGCGGAGTAGTTCTCCAGGCCGACGAAACTCCAGTCGCCGATCAGATTCCAGTCGGTGAACGACATCCAGCCGGTCATCACCACGGGATAGAGGCCGAAGGTGAGGAAGAGGAGGAAGAACGGCGCCACGTAGAGGTAGGGCGAATACTTCACGTCTATGCGGGACAGGCGGTCCCGGAAGCGGGACCGTGGGGCGCCGTGATGGCTCGCCACGTCCGGCGGGTCCCTACTGTCCAAACGCGACAGTTGGCCGGTGGCGCCAGAGGCGCCACCGGTTTGTTGCTGTGTCATTAGAAGGCACCCTGGGTCTTGGCGTCCTTAATCGCGTTGGCCCAGGCGGTTGCGGCGTTGATCTGTCCCGCCTCGTATGCCTGCAGCTGCGGCTCGAACGCCCGCTCCTTCACGGCCTGGTGCTTCGGGCCGAGGGTGACCGGCTTGAGGGTCTTCACGCCCTCACCGAAGATCGCACCGACCGGCGCGTCGCTGAAGTACGCGTTCTTGTAGGCCTTGAAGTCAGGGTTGTCCAGCGCCTTGAGGTTGGTCGGCAGCGGGCCCTTGGCCTTGAACGCGGCCACCTGGCTTTCGGCGTTGGTCAGGAACGCGGCCAGCTCAGCGGCCTCCTTTGGGTGCTTGCTCTGCGTGGGCACGGCGAGGAACGAGCCGCCCCAGTTGCCACCGCCACCCGGCACGGCGGCCAGGTCCCACTTGCCCTTGTTGCCTGCGCCCGAGTTCTGCTCCACGATGCCGAGCATCCACGACGGGCAGGCCGTCACCGCGAACGTGCCCTGCTGGAAGCCCGCGTTCCACTCGTCGGACCACGTGCGCGTCTTGGCCGTCGCGCCGTTGTCGGACAGCTTGAGCGCGAGGTCCCACGCGGTCTTCACCGCCGCGCTCTTGTCGGCGACGATGTTGTAGTCCTTGTCGTAGAACAGGTCTCCACCGGTCTGGGACATGCTGGCGCTGAAAGCCACGGTGACGGAGTCGAGCAGACCCTTGCCGGTCTTGGTCCGGTATTCCTTGGCCACCTCGATGAACTTGTCCCACGTCGGCCACAGCTTGGACACCGCTTCGCGGTCGGTGGGCAGGCCGGCCGCCTGGAAGAGGTCCTTGCGGTAGCACATGCCGAGGCCACCGACGTCGGTGGGCAGGGCGAGCAGCTTGCCCTCGGAGGTCTTGCCGATGTCGTACTTCCACGGCAGGTATTCGCTGCGCTTGTCGCCCACGTATGGCGTCAGGTCGATCCAGTTGGCCGGGTTGGCCTTGAACTCGGTGATGATGCCCTCTTCGAGAGCGACGACGTCGCCCGCGCCCTTTTGCGTGGCCAGGTAGCGGACCAACAGGGGCCGGTACTCGTTGAGTTGTGCGGTCTTGCGAATCTCGATCTTGATGCCCGCGTGCGAGGCCTCGTACTGCTTGACCAGCTCCTCGTACCCGAACTCACCGAAGTAGTCCACCTTGAGCGTGATGTCGCCCGTGTTGGCCTCTTCGTTCTTCTTACTGCATGCTGCGAGGCCACCGAGCGCGGTGACCACCGCGAGCGCGGCCACCGCAAGTGTCCGGCGGCGCGAATAAACGCTCATGCCAAGCCCCTCTGGAGACGTCTAGAAGAATCATGGGAGCGCTCCCGTAGGAGCGCTCCCATGATTGCGAGCGGGTTACAGAAGTGTCAATAGGCCGGTGGGAGCGATCCCGTTCCGTTATCGAAAGCGCGCCCGAAAGCGTCTTTATACGGCATATTCATCCCTATGAGCGTTAGTGCGAAAGGCGAGGTGAGCGGCTGTTCCGATTGCTCCGGGCGGGCCGGGAAATCCCCGCGCCCGACACTTTACGCACTCATGACGATCACTGCCCTGACCGCCACGGCGACAGCACCGGGATGGCCTAGGCTGATCGATATGATCTGCCGCGCCTGCCGCGAGGGCCGCCACGACGAGTGCCGCGAGGCGCCGAGCGACGCGCGGGAGCCGGAGCACCGTTCGTGGTGCGACTGCCAGCACAAGGCGCCCACGCCGGCGGAGCCGGCGACGGGTGCGGCGGGCGAATAGGTGCGCGTCGAGGAGCTGGACGACGAGGCGCTCGCCGAGCTGTACCCGCGTCCCGATCACCCCTGGCTACGGGTCAGCTTTGTGTCCAGTGTGGACGGTGCGGTGGAGATCGGCGGGCGGTCGGCGGGGCTTTCCGGCGCGGCGGACAAGCGCGTCTTCCGGATCCTGCGCATGACGTGCGACGCGCTGCTGGTCGGGGCCGGGACCTTCCGGGCCGAGCACTATCCACCGCCCCGACTCGACGAGCGGCGGCGCGCTTGGCGTGCCGAGCGGGGGCTCACTTCGTACCCAAAAATGGTAATAGGCTCTTTGGGTTTGAAACTGGACCCACAAGACCCTGCGGTGCAGGGAGCTCTGATCCTGACCACTGGCCGGGCGAGCAATCCGGCGCTCGAGCGGGTCGCGGAGGTTGTGCGGTGCGAGGACATGGCGCACGGCATCGCCCTGCTGCACGCGCGTGGCCTGCGGCAAATCCTGTGCGAGGGCGGCCCGCGGCTGTTCGGAGCATTGGCCAAAGAAGATTTGGTGGACGAGCTGTGCCTGACCATCTCGCCGTTGCTGGTGGGTCCCGGCGCCGACCGGATTCTTTTGGGTACGCGGCACGCGTTGCGCCGCATGGGTTTACAGCACATTCTCACGAGCGATGACGGGATGCTCATGCTCAGGTACGTCACGCTGCGCGCGGGCTGAACGGTGCGGGTCGCCGGCGGCGACATCCTGACGATCTTTGATCCACGCGATGGTCAAGATCGGGCTTGGATGCCGTCGCCCTCAAGGGCGATCCGCCACGCGACTTGCTTTAGCAGGAGCAAAACAACTCTGTCGGACCCGGGGAGTATGGTCATCGGCGTGAGTGAGGGAGCACCGGGCACACCCGTCGGCAGGGTGCTGGGCACAGAGGACGCGAGCCCGCTGACCTTCTGGGTCGCGGTCACCGACGGGTCCTATCTGCAGCTCGACGACGTCGTCGTCACCACGCGCGACCTGCACGATCTCGGCCCCGTGACGATTTCCGGCGTGGTCACCAGCGTGCGTGCCAGGCACGAGGGCGCGAGCTTCGACTCCGATGTGTTCGCCATCGCCGACGGCATGCTGCCCGCGATGGTGCAGGAGGCGGCCGAGGTCACGGTCACCCGGGTGGAGCCCGAGGTGTTCGTGCCGCCGCTGCCGGGCTCGGTCGCGTTCCGGGCGGAGGGCGCGGCCCGCGACGGCGCGCTGTCGTTCGACCGCATGACGCGCCGCCTGCCCATGGGCAGCGGGCGCGACGGCCAGCCGATGTTCGTCAACGCCGACTTCCTCGACGGCAGCCGCGGCGCGCACGTGTCCATCTCGGGCATCTCGGGCGTGGCGACCAAGACGAGCTTCGCCACGTTCCTGCTTTATTCGGTGTTTCGGTCGGGCGTGTTCGAGGAGGCGGCCAACACCAAAGCGCTGATCTTCAACGTCAAGGGCGAGGACCTGCTGTTCCTCGACCACCCCAACACACGGCTCGACGAGCGCACGCGCGCGGCATACCACCGGCTCGGGCTGGAGGCGGCCCCGTTTCCGCAGGTGACGGTCTACGCGCCGGCGCGCCAGGGCGATCGCAGTGGCAGCCCCGATGTGGCGAGCCGCCTGACCGGGGTCGACCCGTTCTATTGGACGCTCGCGGAGTTCTGCCAGGATCGCCTGCTGCCCTATGTGTTCGCCGACGCCGACGACGAGCGGCAGCAATACACGATGGTGGTGCACGCGGTCACGGCCCAGCTGGCGCGCAACGCGGTGGAGAAGGACGCGGGCGTGAGCATCGACGGCACGCCGCTGCACAGCTACGAGCAGCTCGTCGACTATCTGGTGGACCAGCTCAACGACGACGCGACGCGCAGCGGGTGGGCCGGCTCGTCGGTGGGTTTGGGCACGGTCAACGCGTTCGCCCGCCGGCTCATCTCCAGCAAGCGCGATCTGGCCAGGCTGATCCGCGGCGACCTGCCGACCGGGCGCAACCATCGCATCTCGACCATCGACGGAGCCCAGGTCACGGTCGTCGACCTGCACAATCTGCCCGATCGGGCGCAGCGGTTCGTGGTCGGCGTGACGCTCAAGACCGAGTTCGAGCGCAAGGAGAAGGCCGGCACGGCCAAGCCGCTGCTGTTCGTGGTGCTCGACGAGCTCAACAAATACGCGCCGCGCGAGGGCACGAGCCCGATCAAGGAGGTGCTGCTCGACATCGCCGAGCGGGGGCGCTCGCTGGGCGTGGTGCTGATCGGCGCGCAGCAGACCGCGTCCGAGGTGGAGCGGCGCATCGTGGCCAACTCGGCGATCCGGGTGGTGGGCCGGCTCGACGCGGCCGAGGCGTCCCGACCCGAATATGGCTGGTTGCCGCCGGCGCAGCGGCAGCGCGTGCTGCTGGCCAAGCCGGGCACGATGTTCGTGGCCCAGCCCGAGATCCCGGTGCCGCTGGCGATCGAGTTCCCGTTCCCCGCGTGGGCCACGCGGCCGGTGGAGGCCGGGCCCGCGCCGCGCGCCACGCTCGCCAGCATCATCAGCTCCACCGACCCGCTCAAAGTCGTGAAGACGCCCGACGACGGGATCCCGTTCTGATGAAAATCCTGCACACGTCCGACTGGCACATCGGCAAGGTCCTCAAGGGACGGTCGCGGCTGGAGGAGCAGATCGCCGCGCTCGCGGGGGTCATCGACATCACGCGGGAGGAGCAGCCCGACCTGGTGATCGTGGCCGGTGACCTTTATGACTCGCCCCAGCCCGTGCCCGAGGCCGAGCGGGTCGTGACGCGGGCGCTGACGGCGCTGCGCGCCTCGGGCGCCGACGTGGTCGTGATCGGGGGCAACCATGACAATGGCGCCCGCCTCGACGCGCTGCGGTCGTGGGCCGACGCGGCCGAGATCACGCTGCGCGGGCGGGTCAGCGACAAGGCAGCCGAGCACGTGATCAGCGGGGTCACCCGCTCGGGCGAGAAGTGGTGCTGTGTCGCGCTGCCGTTCCTGTCGCAGCGCTATGCGGTGCGCGCGCTGGAGATGTTTGAGCTGACGGAGGCGCAGGCGCAGGCGACCTATGCCGACCACCTGTCGCGGCTGCTCGCGACCCTGTGCACCGATTTTGGCAAGGACACGGTCAACCTGATCACGGCACACCTGACCGTCTTTGGCGGCGTGATGGGCGGCGGTGAGCGCGAGGCGCACACCATCCTCAACTATGCCGTCCCCGCAACGGTTTTCCCGTCCACCACGCACTATGTCGCGCTGGGCCACCTGCATCGAGCGCAGTCGCTGCCCGCGCCGTGCCCGGTGCGCTACAGCGGTTCGCCCATGGCCATCGACTTCGGCGAGTCCGAAAATACCGCCTCGGTGACCGTGGTGGAGGTGACGGCGTCGACCGCGGCCCAGGTGCGCGAGGTGCCGGTGCCGGTGGCGGTGCCGCTCAAGACGATCCGGGGCACGCTGGAGCAACTGTCCACGATGGAGGTTGGCGACGCGTGGCTGCGGGTCTACGTGATGGAGTCGCCGCGGGCCGGGCTGCGCGAGCAGGTGCAGGAGCTGTTCCCGCGCGCGCTGGAGATCCGCATCGACCAGGGCGCCCTGCCAGACCGGCCGCAGCGGCTGGCGCGCGTGGGCAAGAGCCCGTCCGAGCTGTTCGCCGACTATCTGGCCGACCGCGGCAGCGACGACCCGGCCACCAAGCAGTTGTTCGACCGGCTCTATGACGAGGTGATCACGTCATGAGGCCGCTGCGACTGGGCACGCGCGGGTTCGCGGCGTTTGGTGAGGTGGCTTTTTCATGAGGCCGTTGCGTTTGGACATGCGCGGGTTCGCGGCGTTTCGCGAGCCGACCACGGTCGACTTCACGGATACCGACTTTTTCGCGCTGATCGGGCCCACGGGCGCCGGCAAGTCGACGGTGCTCGACGCGATGTGCTTCGCGCTCTATGGCGCGGTCCCGCGCTGGGGTGCCCGGTCGGTGGCGCATGCGCTCGCCCCGTCGGCCAACGAGGCGGCGGTGCGGCTGGTGTTCGAGGCGGCCGGGGTGCGCTATGCGGTGACCCGCGTGGTGCGCCGCGACGGCAAGGGGCGGGCGTCGACGCGGGGCGCCGCGCTGCAGGCGCTCTCGCCCGGGTTCGATCCGTCCGGTTTGGACGGTGCCGAGCTGCTCAGCGAGCTGGGCGAGGCGCTGGCGGGCACGCCGGCCGAGCTCGACGCGGCCGTGCCCGAGGTGGTCGGCCTGCCCTACGACCAGTTCATCAAGTGCGTCGTGCTGCCGCAGGGCGAGTTCGCCGCGTTCCTGCACGCGCGGCCCGCCGAGCGGCAGGAGATCCTGGTCCGGCTGCTGGGGCTGGATGTCTATGAGCGGGTGCGCGAGCGGGCCAGCGGGCTGGTGAGCGAGGCCAACGCGAAGCTGGCGGCTAACGAGCAGATCCTGGCGGAGCTCGAGCATGCGGCGTCCGATGAGGCGCTGGTTGACGCCGATGCCATGTTGCGCATGGCCAGCGAGATCAGCGACGCGGTCGAGGCCAAGCTGCCCGTGCTGACCGAGGCGCAGGAGGAGTCGACCCGGCTGTCCACCGCGATGGGCGAGGCCGACCGGCGGCTGTCGCTGCTGACGATGGTGCGCGCGCCCAAAGACATGGCGAGCCTCGCGCAGGCCGCGCAGGAGGCGGCCGCACGGGTGGCCGACGCGGCGATCGCGGTGGGGGCGGCCGAGGAGCGCGAGGAGAAGCTGCGGGCGCAGCTCGACGGCGTGGGCGACCCGGCGGCGCTGACCCGGCTGCTCGACGCCTATGCCGAGCAGTCAAAGCTGCAGGAGCAACTGTCCACATTGGACGTCGAGCTGGCCAAGGTGCGCAAGGCACACGACAAGACCCAGCTCGTGCTGCAGGAGGCGACCCAGGCCGCCGAGGCCGCCACGGTGGGCGTCACCGAGGCACAGCAGGCGCTGCTGGTCGCGCAGACCGCCGACCGCGCGGCGTGGCTGCGGCGCGACCTCCAGACCGGGCACGCCTGCCCGGTGTGCGAGCAGCGGGTCGATGCGGTGCCGGCGCTGCCGAAGGAGCGGGCGATGACCGCGGCGCAGCAGGCCCTCTCCGCCGCGGAGGCCCAGGCTTCCGGCAAGCGGGAGGCTGCGGCAAAGGCGGACCGCGAGGCGCGCGAGGCCGACCGGCGGCTGGCGACCGCCAAGGCACACCGCGACCAGTCGGCCGCCAGAGTGTCCGAAGTGGAGCTCCTGCTCGACGGCGCGCCCCCGCACGAGGAGCTGCGCGCGCAGCTGGCGTCCGTCGAGCGGTTCCGGCGCGACCTGGCCGAGGCCGCGGGCGCGGTGCGCGCGGCACGCGAGGCGCACCGGCAGGCCGGCCTGACAGCCCAGCGGGCCGAGGAGCGGCTGCGCAAGGGCTGGCGCGAGTTCGACGCCGCGCGCGACACCGTGGCCGCGCTGGGGCCGCCCTCGGCCGACCGCGACGACCTCGGCGTGGCGTGGCAGGCACTGGCCGAGTGGGCGGCGTCCCAGGCGAGCGCGACACAGACGCAGCGCGACCGGCTCCGGTCCCAATTGGACAGTGCACGGGCACGGGTCGCCGACGTGAGCGGGGCGCTCGACAAGCTGTTCACCGACGTGAGCCTGCCCAAGCCGACGGCCGGCCAGCACCGGCAGGCCGCGGCCGTGGCGATGGAGCGAGCCAGCGCCGCCCGCGAGCAGATCATGAAGGCGCGATCACAGGCCGACACGCTGCGCCGGCAGCGGGCCGAGGCGGAGGCCGAGAAGCAGGTCGCCACGGCACTGGCAAACCACCTGCGGGCCAACAACTTCGAGGCGTGGCTGCTGCAGGAGGCGTTGGAGGCCCTCGTCAATGGGGCATCGGGGATCCTGCGCGAGCTGTCCAACGGACAATACGACCTGATCCACGACGACCGGGAGTTCTTCGTGGCCGACCACCACGACGCGGGCCTGCGCCGGACTGTCCGGACATTGTCAGGCGGCGAGACCTTCCAGGCCTCGCTCGCACTGGCGCTGGCGCTCGCCGACCAGCTCGGCGGCATGTCGACCAACGCGAGTTTGGAATCCATCATGCTCGACGAGGGATTCGGCACGCTCGACGCGTCCACCTTGGACACCGTCGCCGCGACGCTGGAAAACCTTGCGGCATCAGGGGATCGGATGGTAGGCGTAGTGACCCACGTGGCAGGGTTGGCCGAGCGGATACCGGTGCGTTTCGAGATCACGAAGGACGCTCGAAGCGCGCGAGTGGAACGTATAGGCTAGAACTACACCTATGAAATTCTACGTCGACGCGTGGAGCCCGAGCTACGGGGCGAGCCGTGAGTCAGACGGGGGTCCGGGCGAGTCGAGCAGCGCCAAGCTCGACACCGACATCGAGCTGGACGCCAAACGCTGGCGGCCCATGGATCCGCCGGCCGCGCTGACCGCGCCGCGCCGCGTGCTGCTCGTCGACGGCGTGCGCCGCACCGACGCGCGGCTGTGGATCGGCGAACACCCCGGGCTGGCATGCTCCTACGCGGCGGGCGTGGTCGAGTGCACCCCCGGCGCGGCCAAACTGGCCGAGGCCAAGGTGCAGCGCACCATCTTCACGTCGGCCGACGAGGTGTCCGATGTGGGCAGTGCACCCGCGCGCTACCGCGCCGAGTCCATCATCGGCGCCGACGAGAGCGACCTGGCCAATGCCGTGCAGCGTTCACTGATCGACCTCGAGATCGCCGTGTCGTCGGCGGCGCGGGCAGACGACGACCTGCTGATCGTGGACGGGCCACTGCGCAGCCGCGACGCCCTGCCACGCACGCTCGGATACGTCAAGACGCAGCAGAAGCAATACCTGCCCGACGCCCTTTCGCGCGTGGCGACCTCGCTGCGGGCCGGGCAGCGCACGCCCATCTTCCGCATCGCCGGAGTCTATGAGCGCCTCACGTGGTATCTCAGGCTGCCGGGCGGGGGCCCATCGCCGTGGGCCGGCATGGTCCGCGTAGAGTGTTCCACGGAGCTGCCCGAGCACGTCGCCATCGGCCTGGCCGACCTTTCGGCGGTCACGATCCCGCGCTTCGCTTCGGTGTCCTATAAGGACCCGCGCGCGCCGCAAAACCTGGTGCCGATCGCGGGCCTCGAAAAGCGCCTGCGCCAGCTGCTCGGCGACCCAAAACTGTTGCACCGCAGCCTGTTGCGCGCCAGCCAACGCTAAGGCATAAATCCGATCGACACCCGTGCGGGCGGGCGCGAGACTCACCCGGTGACGAAATGGATTGGTGCGGCGGTCCTCTTGGCCGCCGCCTTGTTGTTCGGCGGATCGCCCGCGGTCGCGGCTGCGCCGAGCGTGGAGTTCAGCAACGTTTGCGGGGGCGTCACGGTCACCACCGACGCACCCGACGGAGTCGACGTCAGGATCAGTCGGAACGGCAAGCCCGCCGGTGGCTTCGCGTTGTCCGGCGGATCGTTCACCATCGCAGCGCATACCACTCTGACGATCGGCGTGGCGGTGGGCGGCGAGCCGGAGAAGACCCACCAATATTTTGACCCTGCCAACTGTTCGAACAGGAACATCCTGACTGCTACCTTCGAGGACTGGTGCTTCGGCCGGATCTACATCCAGCTTCGCAACGAGTTCCCCGACATGCCGGCGTTTGTCATCACTGTCAACGGCACAACACACACCGTCCCCGCCGGGCACTTCGCGCGCTTCATCGATGCCCTCCCCGACAACGCATTGGTGGGCGTCTACCGGGATCTACCCAGTGGTGAGCGTGGGTTTTACGCCAACCGCGTCTACCGCACGCCGACCGGTTGCGGCGCAAGCAGTCTGTCGGCCCGCTTCGTGGACCACTGCTATGGCGTGCGCGTCGAGGTGACCAGCACCGCGTCAGGTTTCCAGACCTGGAGCGCCTCACATGGCGACCCGATCATTCAACCCGCGCCGTGGACAAGGGGAAACGGCACCTCAGCGCAGCAGATCAATGGGCTGTCCGAGGGTGTGACCTTCACGCTCAAGCATTTGACCCCGCCCGACACCCACACGCAGTTCGCGACGCACACCTACCGCAAGCCCGCCGAGTGCGCCGCCTATCCGTGGCAGACTCGCGTGGCGTTTCTCGACACCTGCTCCGGCACGTCGGTGACCGTCACGAGCCTGGGCGGCACACACCAATACTTCATCGAAGCCGGAGGCCGGAGGCGTGAGGTCTCATGGCCTCTGTCCGAGTCGGCTACCGGCGCGTCGAAGACCGAGGAGGTTCAGGGGGACACGGTCGTCGTCCTGGGCGGCGGCATGGTGGAGGGCAACATCGATCGGAAGATCGCGACGCACACCTATGCCAAGCCGGCCGGGTGTGACGCCCCGTTGCCGGTCACCGGGGCGGGCACGGCCACGATCGCCGTGGGTGGCGGGGTTGTCGTGCTGC
>JBIOYB010000687.1:0-11502 GCA_044869915.1 Allorhizocola sp.
GTCATCGAGGAGCACGGTGAAGTTGTCCAGCCCCACGAAACGCATGTCCGGGGAGAAGCCGCTCCACCTGTAGAACGACATCCGGAACACGTTCACCGTCGGGACAACCATGAACACGACGAAGAGCACCAGCGCGGGCAGCAGGCACGCGAGCACGAAGCGGGCGTCGCCGCGCCGGCGGGCCCCGGCCCGGGCGCCGCGCCGGGGACGCCCTGGCGGCGGCGCCGGTGCGGACACGCGGTCCGTCGGGCCGGGGATCGGCTTGGAGACGGTCGTCATTGGACGCCTCCGTCAGCTGCCGGCCTGGCGGAGCTTCTCGCTCGCGTCGTTCAGCGCGGCCTGCCACTGGTCCACCGTCTTCGTGCCGCTGATGATGCTGTTGGCGGTGTCGAACAGCGTGGCCTTGATATCGACACCCGGTGTGGGCGCGGTGCTGGCGAACCCGCCCACGAGCGCGGCGACCGACGGGTCCTCATACACCTTGTAGAACTCGGCATTCCCGGCGGAAAGGCTGCTCGCGATGCCCTGGATCGGCTGGATCGCGTTGGACTTGGCGAAGATCTTCGCCGCGGCATCGGAGTACAGGTACGCGATGAATTCCTTTGCGGCGTCTTTGTTTTTGGCACCGGAGGGTATCCAGGCCGACTCGACCGACGTCGTGATGTATCGCTTGCCGCCCGCGGTGACGGCCGGCAGCGTCGTCAGGCCCCACTGGAAACCGGCGGCGCGCGGTGCGTTGGCCATCTCGCCGACGACCCAGGTGCCGTTGGGGATGAACAGCGCCTTGTTGTCCAAAATGGACTGCTGGTTCTTGGTGAAGTCCTGTTCGTTGGCGTATCCGACCGTGGTCGGCGCGGCGTAGCTCAGCAGCCGAGTCGTGATCTCGAGAGCCTGCCGGGCCTGCGCTGTCTGCCACACGCCCTGCTTGTAGGTCATGACGTCGGTGTAGAACTGCTCGCCGCCGATGTCGGCGAGAAGCGCGAAGAAGAACGAGTCGAGATATCCGGCGGTCGGGTAGGTGAACAGCGCGACCCCCTGCGCTTTGGCGGTGTCGCCGAGCCGGAACATCTCGTCCCACGTGGCCGGGACCTGCCACCCCTTCTGCGTCAACAATCCCTTGTTGTAGAACAGCCCGGTCGGCGCGTAGTACATCGGCATCAGGTATGTCTGGTCCGTGCGGTAGGGATTGGTGTTCAGGTTGCCGACGATGCCCTTGGTGAGCTTGGCCGATATGGTCTTGTCCTCGCCCGGTATCTTCGCCTGCAGCAGCGGCGTGAGATTCTCCAGTGCCTTGTCTTTGATGAGCGTCTCCGTGAGGGCGGCCTTGCGGCCCTGGCCGAGCACCACGACGTCCGGAAAGCGCCCCGCCTTCATGTTCGGGCTGATCTCGTCCTCGATGCTCTTCGAGATCTGCAGTTGCACGTCGACGTTGGGGTGCGAGTCCTTATACGCCTGGATGACCTGCGTATACATATCCCGGCCGTAGCCGCCTTCGAGGGCGGCCACGCTGAGTGCCGTCTTGCCCGAGCCCGTGCCGGCCCCGTCGTCCGAGCAGCCGGCGAGCAGTCCAAGCACCACGACCGCGGCGCTCGTGAGGACGAGTGATCTCCTCATGGTTATCGGGTCCTTTCCGTGGACATCTGCCACCGCTAAGCGGACCCGGACACGCTCCTTCGCCTGAGCGACCCCCGCCGCCGGTCCGGGATATGGATCATCAGCCGATACAGACGTTGTTACAATGGCATCGATAACATCACCGCGCAAGAGGCAGTTCGCCATAACCCCGGCGCCTCCCATCGCCGCCAGTCGGATGATCGTTGTCACGCCTTGGGGCGCCGGCGAGCGCTTTCCCCACTCCGGACGTGACAAGGATCAAGCCCTCAACCCCAGGCGTGACAACGATCATCCGCGTGACGCCCGCGAGTGCAAAAACCCGGATATCGCAGCGACTTTGGCGCGAGTCGCGACGTTATCCCGCATATCGCACGGATGAAGCGGCGTGGGACGCGCGACGCAGACGCAGGACGCGGCACGCACGCCAGCGCAGCCGCGGGCACGGCGGCTTCACCCCGCGGCTCAGCGCGGGTGCGGCGGCTTCACGCGGGCGCGGTGCTCAGCGCGGGCGCGGTGGGGCGGTGGACGCGCGCACTGACAGCGACGCGGCGACCGACCCGTCGGCCGCGCCGTCGCCATCGCCGTGCACCAGCAGGGCCACAGCGGCCGCGCCGGAACGGTAGAAGTCTTGCCGCACCGTCGTCAGCGGCGGCGCGCAATATGCGGCCAGGGCGATGTCGTCGACGCTCACGATGGACACATCGTCGGGCACCGATCGGCCGCGCTCGCGCAGGGCACGGATGACACCGAAGGCCATCTCATCGCTGGCGACGAAGACCGCCGTCACGTCCGGGATCATCGCGAGGATCTGCCCCTGCTGGTATCCCGAGTCGGGCGACCAGTCCCCCTCCAGCGGGGGCGGCGCCTCGATCCCGGCCGCGGCCAGGCACTCCTGCCAGCCCTGCCGCCGCTGGCGCGCCTCGATCCACTCGTCCGGCCCGGAGACGTGCCAGACCTGGCGGTGCCCGAGATCGAGCAGGTGCTGGGTGGCGACGCGGCCCGCCTCCTGCTGGTCGATCCCGAGCACGCGGGCGCTTGAGGTGCGCGAGCCGTCGAGGGCGACGGTCGGGATGTCGCGGGTGATGTCCTCCATCTTCTGCGTCACCGAGATCAGCGGCACGGCGATGACCATGCCGTCCACGCCCTGGTCCGCGAGCTTGGACAGCGCACGCTCCATGAGGCCCGTGTCGAGCTGGGCGATGGTCGCGATGCTCACCGCGTAGCCCGCCTCGCCGGCGGCAGCCTCGACACCCGCGGTCACCGCCGCGCGCGAGTAGTAGCCGCCGGACTGCAGCAGCACGAGCCCGATGGCGTGGCTGCGCCCTGAGGAGAGCACCCGGGCGGCGTTGTTGAGCCGGTATCCGAGTTGCTCCACGGCGGCCAGCACGCGCCTTTTGGTCTCGGGGTTGACGTTTGGTGAGCCGCGGAGCGCACGCGAGACGGTCTGCGCCGACACACCGGCGGTCTCGGCCACGTCGGCCATGCTCGGTTGCCTCGTGGGCCGCACGGTGGCGTCGGTCATGGCACTCCTCTCCCGCGGTCGGTCCGCGACATCATCAGCGAAATGATACTCCGCCCTGTTACATATGGCATCGATAACATAGGCTCGCGCCGTGATCGAGTTGCCCGCGACGGATGTGTCCACCGGCCCACCGCCTCCCACAACCGATGCCGCCACGAGCGCGTTGACCTGGCACGGCCGCCGCCTGTACCGGCGCGGTGTCCCACACCGGATCCTGTCGGGCGCGCTGCACTACTTCCGCGTACACCCTGATCTCTGGCGGGACCGGATCCGCCGGCTCGCCGACCTGGGACTCAACACGGTCGACACCTATGTCGCCTGGAATTTTCACCAGCCCCGCGAGCGCGAGGCGCCGCGCTTCGACGGCTGGCGCCACGTCGAGCGGTTCATCACCACGGTCGGCGAGGAAGGCCTCGACGTCATCGTCCGGCCAGGGCCGTACATCTGCGCCGAATGGTCCAACGGCGGCCTGCCGAGCTGGCTCACCGGCCGCGATGTCGCGATCCGCAGTTGCGATCCCGAGTTCACCACCGCCGTCGGCCGCTGGTTCGACGACCTCGTCCCCCGCATCGCCGCGCTTCAGGCCGCAGAGGGCGGACCGGTCGTTGCCGTGCAGGTGGAAAACGAATTCGGCAGCTACGGCGACGACCACGCCTACATGCGCTGGAACCGCGACGCGCTGGCGGCCCGCGGCATCACGGAGCTGCTGTTCACCGCCGACGGGCCTACTGAGCTGATGCTCGACGCGGGCACCCTGCCGGACACGTTGGCCGCCATCACACTTGGCTCCAAGCCCGACGCCGCCCGGCGGCTCCTCGCGGCACGGCGGGCGGACGAGCCGTTCGTCGTCGCCGAATTCTGGAACGGCTGGTTCGACCACTGGGGCGAACGGCATCACGTCCGCCCGGCCGACAGCGTCGTGCGCGCGCTCGAAGAGATCCTCACCGGCGGTGGCAGCGTGAGCATCTACATGGCACACGGCGGGACCAACTTCGGGCTCTGGGCCGGCGCCAACGAGGCGGATGGCCGGCTGCAGCCCACCGTGACGAGCTACGACTCGGATGCGCCGATCGCCGAGGACGGCGCGCTCACCGCCAAGTTCTTCGCCGTACGCGAGGTGCTCGGCGCGCGCGGGCCCGTGCGCATGCCCGCCCGGATGCCGACGCTGCCGCCGGCCCGCGTCCCGCTCGTGCACCGTGCCGACCTGCGCACGGGCCTTCGCGCCGTGCCCGCGCCCGCCTCGACCGGGCCGCGCCCCGCCTCGTTCGAGCGGCTCGGCCTCGACGCGGGAATGGTCCTGTACACCGCGCATCCGCGCATCCCCCCGGGCGACCACCGGCTCATGCTCAGCGACGTGCGCGACCGGGCCCTGGTGTTCTGCGATGGCGCCCTCCTCGGCGTCGCCGATGCCGACACCCGGGAGCTCCCCCTCCACGGGACCGGCCGTGTCGTGCGCCTGGAGGTACTGGTCGAGAACCTGGGCCGGGTGAACTACGGTCCGGGCATCGGAGGGCACAAGGGCCTGCTCGGCCCGGTCCTGGTTGACCGCCGGATCGTGCAGGGCTGGGACAGCACGCCGATCGCGCTGCAGGAATGGTCCACATCGGAGCTTGCCCGCGCGACCGCTGCGGGCCCGCCGCACACGCACGCCGGATTCGCCGTGGCGGCAATGCGCGTCGACACTCCCGCGGACACTTTCCTCGCCCTGCCCGGTTCGCGCCGCGGGCTCGTGTGGGTCAACGGATTTCTGCTCGGCCGCTACTGGGATATCGGGCCGCAGGTGACCCTGTACTGCCCGGCACCGTTGCTGCGCGCGGGCGAGAATACCGTCACCGTCCTCGAACTGGAACGGCTCGGCGGGATCCTGGAGCTGCGGGACCGCCACGCGCTGGGGCCTCCGGAGGAGTACATCGAGGAATTCGACTGAGGTCCCTCACGCCGGGACGGGTCGCTCCACTGTGGACGGTGACGCCCACCCGGCAGTCGACCTGGCCATCCCGGCGCGGGCGCTGCCTGAGTACCTTCTCCGCCCCACCGCACAGTGGGGCGGCGGAGACCATCGAACGACATCTTGTATGGCAACTATACGCTCTGTATAGTTAATGTATGGCGCTCGATATGAGCACAAGCGGGTCGCCGCGGCGTGTGAGCCTGCGCGAGGAGCAAAAGCACCTGACCCGCGGCCGGCTGCTCGACGCGGCGGTCACCGTGTTCACCGAAAACTCCGTCATCGACGCGACCATGGAAGACATCGCGAGGGTGGCCGGGGTCACCAGGGTCACGGTCTACGCGCACTTTCCCGGCAAGGGCGAGATCATCCGTGCCCTCGAGGGGCGCGTTTACGACCTCATGGGCGAGGTTTTCGCCGACCTTGCCGCGACCCCCCGCTGGACCCGCACGACCATCCGCGATTGGCTGCAAAACGCCGCAGCGCGATGGCAGGCCATGGCGCCGATCTTCCGCGCGGTCGCCGCTGCGGCCTCCACGGCGGCGCTGGACACCAGCACTTCTCGGGATCGATATCTCGGGGCGCATGAGCGTTACGTGGCGGTGCTGACCGCACAACCCGAGCGCTGGCGCAATGTCTCGGCGGCGCAGGCCCGCGATCGGGCCCTGATGGTGGTGCTGCAGACAGGGGCGCTCTTCACGGCATGGCTCGTCGCCGGCCTGCCGATGGCGTCCGAGGATCCGCTCGATCTGCTCACGGACGCCGTCTGCCACCTACTCGGCCCGGCGCTGCACAAAGAGCAGCGGCGGCGTTCGTAGTGTTCTGTTTTTGACATCTGGGGAGGGAAATCAATGACTTCTGCGGCAGCCAAGCCGGCTCAGATCCCGGAGTACGACATAGCCAGACAGGCCGGCTGCCCGTTCGCACCCGCGCCCGCGATGACGGCCCGGCACCAGGAGGGTCCGCTTTCACGAGTGCGCCTGTGGGACGGATCCACGCCGTGGCTGGTGACCGGCTACGCCGAGCACCGGGCGCTGCTGTCCGATCCGAGGGTCAGCGTCGACCCCGCCCACCCGGGCCAGCCGAGACTCTCCCCCACCGAAAAGGCGCAAGCGCAGGAAGGGGCGGCGCTCAGTTTCATCATGATGGACGATCCCGAGCATGCCCGGCTGCGGCGGATGGTCATCGCCCCGTTTGCCGTCAGGCGGGTGGAGGCGATGCGGCCGGGCGTGCAAAAGATCGTCGACGATCTGATCGACGGCATGCTGTCCGGCCCCGCTCCGGTCGATCTGGTAGAAGCCTTCGCGCTGCCGGTGCCCTCACTGGTGATCTCCGAGCTGCTCGGCGTGCCCTATGACGACCACCAATACTTCCAGGACAACAGCAAGACCATCATCCACCGGGAGTCGACCTTTGAGCAGCGGATGATCGCCTTCCAGCGGCTGGGCGAATATCTGGGCGGGCTGGTCGGCCAGAAGCTCGCCGACCCCGGTGACGACCTCCTCTCCCGGCTCGCCGAGCGGATCAAAGCCGGTGAGCTGTCGATCGGCGAGGCGGTCCAAATGGGAGTGCTGATGCTGTTGGCCGGGCACGAGACCACGGCAAACATGATCGCGCTGGGCACACTGGCCCTGTTGCGGCACCCCGACCAGCTGGCCCAGTTGCGCGAGACCGACGATCCCAAGCTGGTCGCCTCGGCGGTCGAGGAGTTGCTGCGCTATCTGACCATCACGCACGGCGGCCTGCGCCGGGTGGCACTGACCGACATCGAAGTCGGCGGTCAGGTCATCCGTGCGGGCGAGGGCATCCTGCTGATCAGCGAAACCGCCAACCGCGACCCGGCCGCCTTCACCGACCCGGACGGGCTCGACCTCCAGCGCGACGCCCGCCATCACGTGGCCTTCGGATATGGCGTGCACCAATGCCTCGGCCAGTCGCTGGCGCGGATGGAGCTGCAGGTCGTCTACTCGACCCTCTTCCGGCGGATCCCCAACCTTGCGCTGGCGGCAGACCTGCCGCAAATCCCGTTCAAGACCGACGGATTCGTATACGGAGTCTACGAGTTGCCGGTGACTTGGTGAGACAACCATAAGAGCCATCAGGAGGGTACGGCGATGAGAGTGACCGCCGCACAGGACAAGTGCATCGGCTCGGGGCAGTGCGTGCTGACCGCGGGCGACGTGTTCGACCAACGCGACGAGGACGGCATCGTGGTGCTACTGGACGCCGGCCCGCCCGCGCAGCGGCTGGCGGACGTGCGCCACGCCGCCGCGGTGTGCCCGGCACAGGCCATCACCATCGAGGAGTAGCCGAAGAAAATCGCGCCGGCATCCTCGGTGCTATGAAGAGCACTCCCGCAGTTGTTGGCGCGGAAGATGTCGTGCGGGTCGTGGCGGCGCTTGATGTCGCGCAGCCGGGCCACCACGTCCGGGGTGAAGGCGTCGGCGATGGTCTCGCTCGGATTGAGGAAGGTGAAGGGTTTTCGGCCGCTGGTGGGTAGTGCGCCGGCGAGGGCGCGTTGTTTGGCGGTGACGGCTTCGGCTCGGGCCGGGTCGGTGAGCGCGGCGACGTCGCCCGCGTCGACGGCCTCGACCACAGCGTGGGCGGGCTGCTCGACCGCGAGGTTCCAGGGGCGGCGAGCGGCGTCGAATCCAGGCTCGCCGGGCAGCCAGACCTGGCCGCGGACGGCGGAACGCAGACCGTTCAAGGCGTTCATGTGTTTCTCCCTCGCTAATCTGGATATCAAGTGTCCAGAATCTCTGTCGCGAAAACCCTTCCGCTCGGGAAGGGTTTGGCTGGACTCGTCAGGCCCGCAGCGCGGCGAACCGGTTTGCCGTGTTGCTCGGCGTGGCCGGATGACGCCGCTCCACCTCGGCCTTCAAATCGGCAAGCGTCTGCCCGGCCAGCTCCCGCCGCCAGGCCAGGTCGGCCCGCCGCATCGCCTGGAAGACGAGGCAGGCCTGGCGATAATCGGCCCCGGGGTCGGCGCCCGGCCCGCGCTTGAGCAACTCCTCGCAGCGGAACGCCTCGTCGGGCCCTTCGATCGCCACCACCACATCGAGCACGGAGATGCGCTCCGGGCTGCGGGCGAGCTGGAACCCGCCACGCGGACCGGGCGTCGACGACACAATGCCCGCCCGAGCCAAGGCCTGAAGCTGCTTGTTCAGGTACGCGGCGGGCAGGCCGTAAAACTCGGCCAGCTTTGCCGCCGGGACAGCCTGCCCGGCCGGAAGCCAGGTCAGGTTGAGGCAGCTGTGCAGCGCCCATTCCACACCTTCACCCATCCGCATATCCTGGACACTACATATCCAGGATTATCCGCGCAGCCGTAAACCGCGCCACACACGCCCTCATCGGACCCGCCGTCTCCCAGGTTCGCCCGAGGCGGCACACAGCTAACGCCGAGGCCGGTCACGCGTGACACAAAAGATCGGCGTTATTCGAACTTAAGTCGCTGAATGCCCGTGTTCTTGGGTATGACGTACCGCAGGAGTACCTCCACCATCGCCCTGACCGTGGCGGCACTGGCCGCGTCGGTGCTGGCGTTTACGCCGTCCGCGGGGGCGGCAGATCGCACCGCACCGTCGCCCCCGCAAGGGCTGCGGGTGACGGGGGTCGACTACGACTCGATCGACCTGTCGTGGGATGCGCCCTCGGGCGCCCCCATCATGTACTACCTCATCTATCGCAACGGCCTCTGGGTCAGCACCTCGCGCGGCACCATCGGCAGCGCGGAATATCTCGCCGCCGGTAAGACGCACACCATCGAGGTACGGGCCTTGACCACCGACAACAGGCTGTCCGCGCCGGCCACGATCAGCGCCACCACACGAGTCGATGCCGGCCCGCCCACGGCACCGGCCAACCTGCGCGTGGAACGCGACGGGCGCGGCCGGCCCACCGGCCTCGCCTGGGACGAGTCCAGCGATGACCGGGGAATACAGAACTACTGGCTGTCCGCCGACGGCAGCGATGCCTTCGGCGGCGGGAGTCTCGGGGTGAGCTTCTACACCCTCACGGACGAGTACTGCACCGTCTTCAGTGGACAGACGTACACGTTCACGGTGCGGGCGCGGGACCTCAGCGGCAACCTGTCATCCGTGGCGACGCCGCTGACCGTCACCATCCCCTGACGCCGGCAGCACGACCGCGATCGTCGGCCCGCATCGCGGGATCAGACGATCGCGGTCGGCGCCGTGCCCTACTGCGGGATGATCCGGAACTGCTGGTTGGCGCTGCCGCTGTCGGCCCACTGACCGAGATCGGAGCCGTTGGCGGTGCGGCCCATGCCGTCGGCGTACAGTCCCGTCGCGCGGTTCTTGAACCGGATGTGAGCGCCCGCCGTGACCTCCATCCATTGCTGGTTGGCGCTGGCGCTGTCGCTCCACTGGCCGACGGCGGATCCGTTGACCGTCTGTCCCATCCCGTAACGGTTCACGATGTTGTAATCGTTGCCGCCGTCGCCACGGTTGTCGCCGTTGGCGTAGGTCACGACCAGGCGGTGAAGGCCCGAGACCTGGGCCGTCACGCCGTTGAACTGCAGCGTGTTGCTCGCGCCGTTGCCGAGCCAGTGGACGTACTGACCCCCGGATGCTGCGGCGTCGGAGGCGATAACCGCGGTGCCGCCAAGGGTGTTGCTCGTGGCCTCCGCCTCATAGCCGGCGATCGTGCCCGAAGTCGACGTGGTCACGTCGATAGAGTCGACAGTGATGTTGTCGCTGTCATCGCTTGTGTAGGCACTGTAGTTGATCCTGTTGATGCCCTGGGCGAGGAACATCGTGACGGTCTTGGTGTTCCACGTGTTCCAGTTCGCCGTTCCGGCGAGGGTCAGATCGGTCAGAACAGATCCGTTCACCACCACGCGGGAGCTTCTCGCGGCGAGGGTGCCGGCATGAGGCCCGGCCGAATAGCGCAGCGTCACGTCGTAGTACCCGTTGTTAGGCGCGGCGACGACGAAGTTGGTGCCGGCGTTGCTCGTGCCGGCGTAACCGTCGACGAAGTATGTCCCGGAGTAGCCGGTGTTCGCGCCGTAGGTCACCCTGGCGCTGCCACTGAGATCGGCGTACTCGGCCTCGTATCGGGTCGGCACATCGGCAGAGGAGAGGCTCGTGGCGGGCATAATCATCATCTGGTACGCGGACGACGCGGCCATGTTCGGGATGGTGACAGTGATCTGGCCATTCGTGACGGGGTAGTCGCCCTCTTGCAGCACATTGGGACGGCCCGACGCGTCTTCCGTGCCGGTGCTGTTCGTGGCCCGGACGATGGCGTGCACGGTGCCGCCGAAGTACGTAGCGGAGCCAAACCCTTGGACCACAACGTCTGTGGCGCCCGACGAACCGCCGAAGATGAGGCGCGCCTGCTTCTTGCCAGCGTCGAGCGTCGCCACCCCTTGCAGCGACCCGTTCTGGCTCGGCGGCGTGACGGTGACCGTCTTTCCCGTCATTTCGCCGTACCAGTTGTAGAGCCACCATGCGCCGGTCGCTTCGCTGTTGCGGGTCGTCAGGCCGTTGAGCGTGCCCTCGGTGACCCAGTACGCCAGGTCGCCGCTCACCTTGGTGTTCTCCAGCCGCGTGATCCACTGAATGAGCTGGCCCGGCACCCCGAGGTCGCCCTGGGAACGGGTGTATTCGTTGAGGACGATCGGCAGCTTGGCGATGCCGAGCTGGGTCTCGACGCCACGGTAGTGGTTGTAGTGGTTGTAATAGTCGGTGAAGAAGTCGTTCTGGAGCTCGTGCCAGGTGATGACCTCCGGGATGACGTTGTTCGCCTTGGCGTAGGCCATGAATTCGGCCATCGTCTGGCTGTTGTAGCCGGCGAAGTTCGGGCCGGCGATCTTGGTCAACGGGTCGGCCGAGCGGAGGCGGTTGTAGACCGTCTTCCAGTCGTCGAAGAACCTCTGTCGCGTGGTCGTGTTGCTGAACATCCCGCTGTACCAGATCCAGTCCGGTTCGTTGAACGGGACGTACACGTACTTTCCGTAGTTGGGATCGGCCTTCACCTTGGCGACCATGTCGTCGATCTTGGTCAGGTAGTCGGCGAGACCGAGGTTCTCGTAGGGCCAGTACCGGTAGATGTCCTGCAGGTAGATCTGGATTTCCTTGGTCCCGGCCTGCAGATACCGGGGAGCCACATCAAACGCGTCGCCGCTCGGGTGCTGCAGACCTCCCTGCGGCTTCTGCGCGGCCTGCTGCGGGTGCAGCGGCTGGAGGACGTTGTCGGTCGGGACGCCCGGGTTGCCCAGGCCATAAAGGAACCCGGACGCGCCGTGCGAGATGTCTCCGGTGTCCTGCGACAGGTCGACGACCAACTGAGGATTGGCGCTGTAGCTCGCGCTGGGGAGCAGCGGTCCGCTCACCGCGAGCACAGCTAACAGCAGTCCGAATGCGACTTTGCGTCTCATACTTTCCGAGCCCCT
>JBIOYB010000688.1:0-22222 GCA_044869915.1 Allorhizocola sp.
CCCCCCCCACGCTGCGGCGGGTGTTCGCCAGCGGCGAGGCGCTGTCGGCGGAGTCGGTGACGCGGTTTCACCGGCTGCTGGACTGCCCGCTACACAACCTTTACGGGCCGACGGAGGCGGCCGTGGATGTCACCTACTGGGAGACCGTCCCGGATGGTGGGCCGGTGCCGATCGGGCATCCCGTATGGAACACGACCGCGTATGTGCTCGACTCCGCCATGCGCCAGGTGCCGCCGGGGGTCGCGGGCGAGCTGTATCTCGGCGGCGTCCAGCTCGCGGCCGGATATCTCGGGCGGCCAGGCCTGACCGCGGAACGCTTCGTGGCCAACCCGGATGGGGGCGGCGACCGTCTGTATCGGACGGGCGACATCGCGCGGCGGCGGCGCGACGGAGCGGTCGAATATCTGGGGCGGGCCGACTTCCAGGTGAAGATCCGTGGCTTCCGGATCGAGCTGCCGGAGATCGAGGCCGTGCTGGCGTCGCATCCGGAGGTCGGCCAGGTGGCCGTGGTGGTGCACTCGGATCGTCTGGTGGCCTATGTGGTGGGCACTGTCGATTCTCTTCGAGAGTACGCGGCGTCGCAGTTGCCCGCGCACATGGTGCCGTCGTTTTTCGTGCGGCTTCCCGAGCTGCCGCTGACGCCCAACGGCAAACTGGACCGGCGGGCGCTGCCCGCTCCGGTGGCCGTGTCTCAAGGCCGGCCGCCTTCTACAGAGCCGGAGCACGTCCTATGTGGACTGTTCGCGGAAGTGCTCGGGCTGGACGAGGTCACGGTCGACGACGACTTCTTCGCGCTCGGCGGGCACTCGCTGCTGGTGATCCGGCTGCTCGCCCGCGCGGCCGACGCCGGGATCTCGCTGAGCGTGCGAGACGTCTTCGACCGGCCGACCGTGGCAGGGCTGCTCAGCGGCTCCAGCTCGGAGGTGGACCTCGCCGCGGAGGTGCGACTCGACCTTCCGATCCAGATGCCGCGGGAGATCGCCCCCATGAAACGGGTGCTGCTCACGGGCGCCACCGGCTTCCTGGGCTCCTTCCTGCTGCAGGAGCTGCTGGAGCGGACCGATGCGCAAATCTATTGCCTGGTAAGGAACGTGGCCAAACTGCCGGTGCATCCCCGGATCGTGCCCGTGTTTGGCGACCTGGCAGGGCCCGAGCTGGACATAGCCGACTTCGACGAGCTCGCGTCCACAGTGGACACCATCTTCCACAACGGTGCGAAGGTCAACCACCTCGATCCGTACCAGCGGCTGAAGGCGGCCAACGTCGACGGCACGCGCGAGATCCTGCGCCTGGCCACCACCGCGCGGCTCAAACCGGTGCACTTCGTGTCGAGCATCTCGGTCGCGGTGGCCATGGGCGAAAACCCGGCGGTCATCGACGAGGACACGCGGGTGCCGGGCGACCGGGTGGTCCCGTCCGGTTACGTGGCATCCAAGTGGGTCGCCGAGGAACTCGTGCGCGCGGCCTCCAAAGCGGGCGTACCCGTGGCCATCTACCGGCCGGGCCGGATCAGCGGGCACAGCGTCACCGGCGCGGGCGGCACGGAGGACGACTCGTTCTGGGGCTATGTGCGCGCCATGACCCGCCTAGGCGGCTACGTCGTGTCGGACGGCGCGCTGGAGGTCGGCATCGACCTCGTGCCGGTCGACCATGTGGCCGGAGGCATTGTGGCGCTTGCCCTCGGGCACGGCGCGGCGGGCCAGACCTACCATCTGGTGGGCGGCGAGCCCGTACCCGTCGGGGCCATCGTGACCGGCCTGCGCGCACGCGGATACACGCTGGAGGCGGTGAACGCGCCGGAATGGGATGCCCGCGTCGCGGACGCGGCGGCCGGCGGCGATCGCACCTGGGCCGCAGCGGCCCTGCTCGGAGCCGGATTCCGCGCCCCGTCGCACGGTTTGCGGTGGGGCAACGCGGCCACGCTCGCGGCACTCGGATCCCTGCGCGTGGCCGAAGGCTCCGTCACCGCCGCGACCATCGCCCGCTACATCGATCACTTCGTGGCCAACGGCTTCTTCACCCCACCCCCAACCGATAGGAGTTGACACATGGAAATGGCATGGGAGCGGGTCGACGTGTCGGCATGCACGACGGACCTTCCCGTGGCGATCGGAGGATCGGTTGCGCCGCACCGGCTTCTCGAGGCTTACCGGCACGGGGCGTTCCCGTTCCCGTGCCCCGACGGATACTCGGCCTCGGTAAACAAGGAGTTGTACGCCGATCACGTTGCCCGCGGCCAAATCGCGGTCTTCCCACTCGCGGACGGCGGCTCGCCGTACGGGCTCACGTGGTGGAGCCCGGCCCAGCGCCCGGTGATCCCGGCGGCCGGGGTACACCTGTCCCGGAACCTGCGCCGGGATCTGCGCAATCGCCATCGGGCCTGGGTCACGACGCGCAACCACGCGTTCGCCCGCGTGGTCGAGCAGTGCCGGGCGTCGCGGACAAGCCGGTGGCTGACCGACGAGCTGTGCGCGTCGCTGCACACCCTGCACGACGCGGGCTGGGCGCACAGCATCGAGGTGTGGGACGCCGACGAGCTCATCGGCGGGCTCTTCGGCACCGGCATGGGCCGGGTCTTCATCGCCGACTCGGTCTTTCACCGGCGCAGCGACGCTGGCAAGGTCGCCGTCGCCGACCTGGGCCGGCGCCTGGCCGGCACGCCGGGCGCGCTCATCGACGTCCAGGTCACCAGCGACTACACGACCGCGCTCGGCGCGAAACCGTTGCCGCGCCAGGACTATCTGCAGGCCCTGCTCGACATCGACCTGCCCCTGGCTCCCGCGCCTGGGGTGCTCACGGTGGTGGCGCTAAGCGATCGGCGTGCAGACGATGTCGCGGACCTCGGTGCGTGAGGTGACACCCAGCTTCCGCAGGATCGCCGACACGTGGACGGCGGCGGTCTTGGGCGAGATGAAGAGCCGGCGGGCCAGTTCGCTGTTGGTCAGCCCGTCGGCGATGAGCAAGGCCACCTCGCGCTCGCGCGGCGTGAGCGCGCCCGGCCCCGTCACGGCCGGCGCGGCGTCGACGGGTGCGAGGCCCAGCCGGGCGCGCACCGACTCGAGCTCGGCCACCCGCCAGCCGCCCCAGCCCTTGAGCAGCTTGGCGGCCCGCGCGGTGTGCTCGGCCGCCTCGGCGCGCCGGTCCGATGCGAGCAGGCTCCGCGCGGCTCCAATGTGGACGGTGCCGAGCACCATCGGCGGCAGGATGACCGAGTCCACAAGCGACAGATAACCGGCCAGCGCCTTGGCGTGCTCGGCGTGCGTCTCGGCCAGCTGAGCCTCGACGATGGTCCGGTATTCGTCCCACACGTGCTCGTCGAGCAGCTCGCGCCCGATCCGGTCGATCCGGTGCAGCGGCAGCCCGGCCGTGATCGCGGCCGACAGCAGGTCGTGCGCCTGCGATCCGCTGCGCCAGTCTTGCTCGGCGAGCACGGCGAACAGCTCGTCGAGCAAGACCTCGGCCTTGGCGACATCGCCGCGCCGGCAGGCCACGTGGAACGCGAGCCCCGGAAGGGCCGAAGCGATGGGCCGCGGTGTGGCCTCGAGATCGCGGATGATCAGGTCGACCTCGTCGAGCTCGCCCGCCTCCAGGCACAGCCCGGCCAGGAAGTGCGCGTGATAGTCGGCCCGCCGCCCGGACAGCGCGAACCCGCGGTCGTGGCTGCGCCCCTCGCGCAGCGCGGCGATCGCGTCGTCGAGGTTGCCCGCGCGCATCGCCAGCCGCGCGCGGCCCTGGAAATAGGCGGCCACCGCGAGCGACTCGATGCCGGCGCGGGTGGCGTTTTGCCGCATCCGCTCGAGCATCTCGCCGTGCTCGGTGGGCGAAGCGGGCGGGTTGTTGCTGAGGATGTTGTTGAGCGCGCGGGCGGCCAGCAGCCAGTCTCCGAGCTTCTCCGCCTCGTCGATGAGCCCGGTGAGCATGGCCCGGCCTTCGGCCGACGTGCGCGGCAGGTCGATCAGCGCCGAACCCTTCTCCACCAGCGCGGCCAGGCGCACGTGCGGCAGGTCGAGCGCCTCGGCGAGGGCGAGCGCGCGGTCGGCCCACATCATCGTGGCGTCGAGATCCTCCCGCAGCATCGTCGACTGCGCGATCGCGGTCATCGCCCAGGCCTGATCGGGCTTGGGCAGATCGGGGATAAGCGCCTCAAGCTCGTCGGTGAGCCCGCACATCCCTTCCTCCTTGCGCTCCTCCCACGCCAGCCTGATCCGCATGAACAGGGACTCGGCGCGGTCGGTGGCGTCGGCGGCGTTGTCGTGCCAGGCGCGCGCATAGCGCACGGAATCCTCGAGCAGGCCCACCAGCCACGCGGCGCGGGTGGCCGAGGCGAGCAGCTCCGGATCGTCGGCCGCCTCGTCCAGGCCCATCTCGGCAAGCTGCAGCGCTTGATATGCCGAGCCGATCGACAGGTAAAGCGCCGTGCCCCGTCGCGCCGCCGAGACCATCTCGTCGTAACGCCCGGCCTCGCGCGCGTGCCGGGCCACCAGCGCCGGATCGGGGGAACCAGTGGCCAGCAACACCTCCAGGGCTGCGCCGTGCAGCCGCCGGCGCTGCCGGGCCAGCATCTGATCGGTGACGGCCTCGCGCACGAGCGCGTGCCGGAAGGCGAACTCGTCCTCGCCCACCTCGGTCAGCACATCGCGGTCGACCAGCTGGCGCAGCACATCGATCAGGCCGTCCTCGTCCATCCGCGTCACGCCCGCGAGCAGGTCGAACGGCACGCGATGGCCCAGCACGGCCGCCGCCTCCACCACCCGGTGCACCCCGGGATCGAGGTCGTCGACCTGCCGGCGCAGCGCCTCGACCAGGCTCCACGGCAGCGGGCGGGAACACAGCTCGTCGAGGTCGTCGCCCTCCCAGCCGCGCATCAGCTCCTCGAGGAAGAACGGGTTGCCGCCCGTGCGCTGATGCAGCGACTTGGCCGAGCGCAGGGGAGCGGGCTTGCCGGTCGCGGCGGCCAGGAACGCGGCCGTGCCCGACAGCATGAGCCGGCCCAGCCGCACGTGCGTGACCAGGTGCCGGCGCTCGAGCCGCTCCAGCAGCCCGGCCAGCGGCTGGCGCCACGTCACCTCGTCGGGCCGGTAGGTGCCGATCAGCAGGCGCGGGCCGCGGCTGTCGAGCCCGGCGATCCGCTCGAACAGGCCGGCGCTCTCGGAGTCGGCCCAGTGCAGGTCCTCGAACACGATGAGCGCGGGCGCGTCGCCCACCAGGTCATCCACTATGGACAGTCCGGTTTGGAGCCGCTCGACGTGGCTGTGCCGGGCGTCGGTCATCACCGAAAGCTGATCCTGGTCGACCTCGGGCCGCCCGTCGATCGCGTCGAGAAGCACCTCATAGGGCCGGGCCAGGGATCCGGGCTCGGCGTGGCCCACAAGCACGACAGTCTCGGGCGGCAGGTTGGCTATGAGCTCTCTCACAAGGCGGGTCTTGCCGATGCCGGGCTCACCGGCGAGCATCGCGACCTGCGGCCGGGGCGACCGTGCGAGCTGCACCAGCTGGCGCAGCTCGCCATCGCGCCCGACCATCATCGCGCTGGCGCCGTCCCTTGTGATCCGCACGCCGCCAGGGTACTCGTGGCGCGGGCCCGCTCCCTGCGGTTATTCGACCGGTCACTGGACCGGCCTTCCGACCGGTCTTTGCGCGCCGACCGCAGCAGCCGCTGCCGCTCGGCCTCGGCGATGAGCTCCCGCTGGCGTTGGCTGGCCAGCTCGTACAGGGTTTCCGCGTAAAGGAACATGCCACAATCCTGTGCCGCGCAAGGCGTCCGGCCATCGGGAGCGGCTACCTATCTGTGCTGCCGTATCAGCCCTCAGACGCGATAGGTATACCTAGGGCTTGAGGAAACGGCCGACACGGCCGGAAAGGCTTACCTCGCAAGGCGCCACACGCCGCGCCGGATGTGATGTAGGTCACACAAGAGCGCGCCGATCCTGGGTGACTGTCGGTGACTGTCGTTGATGTACAGGCGATCTACAGGCGATGTGACCGGGCTGGGCCTCGATGCCACTCGTGACACCTGGGCCGGGCAATTTGCGCGCGGTGGTCGAGTCCGATTAGATGCTCCTCGCTGGGCCGTGCCCAGCCCGGCGCCGGAGCACAAATTCGTACCATCAAACGGGAATGGACTCCACATGAGTACTGTGAGCTCTGCTCAAACGCAGAAGAATTGGGTCGTGGCCCTGCTGCTGTGCTTCTTCCTCGGAGTGCTTGGCGTGCACCGATTCTACGTGGGCAAGATCGGCACCGGCATCCTGCAACTCATCACCTTCGGCGGCCTCGGCATCTGGGTTCTGATCGACTTCATCCTCATCCTTGTCGGCAAGTTCAATGACAAGCAAGGGCAGCCACTGGCCCGCTGACCGCGGGATCGGCAGTTCACCCTCGGGTTTGGACACTCCGTGCGAGCCCGAGGGGTGAATCCGGAAGTATCGATCCTCGGCAGCCGATGCGGTCAAGCGTCGCCTGCCCGCGCTTGCGCCTGCCCGAGTATGTCGTATCCGACGAAGGTGAACATGCGCGTGCCCAAGACAAGCGGCCGCGGTTGTCCCGTAAATCGGTGCGCGCCAACGCCGAAGCCCGCGTCGGGCTCCGAGAGCCACTGCGGCTCGAACCCACGCTCCTTGAACCACTCGCCGATCAGTGGCACCCGGTCGGGAGCCCCGCGATGGCGGGTCCAGATGACCGTGCCGCCGGTCTGGCACAACTGGGCACACGTGTCGATGGTGCGCTCGATGTCCTGATCGGAGATGTTGCCGAACACCCCGCAGACCAGCACGAGATCCGCCGGCGCCAGGTCGCGGTAGTGATCCGTGAGGGAGGCGTCGGCGGTCACCGCCTCCACCCGGCGCAGCCCGGCAGCGCGACGGCTTCCCTCGGCAAACGCGGTGTTGCGCGCGTCCAGCTCGACCAGTCGTGCCCAAACATCCTCGCGGCGCGGATGGTCGGCCAGCACCTCCAGCAGGTCACGCCCTTGCCCGGCGCACAGGCTGATCGCTCGCAGCGGGCCCGAAGGGCTGCGGTCCAAGGCGGCCCGGATCTGTGCTTGCACGGCGAGCAACCGCCGCGCCAGACACGAGCCGGGATCATCGTATTGGTCGTGCCAGCTCCGCCAGTCCATGGCGGGAACCCTATGGTCATTGCCCCGACTCGGCGACCCGATTCCGATCACCTCCGCTGTGCCCACCCGCCGTGTGAAGGAAACCAAGCCGATGAAGCGGGTCAGATCATTGGATCCGCTGTGCCCAGCTCGCCTGCGCCACCCGGCTCAGCACGGCGCACGCCTGCTCGTCGGGCAGCCGGCCGGTCGTGCACACGGCCAGCACATAGGGCTGCGCGTCCTCCGGGAAGACCGCGGCGGCGCTGTGCCGCACGCCGGTAATCCAGCCGTTTTTGACAGCTGCCCTCGTACCAAATGGAAAGCCTGAAAGAAAATCGTCGCGCCACTCCTGGGCGCAGAGGAGGTCGAGCATCTCGGCGGTCGCCCCTTCGTCGGCCAGCCGGCCCGCCGCCAGAGCGCCCATCAGCGCGCCCAAGTCCGCGGCCGTCACCTCATTGCTGAAGCCCGCCTCTCGCCCGGCGGTGTCCTCGATGCCGCGATCGGTGTGCGCGTGCTCGGCCCCGGCGTCGCGCCAGACCTGGTTTACCACGTCGAAGTCCCACTCCAGCTCGCCCAGCACGAGGTTGGTCGCCAGGTTGGACGAGCGCACGATCATCCGCCGGATCAGCCAGCGCAGCGGCACCTCGTCGCCCAGCGCCGTCCACACCTCCTGATCGCCGTCGTCTTCGGCGTCGTTGCCGAACACCATGTCGCCGGGCGCCACCGAAGGATGGGTGTTATGCACCAGCACGGGCCGGTCCAGGTCTGCGATGGCGCGCCAGGCCGCCACCATGACGCCCACCTTCATCGTGCTGGCCGCGTAGTGTCGCTCGTGCTCGCGCGCGGCATAACGGGCCGGGCCGCTCAACGGTCCAAACCAGACGGAGGCGGTGCCCGGGAACGTGTCCAGCTCTGGCGTCATCTATCGCGTCCTATCGCTTCCTTCTGCTGCCGCTGAATGTGGTGAAGCCCGAGGCCTCGGTCTGGCCGGTCGTGGCGGAACTGTAGAGTGCCACGAGCGCACGCAGCGCCGCCACCGCGCCACCGGCGAGGGCGAGGCGAAACTCGTCGTTGAGCATGAGCGCCTCGCCGAGCCCCACCTGGCCGTGGGCCTTGAGCCAGTTGGGCAGGCCCGGCTGCCAGATCGCCGTGACCAGCAGGGCGAGCGTGAAGAACAGCAGCCCGAACGCGACCGTGCCCCGCCCGATCCTTCGCCACCACACCATTTTCGTCGCCGACACCGACACGTAGTCGGCGAATCGGCGAAACGTGTCCAGGTCGCGTGCCACCACCGCGACGAGAAGGTCGGTCAGCCACTTGCGCAGCTCGATCGGATCGATCGCGCCGATGCTCACGTTGAGCTGCTGTTCGCGGGTGGCCGCTCCGATTTGCCTGGCCAGACGTGACATGTCGGCATTTAGATGTGGGTACCGCGTGCGCAGCCGCCGAGGCCAGAAGAACTCGATGGTTTGGGCCCCGTCCTCGGTCTCCTTGAGGAAGGCCTGCCGCGGATCGTCGGCGAACGGCAGCTCGTGCACGAGATAGCTCAGCGAGTTGACCAGGTGCTGCTCCGGATGCCGGCGGCGCATCGTGGCCGGGATGAGGATGTTGCTCGCCCGGTAGATGAGCCAGAAGACCATGCACACGAAGGCGACGCTCGACAGGCACCATGCCGTGGCCGCGAGTCCATAGTGGACCCAGTCCTTGGCGAGCCACCAGGGCGTGCCGCGCCACCAGGTCGGCGCGGTCGCCAGTGCGCTGGTCACGAGCACCGGCGGGATCAGCGTGCCGAAGAATCTGAACTCGCTGGAGAATCCGCCCTCGGGAGTGAGCAGGATGGCGCCAAAGAACGCGGTGGTCAGCGTGATCGCGAGCGCGACGGCCCCGCCGCGCGAAAGCCAGCCCAGCGGCGGGCCGATGATCAATGCGACGGTCGCGGCCGCGGGCACGACCGAGACGATGACCGACGCGGCCACCAGCCGCATGCGGTTGTCGAGCACATCGAGCCATGTCCCGGTGCAATAAAACGTGCGCAGCGAACCCCGCACCGATTGGCGCAGGTCATCGCGTTGCTCGTCGGAGTAGTCCTCCAGGAACGGCTCCAAGGAGGCGATGCGCCGTTCGGCGTTTTGCTGCGCCAGAAGCTCGGCGTGGGCGCGGGAACGGGCCATCCACCGCCACGGCCGCCAGCCGAGCGGGACATCGGCCAGGGACTTCAAACCCTCTTCGGGCATCGATAACCTCCGAAACAGCGACGACCGAAGCGAATTGTGGCAAATGAGCGCCACAGCCGCCACCCACTGCATGGATCGTTGACCGCGCTCGACTTCTACGATGGTCGGTGTGAGCTCGCCGGATCATCCGTCGAGCTTGCCGGCACGGAGCTGGAAGCCGTTGTCGCGCAAAGTACCCAGATCTTCCTCGATCGCCTGGGGAAGGCGGCGGCGTGACCCGTGCCAATGCCGGAGCTGCGCGCGGCGGTGGCCGACATCGCGGGCGCGCAAGGGATCCTGCTCGTCGGCTACGCCGGCACCGACCGGTGCGGGGCGCGCGGGCCCGATGAGCTGCCGCTGCCGGCCGCGTTCGCGGCACAGGCGCCGCCGGCTCGGGGACCGTGACGTGGCGGGCGCCGATCTAACCGGGCGACTGATCGCTCGCCTTGAGCGCGATGATGGCAGCCTGCGTGCGCCGCTCCACGCCCAGCTTGGCCAGCAGATTGGACACATAGTTCTTCACCGTCTTCTCGGCCAGGAACATGGTCGCGGCGATCTGCCGGTTGGTCAGCCCGTCGGCGACGTAGCCCAGGATCCGGCGCTCCTGATCGGTCAGCGCGGCCAGGGCGTCGGGCACCTGCGGGTGCCGGATGCGGTCGAGCACCTTGGCGGTCAGCGCGGGATCGAGCAGGGACTGCCCGGCCGCGACCCGGCGGACGGCATCGACGAGATCGGTGCCTCTGATCTGCTTCAGCAGGTATCCGGAGGCGCCCGCCATGATCGCCGCGAACAGCGCCTCGTCGTCCTCGTAGGAGGTCAGGATCAGGCCGCGCACACCCGGATCGGCCGAACGGATCTCGCGGCACACGTCGATGCCCGAGCCGTCGGGCAGCCGCGCGTCCAGGATCGCCACGTCGGGCTTGAGCTCGGCGATGAGCGCGGGCGCGGCCTCCGCCGACCCGGACTCGCCGACCACTTCGATGTCGCCGGACTGCCCCAGCAGGTCGGCCAGTCCACGGCGGACGACCTCGTGGTCGTCGAGCAGAAACACGGTGATCACTTCCGTAGTGTGACGCCCGGTCGCCCGCGGCGGAAGGGACTTTGGACCCTGTTGACGCGCGGCCGACAGGCCCTGCCGGAGTCGGGACCGCTGCCCCTGCCGGGGACCCGCCGATCCGGCCACGCTTGAGGCATGAACGCACACCAGTCCACGGCCACGGTCAGCACCGGACCCGCCCTCCGGTTCGCCGCCATCAACGCCGCGCAGGCGCCGTCGATTTTCAACACCCAGCCGTGGCGCTGGCAGATCGGCCCGGCCCGGCTCGCCCTGCACGCCGACCGCACACGCCAGCTGCGCATCGCCGACCCCGAGGGCAGGCTGCTGGCCATCTCGTGCGGCGCCGCGCTGCACCACGCCCGCACCGTCCGGCACCTTCCCCGCCAGCCCACGGCGCCGCGATGACGAGACCGTCATCTGCGTGACCGAAGACTGACCGACCCTAGATCCTCCCTTTTGGACAGCGCCGCGTTGAGAAGACCGCCATGAAACGCAGAACCCTGGACATCCTGTTCGCCATCGGCGGGCTCGGCATCGCCGCCCTGCTCGCGGTCGCGGCCCTTGTGCTCTCGGCCAACGCGACGTTTGCCAACACCTACGTGCACGACCAGCTCGCCGCCCAGCACATCACGTTCAAGCCCGCCGACGCGCTGACCGAAGAGGAGCGCCAGCTGCCGGGGATGACCGAATACGGGTTCAGCGAGTTCGGCACCAAGGCCGCGCAGGCCGCGCAGGCCGCGACGGTCGCCTGGATCGCCGCCGCGATGATGCTCCTGCTCGCCCTGGCGGGATTTGCCCACGCCCTCCGGACGCCGGCCACCGAGGCGTTCGCCGAACCGGTCCGCACCACACCCCAACTCTCGGCCGCTTAGTTTGATCATCGGTGGGCCGGCGCCTTGCCGGCCCACCGTTGTTGCATGCCGGTCGCGATCAGCAGCTGACCGGCGAGGTAGGTCAGCATCACCCAGATCGGCGGGCCCGGGACGGTCGCGCCTGGGCCACGCGCACCGCGATCAGCAGGTCCGACGGGAAGAACAGCGCACCGCCGCTTCGCGCCGCCGCTGACCTAGGCTAGTGGGCGTGACCATCGCCGCCGTTCGCACGCACCGGGTCTCCGCACCGCTGCACACCCCGTTCGTCACCGCACTGCGCACGGCCACGGCCGTCGAGTCGCTGCTCGTCGAGGTCGTCGACTCCGATGGGCGTTCGGGGTTCGGTGAGGCGCCACAGGTTTGGGCCGTGACCGGGGCGAGCATCGCCGGTTCGCAGGCCGCGGTCGACGAGGTGATCGGGCCGCGCTTGGCGGGCAGGGACGCCGACGATCTGGTCGCCCGCTGCCGCGAGGTCGCGGGCGCGGTCGTGGGCAACGAGGCCGCGAAGGCGGCGGTCGACGTGGCACTGCACGACCTGGCCGCGCGCCGGTTGGGCGTGCCGCTGGCGCGCCTGCTCGGCGGCTCGTCGCTGCGCGTGCCGACGGATGTGACGCTGTCGGCCGGTTCGCCGCAAGAGCTGGCCGGGGCCGCGAAGGATCGCGTGGCCGACGGGTTCACCGTGCTGAAGGTGAAGGTGGGCAAGGACGCGGGCGGCGATCTGGCGGGCATCAAGGCCGTGTGCGAGGCGGTCGGGCCGCACGTCGTGGTCAGGCTCGACGCCAACCAGGGCTGGACGGCGCGCGAGGCGGTGCGGATCCTCAACCAGATCTCCGCGCTGGGCCTGCCCATCGAGCTCGTGGAGCAGCCCGTGAAGCGGGCCGACCTCGACGGCCTGGCCTATGTCACCGACCACGTCGACATCCCCATCATGGCCGACGAGAGCGTGTTCGGCGTGCGCGACCTGGTGGAGGTGATCCGGCGGCGCGCGGCCGACCTGGTCAACGTCAAGCTGGCCAAGTGCGGCGGCCTGTCCGTGGCGCGCACGCTGCTGGCGCTGGCCGAGGCGCACGACATGGGCACGTGCGTGGGATCGATGATGGAGACGTCTGTCGGGATCGGAGCAGCCGCCTCGCTGGTCGCCGCGCACTCGACGACGCTGGTGAGCGACCTCGACGCGGCGTGGTGGCTGGCCGCCGCCGCGGTGAAGGGCGGCCCCCGCTACGAGGGTGGCACGCTTGTGTTGTCCAACGAACCGGGATTGGGAGTGCACCTATGAAAACCGCCACCGTCAGCGCCCCCGTCGCCACACTTTGGGCCGCGCCCGACTCGCCCCGCCCCGTGGTCGACGCCATCGCGCTTGAGCCGCAAGGAGATCCGCGGCAGTGGGTGTCGGGATTGGACGATGACGGCCGCATGTACCATGGCGTCCTCACGCAGCTGGTGCAGGGCGAGCCGGTGCTGGTCGAGGAGGTCAGCCAGGGGTGGGCCAGGGTGGTCGCGACCGCCCAGCCGGCGGCAAAACTCGACCCGCGCGGATACCCGGGTTGGCTGCCCCTGCACCAGCTACGGTTCGCCGACGCGGTCGAGGTGGCGCGCGGCTGGCTCGGCACACCCTACGTTTGGGGCGGCCTGACCCCGCACGGCATCGACTGTTCCGGCCTGGTCCACCTCGCCTTCCGCCAGACCGGCCGCACCCTGCCGCGCGACGCCGACGACCAGGCACGGGCCACGACCCCGGTGGAGCTGGGCACCGAGCGGCCGGGCGACCTCTACTTCTTCTCCGAGAAGGGCGTCAAGGTGACGCACGTCGGGTTCGTGATCGAGCCGGGGCGCATCCTGCACGCGTGCGGCGACGTGGGCCGCGTGGTCGAGGAGGCCATGCCCGAGGGCCGCCGCGCCACCCTCGTCGGCGCTCACCGAGTGGACTGATCCTCCGCCAGGCGCGACGGTGCCAAAGTTGGTGGAGGAGCACCAACTTTGGCAGGAGGACTAGCCGGCGTGCTTGCGGCGCGCGGTCTCGCGGGCGCGCACGGTCTGGTCGAGCACGACCTTGCGGATCCGCACCGCGATCGGCGTCACCTCGACGCACTCGTCCTCGCGGCAGAACTCGAGCGCCTGCTCCAGCGACAGTTTGCGCGGCGGGATGAGCTTTTCGGTCTCCTCGGAGGTCGAGGCGCGCATGTTGGTCAGCTTCTTTTCCTTGGTGATGTTGACGTCCATGTCGTCCCAGCGCGAATTTTCGCCCACCACCATGCCCTCGTAGACCTCGGTGCCCGGGTCGACGAACAGCGAGCCGCGCTCCTGCAGGTTCATCATCGCGAACGCGGTCGCCACGCCCGCGCGGTCGGCGACGAGCGAACCCGTTGCGCGCGTGCGCAACTCGCCCGCCCACGGCTCGTAGCCCTCGAACACGTGGTGCAGGATGCCCGTGCCGCGCGTATCGGTGAGGAACTCGGTGCGGAAGCCGATCAGGCCGCGCGCCGGCACCAGCCACTCCAGGCGGATCCAGCCCGTGCCGTGGTTGACCATCTGCTCCATGCGCCCCTTGCGCGTGGCGAGCAGCTGCGTGATGGCGCCGAGGTATTCCTCCGGCGCGTCGATGGTCAAGCGCTCGACCGGCTCGTGCAGCTTGCCGTCGACCAGGCGCGTCACCACCTGGGGCTTGCCCACGGTCAGCTCGTAGTTTTCCCTTCGCATCTGCTCGACCAGGATCGCGAGCGCCAGCTCGCCACGGCCCTGCACCTCCCAGGCGTCGGGCCGGTCGGTCGGCAGCACGCGCAGCGACACGTTGCCGACCAGCTCGCGGTCGAGCCGATCCTTGACCATCCGCGCGGTCACCTTGCCGCCCTTGACTTTGCCGACCAGCGGGCTGGCATTGGTCCCGATAGTCATGGAAATCGCCGGCTCATCGACGGTGATCAACGGCAGCGGGATGGGGTTTTCGGCGTCGGCCAGGGTCTCACCGATCATGATTTCGGGGATGCCCGCGACCGCGATGATGTCGCCCGGCCCGGCCGCCTCGGCCGGCTTGCGCTCGAGCCCGTCGGTCATCAGCAGCTCGGAGATGCGCACCCGCTGCTGCGTGCCGTCGGTGCGGCACCACATGACGGTCTGCCCCTTGCGGATCTCGCCCTGGCGCACCCGGCACAGCGCGAGCCGGCCAAGGAACGGCGACGCGTCGAGGTTGGTGACGTGTGCCTGCAGCGGCGCGCCCTCCACATAGGACGGTGCCGGGATCGTGTCGAGCAGCGCCTGGAACAGCGGCTGCAGATTGGCCGAGTCTTTGGGCACCGAGCCGTCGGCGGGCTGGGTCAGCGAGGCGATGCCGTCGCGGGCGCACGCATAGACAATCGGGAAATCGATCTGCTTCTCGTCGGCGTCGAGGTCGAGGAACAGCTCATAGGTGTCGTCGACGACCTCTTTGATGCGAGCGTCCGGCCGGTCCACCTTATTGATCACCAGGATGATCGGCATGCGCGCCTGCAGCGCCTTGCGCAGCACGAACCGGGTCTGTGGCAGCGGCCCCTCGGACGCGTCGACCAGTAGCAGCACGCCGTCGACCATCGTCAGCCCGCGCTCGACCTCGCCGCCGAAGTCGGCGTGGCCCGGCGTATCGATGATGTTGATGATGGTGGACGTGCCATCGTTGCCGACGTATTTGACCGCCGTGTTCTTGGCGAGGATGGTGATGCCCTTTTCGCGCTCGAGATCCATCGAGTCCATGACGCGGTCGGCGGCGGCCGCGCGCTCGTGAAACGCCCCGGCCTGCGTGAGCATCGCGTCGACGAGGGTGGTCTTGCCGTGGTCGACGTGAGCGACGATAGCGACATTGCGCAGATCCGGGCGGGTAGGCATGCCTCCATCCTTCCGTAATTCACGCGAGCTCACGTGATCGGGGTCTCGCAGGGTGTCTTGCGGCACACCTGACCGTTATGTCTAGTATGCGACTCATGGCGGGCGCGCTGGCGGCCTTGTTCGTCCTGCTCATCCCGAAGGGGCCGGCCTCGGCATACGCGGAGCCCACCATCAAGATCGATTCTGAGGAGACGGTGCTTAACGTCCGGTCCGGTCCCGGTACCGACAAATCCGTCGTGAGCAGCGTGCCCGACGACGCCGCGATCAACGTGCTCTGCCAGGTCTGGGGCGAGGAGATCGAGGGTACGCAGCGCAAGACCGCGAACTGGAATCGCCTGGCGGCCGGCCAATACGTGTCGGACGCGTTCGTCGTGTGGTCGCCGCAGCGGCCCACCGTCCCGTGGTGCGGCGGCACGGCCGACGCGGTGAGCGCGAGCGTGGCCGCCGACCTGCTCAACGTCCGCTCCGGCCCGGGCACCGAGCACTCCGTCGTGTCCACGCTGACCACCGGCGCCGCGGTCGAGCCGGTGTGCCTGGCGTGGAGCCCGCACTCGGTCGGCAACGTGTGGCTCGAGTTGCCCGGCCCTACGTACGTGTCGGGCGCATACGTCGACTGGGAGCCGGAAGAGCCGTGGCTGCCGTGGTGCGGCCAGGCGCCACCGGTGATCACCGCCGACAGCACGTCGGGGTTCATCGACGCGTCCGCCGGCCCGGCCCAGCGCACGATGCGCGACTATCACGTGCCGGCGTCGGTCAGCATCGCGCAGGCCATCCTCGAATCGGGCTGGGGCCGCAGCACGCTCACCCGTGACGATCACAACTATTTCGGCAAGAAGTGCTTCGGCGACCCGGGCCCGGTCGGGATCGGCTGCCGCGAATACGCCACGCACGAATGCTCGGGCCGCGACTGCTGGCCGGCGGACGACGAATTCCGCGCATACCGCACGCCGGAGGAGTCCTATGTGGACCACGGCAGGCAGCTGACCGAGCTGTCGCGCTACGCGGAGGCGATGCGGCACACGGATGATCCGGACCAGTTCGCGCGCGAGATACACAAGGCCGGATACGCCACCGGGTCGACATATTCGGATAAATTGATCGAACTCATGCGAGAGTACGACCTGTATCGATACGACAAACTCCCTTGAGCCCCGCCCGCAACGGGTCTAGCGTCCACCTGGATGACCACCGCATTAGCTGCACTAACAGCGTTGGGTTGGGACGCCGCCGCCTATCGATGCCCCGTGGGGCACGAGCCGGGCCGGGTGACCCGTGCCGACCGCGGGATCAGCACCGTGCTGACCGCCCGCGGCGAGGTGCGGGCGAGCCTCGGCGGCTCGGCGCTGACCGTGGCCGCCGCCGACCCCGCGGCCGTGCCGTGCGCCGGCGACTGGGTCGCGCTGCGGCGCTGGCCCGACGACCGGATCACGATCGAGGCGGTGCTGCCCCGGCGCACGGCGATCGTGCGGCGCACGGCGGGCAAGGCGGCAACCGGTCAGGTGCTGGCGGCCAACATGGACACGGCTGCCGTCGTGGCGTCCATCGATCCCACGCCGGAGCTCGCGACCATCGAGCGGCTGCTCGCGCTGGCCTGGGATTCGGGCGCGTCGCCGTGCGTGATCCTCACCAAGTCCGACCTGGCTCCTGATCCGGACCTGGTCGCCGAACAGCTGGAGGACATCGCCCCCGGCGTGCCCGTGATCCCGGTCAGCGCGGAGCGCGGCGACGGCATGCAACGCCTGCGCCCGCTCGTCAAGCGGGGCCGCACGCTCGGCCTGATCGGCGCGTCGGGCGCGGGCAAGTCCACGTTGGTCAATGCGTTGGTCGGGTCGGAGGTCATGCCGACGCAGGAGATCCGGCGCGTGGACGGCAAGGGGCGGCACACGACCACGCATCGCGCGCTGATCCCGGTGCCGGGCGGCGGCGCGATCCTCGACACACCGGGCATCCGGGCCGTCGGGCTGCTGGAGGGCGTGCAGGGGGTGGACCAGACGTTCAAGGACGTGCTGGAGCTCGCGAGCCACTGCAGATTCCCGGACTGCCGGCATCAGGGCGAGCCGGGATGCGCGATCGCCATGGCACTCACCACGGGTGAGCTGTCACACAGGCGCTGGGCCAGCTGGCTCAAGCTGCACCGCGAGGTCGCCTTCGAGCGCCGCCGCCGGGCCCGCCGCGGCCGGAGCTAGATCGAAGCCCCGCCAACCGCAGATCGGTCCACCGCTGCGCGGCCGACCCTGGTCGCGCCAAGAGCACGACTTCGCCTGAGGAAACCCACCCGCCCTAACCGACCCGATCGGCATTGACGGCTGCATACAACTCTTTGGCTTTGGTCTCGTCGACGTAGACGACGCTTTGGTCGCCCTCCATGCCGGTGCCACGCGACGGGCTGGTCATGAACTTGAGGTCGTCGCTGCGCAGCTGGCGCAGCTCCAGCGCGAGGTCGAACATCGACATGCCCTGGTCGACCGTGAGCGAGCTGGCGGTCGCGCGCAGGAACGCGTTGAGCCGCGGGATGTCGGTGAGCAGACCGGCGGACGCCGCCTGTTCCATCACGGCCTTGATCACCTGTTGCTGGTGCTCGATCCGGCTGAAGTCGCCGTCGGAGAACTGCTTGCGCTGGCGCGAATAGTCGAGCGCCACCTCGCCGCTCATGTGCTGCACGCCCTTGCGGAACACGCGGAACGGCACGTGGCTCGACTTGAACTCCCTCTCCACATCGATGTCGATGCCGCCGAGCGCGTCGACCACGTCCTTGAAGCCGTAGAAGTCGATCAGCACGACGTGGTCGATGCGCACCTTGGTGAAATCCTCGACCGTCTGGACCATCAGCGGGGTCCCGCCGAGCGCGTATGCCGCGTTGATTTTGTTGATTTTCTTTCCCGGGATGGGTACCCAGGAATCGCGCGGAATCGAGATGAGTTGCGCGGACGCGCGATCCGCCGGGATGTGGACCAGGATGATCGTGTCCGCGCGGGCTGATCCGTCCTTGTCCAGATCGTCACGCTCCGCGCGCGAGTCGCTGCCCAACAGGAGGAGGTTGAGCGCATTGTTCGGCGGCTTGGACGGGCGCGCCTGCTCCGGTACCCCCTGAAAAGCATCGACCCGATCGACGCCGCCCTCGACCGACCGCACGTAGGCCCACAGCCCGACCGCGCCGCCGCCGCACACGAGCAGCATCACACCGGTCAGGATGCCGCCGACGATCAGGAGCTTGCGCAGCCGCGTCCGGGTGGGTGGAGTTGGCTGGTCGTCGGCCTGCATCTCGAGCATGAGCGGGATTCAACCACGTTCCGTGATTGGGATATTCAGGGTGTCCGCCACCCGACAGTGCAGTGCCTCGATGGGCTACTAAGACGTCGCGGCTAGAGTTGCCGCCGTGGGGTTGACGTGCAGGTGCGCTAAATGTCATACGGCCGGTTTAGGGTGGCGGCCGTGATGGACCGTCTAGTCATTCGTGGTGCGCGCGAGCACAATCTGCGCGACGTGAGCCTCGATCTTCCGCGCGAGGCGTTGATCGTTTTTACCGGGCTTTCCGGCTCGGGCAAGTCGAGCCTCGCGTTCGACACCATTTTCGCGGAGGGGCAGCGGCGCTATGTCGAGTCCCTGTCGTCCTACGCGCGCCAGTTCCTCGGGCAGATGGACAAGCCCGACGTCGACTTCATCGAGGGCCTGTCACCCGCGGTCTCGATCGATCAGAAGTCGACCTCGCGCAATCCGCGCTCGACGGTCGGCACCATCACCGAGGTCTACGACTATCTGCGGCTCCTGTTCGCCCGCGTCGGCCAGCCACACTGCCCGATCTGCGGCCACGCGATCAGCAGGCAGACGCCGCAGCAGATAGTCGACCGGGTGCTCGCGATGGAGGAGGGCACCAAGTTTCAGGTGCTTGCCCCGGTCGTGCGCGGCCGCAAGGGCGAATATCTCGACCTGTTCCACGAGCTGCAGTCCAAGGGGTTCGCGCGGGCCCGGGTCGACGGCAAGGTCTTCGCGCTCACCGAGGTGCCCAAGCTCAACAAGCAGCAGAAGCACAACATCGACGTGGTGGTCGACCGGCTCGCGGTCAAGGCGAGCGCCAAGCAGCGCCTGACCGACTCGGTCGAGACCGCGCTGGGTCTGGCCGCGGGCATCGTCGTGCTGGAGTTCGTCGACCTCCCCGAGGGCGATGAGCACCGTGAGCGCAAGTTCTCCGAGCACCTGGCGTGCCCCAACGAGCACCCGCTCGGGATCGAGGATCTCGAGCCCCGCGTCTTCTCCTTCAACGCGCCCTATGGCGCCTGCCCCGAGTGCACCGGCCTCGGGACTAAGAAGGAGGTCGATCCCGAGCTGATCATCCCCGACTCGGAGAAGTCGCTCGGCGAGGGCGCGATCGCGCCATGGTCCGGCGGCCACACGATGGAGTATTTCAACCGCCTGCTGGCCGCGCTCGGCGAGCAGTTCGGTTACACGATGGAGACGCCGTGGCGCAAGATCTCGGCCAAGGCGCAAAAGGTGATCCTGCACGGCGCCGAGGATCAGGTGCACGTGCGCTACCGCAACAAATACGGGCGGGAGCGCTCGTATTATTCGGGCTTCGAGGGCGTCGTGCAGTGGCTCGAGCGCCGGCACGCCGACACCGACAGCGAGTGGTCCCGGGATAAATACGAGGGCTACATGCGCGAGGTGCCGTGCTCGGTGTGCGGCGGCGCCCGGCTCAAGCCCGAGGTCTTGGCCGTCACCGTGGGCGGGCGCAACATCGCCGAGCTGTGTTCGCTGTCGGTCGGCGAGGCCGCGACAGAGCTGGCCTCGCTGGAGCTCACCGACCGGCAGCGGTTCATCGCCGAGCGTGTGCTCAAGGAGATCAACGCGCGGCTGCGCTTCCTGATCGACGTCGGGCTCGACTACCTGTCGCTGTCCCGTTCGGCCGGGTCGCTGTCGGGCGGCGAGGCGCAGCGCATCCGGCTCGCGACGCAGATCGGTTCGGGCCTGGTGGGCGTGCTCTATGTGCTCGACGAGCCGTCGATCGGCCTGCATCAGCGCGACAACCATCGGCTCATCGAGACGCTCGTGCGCCTGCGCGAGCTGGGCAACATGCTGATCGTGGTCGAGCACGACGAGGACACGATCCGCACCGCCGACTGGATCGTCGACATCGGGCCGGGCGCGGGGGAGCACGGCGGCCGGATCGTGCACAGCGGGACATACAAGGAGCTGCTGACCAACAAGGAGTCGGTCACCGGTGCCTACCTGGCCGGGCGCAAGAGCATCCCGCTGCCCACGCAGCGGCGGCCGAAGGTCTCGGGGCGCGAGCTGTCCGTGGTCGGCGCGCGCGAGCACAACCTGCGCAACCTGACCGTCACGTTCCCGCTGGGGCAGTTCATCGCGGTGACCGGCGTCTCCGGTTCGGGCAAGTCGACGCTTGTCAATGACATTTTGTACACGGTGCTGGCCAACCAGATCAACGGCGCACGCATGGTGCCGGGGCGGCACACCCGCGTCACCGGGCTTCAGCACGTCGACAAGGTCGTCGGGGTCGACCAGTCGCCGATCGGGCGCACGCCGCGATCCAATCCGGCGACCTATACGGGTGTCTTTGATCACATCCGCAAGCTGTTCGCGGAGACCACAGAGGCCAAGGTGCGAGGTTATGGGCCTGGTCGGTTCTCGTTCAACGTCAAGGGCGGGCGCTGCGAAAACTGCGCCGGCGACGGGACGATCAAAATCGAAATGAACTTCTTGCCCGATGTTTACGTGCCATGTGAAGTATGCAAGGGCGCTCGGTACAACCGGGAGACCTTGGAGGTTCACTACAAGGGCCGGACCATCGCGGAGGTGCTGGAGATGCCGATCGAGGAGGCATCCGGCTTCTTTGAGGCGATTCCCGCGATACATCGGCACCTTAAGACGTTGGTTGATGTCGGGCTGGGCTATGTCCGGCTCGGGCAGAGCGCGCCCACTCTGTCCGGAGGCGAGGCCCAGCGGGTCAAGCTGGCCTCCGAGCTGCAGAAGCGCTCGACCGGGCGCACGGTCTACGTGCTCGACGAACCGACGACAGGCCTGCATTTCGAAGACATCCGCAAGCTGTTGCTGGTGCTGCAGGGCCTGGTGGACAAGGGCAACACGGTGATCGTTATTGAGCACAACCTCGACGTGATCAAGTCAGCCGACTACTTGATCGACATGGGGCCCGAGGGCGGACACCGGGGCGGCACCGTCGTCGCCACCGGGACGCCCGAGGAGGTGATCAAGATTGCCGAGAGCCACACGGGGCAGTTCCTGAAACCGTTGCTGGGCGGGTCCGCCACGGCGGCAACCCGGAAGAAGTCCAAGGTCACCGCCAAGCGGTGACCTATCTGTGGAAGGTGTGATCATGACAGATCAAAACGAGTCCCCGACAAGCCGGCGTGCGCTGTTCGCCGGGGCTGGTGCGGTCGGTGCAGCGACGCTGCTCGCCGCGTGTGGCGGTTCCGAGACGCCCAGCACCAGCTCGACGACCAGCGGCACCACTCAATCGACCCCGACGACCGGCGGAGACGGCACACCGACCGTGCTCGCCAAGAAGTCGGACATCCCGGTCGGCGGAGGCAAGATCTTCGGCGAAGAGGGTGTTGTGATCACACAACCCACCGCAGGCAACTTCAAGGGCTTCAGCTCCCTGTGCACCCACCAGCAGTGCGTGCTGTCCAGCATCTCCAACGGCAACATCGTCTGTGGCTGCCACCAGAGCCAGTTCTCGGTCACCGACGGTTCGGTCAAGAAGGGTCCCGCGACCCAGGCACTCCCCGCCAAGACCCTGAAGATCGACGGCGACGACATCTCGGTCGCGTAGTTTCCGCCCCCCACATTCACTTTCGGCGCCGCGCCCACTTCCGGGCGCGGCGCCGCGCTGTCCGCGCCCGAGGCGGGCAGGCCGTGTCGCGCGCGGGGTTGGCCGGGCCGCGCTGTCCGCGCCCGAGGTGGGCGGGCCGCGCGCGGGGTTGGGCGGGCCGCGCGCGGGGTTGGGCGGGCCGCGCCGTCCCGCGGGCGGGGGACCGCGTTGTCCGCGCAGTGGCCGGGCCGCGTCGTCCGCGCGGGGTCGTCCGCGCGGGGTCTCCGGTCTCGGTGGCGATCGCCAGGGCCTGCCTGTGCCGTTCGAGTGCTTCGCCGCCGCGGTCGG
>JBIOYB010000689.1:0-14251 GCA_044869915.1 Allorhizocola sp.
GTCCAGATCGGACATTCCGCGGGACTGGAACCAGCTCACGACGTTATGCACGTCACGCTCCAGGAACCGCCGGCCCTGCGGATTGGACACGAAGTCGACGATCTGCGGTAGATCGATGACGACGAGCCGGCCACGGTTGACCAGAATGTTGTACGGCGACAGGTCACCATGGGCAAAGCCGGCCCGCGCCATCACGGACAGCGCGACCATCATCTGCTCCCACAGATCCTTGAGCTCCGCCTCGTCGGCGCGCACCGTGGCCAGGCGGGGAGCCGCCGTGCCGTCCGGGTCGCCGATGTATTCCATCAACACCTCGGTGCCCAGGATCTGCACCGGATAGGGAGTGAACGGCTCGACGCCCAACTGCTGTGCCAGCTCCCAAAGATGGCACAGGGCACCGAACTCCGCCACCGCCCACTGCCCCGCGATCGCCTCCTTGCCGAAGCCGCTGCGGTTGGCCATGGCGCGATTGACACGCGAGGCCCGGACCCGGCGGCCCTCAAGGTAACCGGCGTCGCGGTGGAACATGCGGTGGTCGTGCGCGCGGTAGCGCTTGGCCACCAGCAGGCACGACCGGTCGGTGCCCGGGACGGCCCGCGTGATGAGGCAGGCGTCGGCCTCCTTGCCGGTCTTGAGGATGCCGTGTTCGGTGTCGACCGCGGCCAGCTCAGTCACGAGCCAGTCGGGCCACGGCGGCGGGCCCTTCTCGGTGGGCGTGGAAAGGTCCCATGTGGACCAACGATCGCCCGTCTCGGGCTTGTCGGAGGTCTCATCCCAGACGGCATCCTCGCCGTAGCTCTTCTCGAACGTGAGCTCGTCGTCGTGCGGGATGATCAGATCGTCGTTGTCTTGGTCGTCGTCAAACTTGTGGCGACGCTTGTGCTTGGGCAACGCAATGCTCCTTGTGAGGAAGGGAAACCAGGAACCGAGTGCAGCGCACAACCACGACAGTCATCTGGTCATCTCCTCCTTCCTCACGAGCCGTTGACACTGACAACGCCAAACAGCCTAGCGGGCCCCCGGCCAAGGGTGTCAAGTAATTTTCCCGGTGTGCTCGCGTGCCGCTGGATCAGCGCATGCGGTAGGGCTGCTCCGCCGCCAGCACCGCCGCGACCGCCTGGATCACGCCGTCGGCGATGCGGGTCGGGCCGAACCGGCGCTCCGTCCACTTGCGACCCCGGTGAATCCAGACACTCGGGATGCCCACCGTCGTCGCACCGCCGATGTCCGCCTCCGGGCCGTCGCCGATCATCCACGCGCCGCGCAGGCTCATGCGCACCCGATCGGCCGCGATCTCGAAGATGCGCGGGTTGGGTTTGCGGCAGTCGACCTCTTGCGAAACCACCCAGTCGGCCACAAACCGGTCCAGCCCGGTATGCCGTATTTTGCCTTCCTGCTGCCGCGTCTCGCCGTTGGTCACTATCACCGGCACCCAGCCCGCGTCGGCCGCGATGCGCAGCGCCGCACCAACCATTGGATCAAACTTCGTGCACTCGACCTGGCCCTCATGCAGTTCATCCACCAGATCCACCACCGACTCGCGCAGGCCGTATCGATCGCGGATGGCGTCGGCCAGATCCCACCGGGACGTCAGCCCGTCCGCATCTATGTCGACTAGCCAGTCAATGTCGTAGGCCGGTGCGCCTATCGCGGCCAGGAATCGAGCACCCCAGGTCCGGAACGCACCGTCCCGATCCACGAGGGTGTTATCGAGGTCCAGCAGCAATAGGGGCACGCGGGCACGATACGTGATTCAAGACACGCCGGTGAAGCCCCCTTCGTGTCCAAATCGAAACGGCCAGTGACGTTTGGGCGCCAATTACCACCCTGAGAGGCGTTACAGACGGCTTGTTACACCAGGTCGCCCGGCAAATCGTCAGGCGTGGATGGCGTCGGCTTGGTCACACCTGGTGCGCGCCACCCGACACCACGTGTGCCGCTGTCCGCCGCGACCCGCTCCCCCGGCCGGGCCGGTGCCTTTCCACGCGCCTTGATTGTTGTCACACCAGGAGTCGGGAAAGCGCTTACCGCCACCCGTGACGTGATGATGGTCTGCCCTGTGCTCGCGTGGGCCGCCAGGGCGCCGCCGGCGACCGCAGGCCCGACCGGTCCTCCGCGCGAGCAAATCAGGGCAACCACGACGGACCGAGGCCATAAGCCTCTGAAAATCAGCGAACTCAGGCCGCACCCATCCGAAAACCCGGCGCCGCTGTCAGCCGAGGCGGGCGCGGACGGACGCTGCATAGCGGGGCGCCGGCGCGATGGCGGCAGAGTCGGGCGGCGCGCGGCGGGCCGGTGCGCTGGCGGGCGGCGGGCGGCGGGCGGCGGGCGGCGCGCCGGTGCGCCATGCGCTCACCGAAGGCCGCAGCCGAGACCTGCCTGACCCTGGCCGGGCCACGGGTGGGCCCGGTTAGACGAGGTCTGCGTCCAGGCCCACGGCGTCGCGGCTGCGTACGGTCAGGATCTGGTCGCGGGCCCAGGCGTAGCTCGGCCGTTGCCCACCGAACTGGCGCTGCACCCAGTCCATCACGGCCTCGGGCTGCACGTCCTCGCCCATCGCCATGGCCTCGGCGATCATGCGCTGCGTTTCCTCGCGCCGCTGGTCGGACAGTGGTTTGCGGCCTATCACGTCACGCCCGTTGGTTGTGGTGGTGGTGGTAGTCGTCGTGCCGTTGACCGCGTCGTCGCCGCTGCCGCGCCGCTGCTCGGTCAGGGGCCGGCGGCCGAGCACCTCGCGCCCGCTGGTGTTGGTCGACAGCACGGCTTCGAGCTGCGACCGCATGTCGGGGTCGAGGACCGGCTCGGGCACCGAGGCCTGGATGGCCTGGGGTTGCGCCTGCTGCGGCGGAGGGGGCGGCGGCGGTGCCATCGGCTGGGGTTGCGGCTGCTGCGGCACGAGGGGTTGCCCGGGCACGAGCATGCCCCGGTGCGGCACGCTGTCGCTGCCGCTGCGCCGGCCCGCGGTGGCCTTGGCCCGGCGCACCTCGGCCTTGGCCTGGACCTCCATGAGCTTGGCCTGCTGCTCCTCGCGCACGTGCAGCGCGCCGTCGAGCTTGCGTTGCCGTTTGGCGTCACGCACCTGTTGTAGATGGTCGAGGGCGTTGCGCACGCTGGGCCGCAGCCCCTCGTCGGGCGGGTGCACGATCCACGCCCGCCGGGCCGAGAACGTCGACACAGGCGCATAAATCCAGCGCTGACCGAAGCGCGGGTAGCGCGTCTTGAGCGCGACCTCGTCGTCATAGGCGGCCATGAACTGGTCGAGCAGCTCGTGGAACATGGCCATGCCCGCCATCGACAGGAACGCCAGATAGGCGCCGGCCCAGATGGACCACTGGTCCCTGCCGTGCACGAAATTTAACACCGCCGACATGGTGGCGGCCGCGAGCACGATTTTGTATGCCCTGCCGGGATGCCTGCCACGCTTGACGGCGACGAACGCCCACGCTCCGAACGAGACGCTGATGCCGTCGAGGCTCAACGGCACCAACATGTTTGTCCAATGCCGCCACTGCATGACATCGGCGGCGAACCCGGTGAGCCCGATGAAGGACACGCCCATGACGGCGAGCCAGACGAGCACAGAAGGGATAAGGGCCGCAAGGAAAAGCGCCGTCTCCTTGGCCTTGTCGCGCAGGGAGGTGTAGGCCTCCGGGTGCTTGAGCCGGTGGCCGTGCCTGCGCCCTGCGGAACGCGCGAGCGGCACTCCGATGAACAGACAGACGGTCAGCACGGACACGACGAGGACCATCACCCAGGTGGGAACCCAGGTGCCGGTCAGTTGGTCCAGGCCCACAGCGCTTCCTCCCAAAGCCGAGACGACCATGCATGCCGGAGAGGCATTCTTCCACGAGCCTGTGACAATTTCTCACGGCGCGCCCGAACAAGTGTGCCAACCGTACGTACGGATTAGGATCAGTGCGTGCTCGTTACGCCGACCATCTTGCCCCCGCCCTCTCCGCGGCCGAACGCGGGGTGACCCACAGATGCCCCGGGTAAGCCAGGACCAGCTAGAGGCGCGTAGGCAGGAGATCCTCGCCGCCGCGCGGGCCTGCTTCGCCCGTTACGGTTACGAGGGCGCGACTGTGCGTAGGCTCGAGGACGCGACCGGTCTTTCGCGCGGCGCCATCTTCCACCACTTCCGCGACAAGGATTCGCTGTTCCTTGCCGTGGCAGAGGATGACGCGGTCGAGATGGCCGCGACCGTTGCGCAGCACGGTCTGGTGCAGGTGATGCGCGACCTGTTGCAGCGTTCGTCCGATCCCGAGTCGGCCGGCTGGTTGGGCACGCAACTGGAGGTGGCCCGGCGGCTGCGCACCGATCCCGAGTTCGCCCAGCGCTGGGCCGCGCACGACGAGGCGATCACGGGGGCGACGCGGCAGCGGCTCGAGCGCCAGGCGGCCGCGGGCGCGCTGCGCGACGATATCCCGCTGGGCGTGCTGACGCACTTCCTGGAGCTGGCATACGACGGGATGGTCAAGCGCCTGGCCATGGGCGGTTCGGCGGACGATTTCGGGCCCGTGCTGGACCTCATCGAGGAGACTGTCAGGCGCCGGGATCATTCGAAAATGGAGTGATCCACGTCCGGCTCGCGACGTTTGCGCCGCCTGCGCCGGATGATGATGATCACAAGATCGACGATCGTCACGACGAACAGGATCACCGTGAACACCATGAGCCCGAAGTTTCGGAAGTTCAGCGCGAAGATCCCGAGCACGATGGTGAACCCGAGCCCAAACAGGGTCAGCAGGAGCCGCAGGTTGAGCGCGCTCTGCGGACGTTCACTGGTCACAGCGATGTTTGTGCCCTCAATCGGTACCGTCAAATCATGAAGGCGCTTATTCGCAGGCCAAGCCCCAGGCTGGCCGAGGGTCTGGTCACCCATATCGACCGGGTCGCGGTGGATGTTGATCTAGCTTTTAAGCAGCATGAGGGGTACGCGGCGGCGCTGCGCTCGTGCGGCTGGGAGACGGTGGACGTGCCGCCCGCGCCGGACTGCCCGGATTCGGTGTTCGTCGAGGACGTCCTGGTGGTGCGGGGCGATCTGGCCATCGCGACCCGGCCAGGCGCGCCGTCGCGGATGGCCGAGACCGAGGGCGCGGAGGCGGCAGCGCGTGAGCTGGGCCTGACCGTGGCGCGCATCGAAGCGCCCGGGACACTCGATGGCGGCGACGTGCTCCATGTGGGCAACACTGTCTACGTTGGACAGAGCGGGCGCACGAACGCCTCCGGGATCCGGCAACTGCGGGCGCTGCTTGGCACGAATGTGATACCGGTGCCACTTTCAGGGACGCTCCACCTGAAATCGGCCGTGACAGCTTTGCCCGACAAAACCTTTTTAATCTCTTCGGGGGTACCGGTGGAGCTCTTCCCGCGGGCGCGAAAACTCGACGAGGAGGCGGGCTGCCACGTCGTACTGCTGGGCGGCGACCGCGTGCTTATGGCCGCCTCGGCGACGAGAACCGCTGGCATGCTTGCGGATCTGGGCTTCGAGCCGGTGATCGTCGACATCAGCGAATTCGAAAAGCTCGAAGGCTGCGTGACCTGCCTGTCGGTGCTGGTCTAAAAATGTCGCACCCATGTTGCACCATGGTGAGCATGGAGCACACGTGGGGCATTCCGAGCCAGACGTTCCTGTGGGGATACATCGCGGTCGCGGCCATCGTGCTGATCGCGACCCTGGTTCATCGGCGCAGGCTGTGGCAGGGCGAGGGCGACACCGGCGTCGACCGGCTGCCGCCGAGTCACGTGGCCTACCTGTCCGGCGACGCCGATCGCGCCGTCCACGCGTCGCTGACTTGGCTGCGCAAGGCCAACGTCATCGACTTTGACGAGCAGACCGGGCGGTTCCGGCGTTTGGCGGGCGCCCCTTCGGGAGTGTCCGCTTTGGACTCCGCGGTGATACACGCTGCCGGGCAAGGCCTGCGGGCATCCCAGATCCGGCAAGAGCGATCCGTGCGCGCCGCGCTCGACGACGTGCACACCGATCTGGAGCGGCGCGGGCTGCTGATGTCGGCCGAGGCGCGGCGCAGCTTCCGGACCGGCGCGTGGGCGCTGGTCGCATTGGTCGTGATTGGAGTGGCGCGGTTAATCGCGGGCCTGGCGGGCGGCAAGCCGGTCGGCTTCCTGATCCTGACGCTGGCCGTCCTCGTGCCCGTGACAGTGCTCCTGCTCCTGCGCCCGCCTCGGCTCACCCGGGCCGGGCAGCGCGGGGTCTTTTGGTTGCGCGGCAAATACAAGCATCTGAGCCGGGGCTATCGGCCCGCCTGGCAGACCTACGACCCCTACGTGACGGCCATGGCCGTGGGCGTGTTCGGCGGCGCGCTGCTCTGGGAGGCCGATCCGGCGCTCGCCAGCACCGCCCAGATCCGGCAGCAGGCCTACGGCGCCAGCGGGAGCGGCAGCTACAGCGGCGGTGACAGCGGAGGCGGCGGGGGCGACGGTGGTGGTGGCGGAGGTGGCTGCGGCGGCGGAGGCGGTTGCGGCGGCTAACCCCCTTCCGCCTTCCGCCCTTCTGCGCGCCCACCCGGGCGGCCGGGCACCACGCGTCGCCCGGCCGCCGCGCGACGCCACGGCTGTAGCGCCTAGGACTCCCGCGAGCCCGGGCCGCCACCCACGCGCCCACCTCGCGACGCCCAGCCACCGCGCAACGACGGGGCGACGCCACGGCTGTAGCGCCTAGGACTCCCGCGAGCTCGGGCCGCCAGCCACGCGCCCACCCGGGCGGGCACCGTGTGTCGCCAGCCACCTCGCGACGGCGGGGCGGCCGGGCACCTCGCGACGGCGGGGCGGCCGTCCCGGCCGCTGGCACACGCCCCGGGCACACGCTCCGGGACGCCCCGAGCCCGTGGGCTTTGGTGACCCGGGCCCGCTTGAGCCATGGTCACTCGGGACACCGTCAACAGCGGGGCCGACCAGGCGCAGTGAGCGGCGCCGGCGGCCGCTGGCTCGGAGACACGGGTGAACGCGCCGCCGGCCACCCGACGCTTGGCACCTCGTGTGCGCGGCGCCAGCGGGGCGGGGGCGCCGTAGGGCTTCCCGGCCGGGCCGCCGGCCGGCTCAAGCCTCGGCTGACCACGCCGCGAGGCCCCGCAGCCGCTCCCGCTGCTCGGTCAGTTGCACGGCCAGGTCGGTCTGCCGCCGCGGCCGCCGCCCAGAGCCATCGTCTCTCGTCGCTTCCACTTGGCTTGCCTTCAGCAGAGATGGTTCGAGCAGGCCCCGCCATAGTAGACATATGGCTTCAAATTCTTCACTTCGCGCCAAGCGACGTAGCTGACGGCTGACAGTTGTCACGCAGGCGGATAGCGCTGGGATGGTGCCGCAGTGGCGTGGGGAGGGGAAGATTGGGGGCGTGGGCGGTTTGGTGGCGGGCGTCGGGATCGGGTGGCGACCCGAGATTGCCGGAGTGGTAGGGGCGCTGCCCGGGGTGCGATTCGTGGAGTTTATCGCCGAATCGTTGGGCGCCAACAGGTTGCCCGAGCCACTGAGCGAGTTGCGGGCGCGAGGTGTGGCCGTGGTGCCGCACGGGGTGCGCCTGTCGCTGGGCGGGGCCGAGCCGGTGGACGCCGCGAGGGTGGCGCATCTGGCGCGCTGCGCCGAAACCGTCGGTGCGCCGCTGGTGAGTGAGCATATCGCGTTTGTGCGCGCGGGCGGGCTGGAGGCCGGGCATCTGCTCCCGCTGCCGCGCAGCGGCGAGGCCGTCGACGCGGTGGTGGCCAACGTGCGGCGCGCGCAGGCGGACCTGCCCGTGCCGCTGGCGCTCGAGCCTATCGCCCAACTGTTCGACTGGCCCGACGACGAGCTGACGGAGGCCCAGTTTGTCACCGAAATCCTCGAGCGGACGGATGCGCTGCTGCTCCTGGACATCGCCAACGTCTACGCCAACGCCGTAAACCGCGGGATCGACCCACTGTCCAGTGTGGACGGCTGGCCGCTGGAGCGGGTCGCCTACGCTCACGTGGCCGGCGGGACCGTGCTGGAAGGGCTGTATCACGATACGCACACCGATCCGGTGCCGAGCGAGGTCCTTGAGCTGGTTGCCGCGCTCCGCCCGCCCGCCCTCATGCTTGAGCGCGACGGCAGATACCCGCCCGGCGACGAGCTGCGGTCCGAATTGGACGCTCTGGCGGACGCGTCCGGACATGGGCGGGTTACATGAGCGGCGGGGATCTGGCCCAGCGGCAGGCCGAGCTCGTGCGGGCGCTGGTCGCGGGCGAGGCCGTGCCCGACGGGTTCGACGCCGGCCGGATCGCCGCCGCCCGCAAGGCCTTGCTGCGCAAGCGCGCCCGCAACGTGCGCCGCGACTGGCCGCACCTGGCCACACAATACGGCGACGGCTGGGAGCAGACGTTCGCCGCGTGGGCCGACGGCCGCCCGGCGTTGGGTGGCTACGAGTTCGCCAAGGCCCACCCGCCCACGACTCGCGCCGCGCGGATCGAACTGCTCGTGTACGAGGCCTGCCGGCGCCCGCTCTCCATCCGGATTGGACACCGCGCGCTCGTCGTCGCCGTGCGTGGCAGGGCGGTGTGGGTAAAGCTTTGGTAACGTCCCCGGCATGGACCTTGGGCTGGCCGGAAAAGTGTTCATCCTCACCGGCGCCTCGCGCGGGCTGGGCTTCGCGACCGCGCGATGCCTGGTGGCCGACGGCACCCGCGTCGTGCTTTCCGCGCGCGACGAGTCGCGCCTGGCCGGTGCGGTGGAAGACCTCGGATCGGGGCAGGCTTTCGGCGTACCGGCGAATCTGGGAAATGAAGCGACCGCGGACCTGTTGGTCGGCGCGGCGATCGACCACTTCGGACGCCTCGACGGGGCCTTGATCTCGGTCGGCGGGCCGCCCCGCGGGACGGCCGCGCAGGTGACCGACGACCAGTGGCGGGAGTCCTTCGAAACCGTCTTCCTGGGCGCGGTGCGGCTGGCGCGCACGGTCGCGAGAGCGCTCCCCACGAGAGACGACGGCGGCGGCGCGATCGGGTTCGTGCTATCGAGCTCGGCCTGGATGCCGATCCCGATGCTCGGCGTGTCCAACGCCCTGCGTCCGGGCCTGCTGGGCGTGGCCAAGGACATGGCCGACGAGTACGCGCCACGCGGCATCCGGGTGGTTTGCCTTCTCCCCCACCGCATTTTGACCGACCGCAACCGGGAGCTGTTCGCCGCGACCGGCGATGCCGCGAAGGCGCAAGCCGATGCCGAGGCGTCCATCCCGTTAGGACGGTTGGGCCAGCCCGAGGAGTTCGGCCGGGTGGCAGCCTTTCTGCTGTCCCCGGCGGCGAGCTACCTGACCGGGCTGGCCGTGCCGGTCGACGGCGGCGCGATCCGCGCCCTGTAGAAACCTATTTGCAGAGCGATTCGAGCTTGCTGCGCGGCGCCTGGTCGATGCCCTGGAGCACCGTCCGGATCTTGGCGGGGTCGGTGCCGGCCGAGTTCAGGTCGCTCTGCAGCTTGGTGGCCACGGCGACCTGGTCCTTGAGCGCCGCCTTGACCTCCGCGTCGGCCGCCTTGGCCTCCAGGTCGGCCGTCTTGGTCCGGTAGTCGGCCAGCAGCGTGGTCAGCTCGCCATAGGCTGAGGCGGCCTTGAGCGGGTCGGCCTGAGCGTTTTCGAGCGTGGCCCGATGCGTCGCGATCTTGGCCTGGGTGTCCGCGTCCAGCGTCTTCCACGCGGAGCACGTGGCCGCCTTGTCGGCCAGGCTGGTCTGCTGCTGGGCGGCGGTCGGTGTGCCCGTGGGCGAGCCGACCGGGGGCTGCGGGACGTCGGCGCAGGCCGCGGTCGCGAAAAGCGCCACGCCCGCGAGGGCGGCAGTGGCGAGTAAGCGTCGCATTCGGGCAGCGTACTGCACGCGCGCATCACCAGGGCGTGCGCAGTACGGCTTCAATCACAATCGCTGTCAATGCTCCGACGCAGACGAGTAGCAGAGGCGACTCGACCGGCTCGCCGCCCTGCTCCTCCGGTGCGATCGCCGCGATGGTGAGCCACGGGAAGAACGGCAGCCACGCGTGCTCGACACCGCCCCGCGCCAGCCCGGCACCGACCGAGAACAGCACGGCGCTCGCCGCGCCCAGCAGGAACGGCCACCCGGGCGTGTTGCGCAACTTGCGCACACTCGCATACAGCGCCGGCCCGCACGCCAGCAGCAGCGCGCACACGCTGATGAGCCCCCACCACACCGCCGACCGCTCGGGCTCGACGGTTTTTGCGAAGTCGGCATAGGCGGTGCCCAGCCCGTCGGTCCACACGAACCCGGCCGCGCTCGCGCCGAGCACGGGTGCAAGCGCCCCAAGTCCACTGAACAAGTTAAGTGCCGCCCGCCGCCGGGCGAAATAAATGCCCACAATGGACAGTCCGAGCCACGCTGCGGCGTACGAGAAAAGCGCGGCGATGCCGAGCAGCAGCCCGGCGAGGATGGCCCAACCCGCGGCGCGCCAACCCCTGTTGCGCGTGGCGCGCAGCCCGGCGACGGTCATCGCGGCGGCGATGGTGAGCACGATCGCGTCCATCGAGACGGCGAGCCACACCGCGTACGGTGCGAGGATCAGCACTGGGGCGTAACGCCTTGCGGCATCCTCACCGCTTACGTCCCTTACGGCGCTGAGCACGAGGGGCGCGGAGAGCGCTCCAATGGCGGTCACGACGAGCGCCAGACCGAAGTGCCCGGTGACGCCGGCGCGCTGCAAAGCCCACAGCAGCAACACCGGCGCGGGCGGATGGCCCCGCGTCGCGGTGGTGTGCTCGGCGCTGCGGCCGGTGAACGTGCGCAGGTATTCGAGCGGGTCGTCGCCCACCTCGTTTACGTCACCCAAATAGCTGTCCGGAGTAAGGGATCGGGTCAGCCCGTCCAGGCCGTCCACAAGCGCCAGTGAAACCGCCCATGCGAACAACCCCACGCCCGAAAGCACTAACCAATTTTTTATATGTGGACGCTTTGCCGCGAGCCAGACAACAATCCCAGCGACAGCGGGAGCCACAAGCGAAAGGGGCGAAATTTCGAACCTATAGCTTCCTAGAAAGGGTGCGCTCGCTGTGCCAAGTCTGGCCCCGCTCTCCACGGCCATCCACGTGACCAATAGACCTCCGCTGACCAGCAATAGCCAGCCGATCAGGTCATTGCGCTCACGGGTGCTCACGACGCCACACGCTATCGGGTACCCGACACGAGTGCGCGTGTCGGTTGGCAAGAAATTGATATCTAGCGCATGATCGTCGGAGGCGGTCTAATAGGGAAGACCGCAAAGTCCGTATCGTCACTAGGACGTGAGGGAAAAGAATGGCAGCCACCGGCACAGCTAGTACGACGGAGAAGGGTCGCCGGATCGTCGGCACCGAACGTCAAACGCTCGCCAAGGATCTCGTGAAGCGTTACACCTCGGGCGAGAGCATCCGCGCTCTGGCCGCTTCGACGGGACGCTCTTATGGGTTCATCCACCGGGTGCTCACCGAGTCAGGCGTTCAGCTTCGCCAGCGCGGCGGCGCCCGTCGGCGCAAAAAAGCATGACCCTGCCGGCTGGCGATAGCGTGGCTGTCGCCAGCGAGCCGAATTTAGGAAGCCGGCTGGCGGCATGAAGTCGACCGGCTTCCGCGTCGAAATCGACGGTCCAGTTGCGACGGTGACACTCGATCGCCCGTCCTCCCGCAACGCGCAGACCCCCCAGATGTGGCTGGAATTGGCGGCGGCGGGGCGCGAACTCAGCGGTGACATCAGGGTGGTTGTCCTCAAGGGCGAGGGCCCCTCGTTTTCCGCCGGCCTGGACCGAAACGCCATCCCCGCCGCGCTGGGCGAGATCAGCGCGTTGACACCTGACGATGCCGCTTCGCGGATAGCTGAATTCCAAGCCGCCTTCGATTGGCTGCGCCGCACCGACCTCATCACGGTCGCCGCGGTGCAGGGGCATGCGATCGGCGCCGGCTTTCAGCTCGCGCTCGCCTGCGATTTCCGTATCGCGGCTGAGGACGCCTCGTTCGCCATGGCCGAGGTCACCCTTGGCCTCGTTCCTGATTTGGGGGGTACGAGGAGACTGCTCGAGCTGGTCGGCTACGCCCGCGCGCTCGAGCTGTGCGTGACCGGCCGGCGGGTGCTCGCTCAGGAGGCGATGGCGCTCGGTGTGGTGAATTTGGTGGTGCCCGCCACAGAGCTCGAGTCCGCGACGGGAGACCTCGTGGCGGCCGTGCTCGCGGGCAACCGCGACGCCGTCGTGGAGATCAAGGCGCTGCTGGCCTCGGCGGCGCTGCGCTCGTTCGCCGAGCAGGAGCGCTTGGAGCGCGAGGCGCAGGTGCGCCGGATACGTGATCTCGCCGGTCTCGGCGAGTAGGAATGTCGCACGCCCGGGATAGGTTTACTCCACTAGATCGTGATGTGGAGGTTGCGCGTGTCCTACATGGGTGGCGGCGGGGGCATGGAGATGCTGATGCGCTCCATGCGCCGTGGGCAGTCGGTCGAAAAGCGCAAGATCGGGCGCGAGACGGCCAAGCGCATCCTGTCTTTCGCCAAGCCCTATAAGCGCGAGATAAGCGTCTTCCTCGCGGTCATCGTGGTCAGTGCGGCCATCGGCGTCGCCACTCCGCTGCTCGCCGGCGAGGTGGTGCGCCTGATCGGTTCGGGCGGGCAGGCCGCGGCTGGCGAGATCGTGAGGATCGCTCTGGTCATCGCCGGCCTGGCCGTGGTGAGCGCGCTGCTCTCGCTGGCCGATCGGTGGTATTCCTCGCAGATCGGCGAGGGTCTCATCTACGACCTGCGCACCCAGGTCTACGACCACGTGCAGCGCATGCCGATCCAGTTTTTCACGCGGGCGCAGACGGGCGCGCTCGTGAGCCGGCTCAACAACGACGTGCTGGGCGCGCAGCGGGCTTTCACGTCAACGCTTTCCGGCGTCGTGAGCAACGTCATCCAGCTCGTCCTCACGGCGGCGGCCATGTTTGTGCTGTCGTGGCAAATCACCGTCTTGTCGCTACTGCTGCTACCCGTTTTCATCCTGCCCGCGCGCCGGATGGGCAACCGCCTGGCCGAAATCACCACCGAGTCCTACGACCTCAACGCGAAGATGAATGCCACCATGACCGAGCGGTTCGGCGTGGCGGGCGCGCTGCTCGTGAAGCTGTTCGTGCGGCCCGACACCGAGTCGTCGCGATTCTCCGCGCGGGCGGCGCGGGTGCGCGACATCGGTGTGCTGTCGGCGATGTATTCGCGCACGTTCTTCGCCGCCATGATGCTCGTGGCGGCGCTCGCGCAGGCCCTGGTCTACGGCCTCGGCGGGTGGTATGCGGTGACCGGCTCACTCGACGCGGGCGATGTGGTCGCGCTGGCGCTCCTGCTGACCCGCCTATACGGTCCCATCACCGCACTGTCCAATGTGCGCATTGACGTGATGGGCGCGCTGGTGTCGTTTGACCGCGTGTTCGAGGTGCTCGACCTGCCGCCCGCCATCGCCGAAAAGCCCGGCGCGGTGGCGATTCCCAAGGGCGCGTCCACCGTCGAGTTCCGCGACGTGCACTTCCGCTATCCCACGCCGGCCGAGATTTCCCTTGCCTCGCTTGAGGATGTGGCCCGCCTCGAGCGCACCGCCACCGACCCGGTCCTGCGCGGCGTGTCGTTCTCTGTCGAGCCCGGGCAACTCGTGGCGCTCGTCGGCCCCTCGGGCGCCGGCAAATCCACCACCTCCATGCTGGTGAGCCGGATCTACGACGCCACCTCCGGCGCCGTCCTGGTCGGCGGCGTCGACGTGCGCGACGCCACCATGCAATCCTTGCGCGACACCATCGGCGTGGTGACCCAGGACGCCCACCTGTTCCACGAGACCCTCGCCGAAAACCTGCGCTACGCCAAGCCCGACGCCACCGACGACGTGCTGTGGGCTGCCCTGCGCGGCGCCCAGGTCGAGCCCATGGTGCGGGCCCTGCCCGACGGGCTCGACACCGTCGTGGGCGAGCGGGGCTACCGTTTCTCGGGCGGCGAAAAGCAGCGCATCGCCATCGCACGCCTCCTGCTGAAGGCGCCTTCCATCGTCATCCTCGACGAGGCCACCGCCCACCTCGACTCCGAGAGCGAAGCCGCCGTCCAGGAAGCCCTCTCGTCCGCCCTGACCGGCCGCACCGCCCTCGTCATCGCCCACCGCCTGTCCACCGTGCGCGAGGCCGACCAGATCCTCGTGCTCGACGAGGGCCGCATCATCCAGCGCGGCACCCACGACGAACTAATCTCCGAGGGCGGCCTCTACGCCGACCTCTACAAAACCCAGTTCGCCATCGCCGACTCCCCCACCCCCGTGG
>JBIOYB010000690.1:0-3610 GCA_044869915.1 Allorhizocola sp.
CGGCTGGCATCGCCCACCGGCCCACGCCGAAGTTGACCGGAGGTCAACGAGCGGCGTGGGCCAAGCCGTGGGCCGCCACACACGATCGGCGCGTTGTTACTTGGCGGCGACCACGTTGAGGTGGAACTTCGCGGTGACGTCGGAGTGCAGCTTGATCTGCACCAGGTGCCCGCCGGTCGTCTTGATCGGGCCGGTCAGCTCGATCTTGCGCTTGTCGAGCGTCGGGCCGCCCGCCTTCTTCACTGCCTCGGCGATCTCGGTCGCGGTGACCGAGCCGAACAGTCGGCCGCCCGTGCCCGCACGCGCCTGCAGGGTGACCTTGAGGCTCTCAAGCTGGGCCTTGACCTCGCCGGCGTGGCCGAGATCGCGGATCTCGCGCGCCGCGCGGGCCCGCTTGATCGTGGTGACCTGCTTCTCGGCGCCCTTGGTCCAGGCGATCGCGAACCCCTGCGGTAGCAGGTAGTTGCGCCCGTAGCCGTCCTTGACCTCGACGATGTCGCCGGGTGCGCCAAGGTGCGGCACCTCATTGGTAAGAATAATCTTCATCTTGGTGCCCCCTCTCAGCGGCCGGTGGTCGTATACGGCAGGAGAGCCATCTCACGGGCGTTTTTGACCGCACGGGCGATCTGGCGCTGCTGCTGCGTCGTCACGCCGGTCACCCGCCGAGCACGGATCTTGCCGCGGTCGGAGATGAACTTGCGCAGCAGCGCGGTGTCCTTGTAGTCGATGTAGCCAACCCCCTCCTTCTCGAGCGGGTTGACCTTCTTCTTCGGTTTGCGCAAAGCCTGCGCCTTAGCCATTTTCTCTACCTCAATGCTTTAGAACGGTGGCTCGTCGTCGAAGTTGCTGCCACCCGGACCACCGACGGGAGCGGCCGTCGCCCACGGGTCGTCGGCGTAACCGCCGCCGCCACCCGAGGACTGGCCCTGGCTCGGCGCGTTGCCGCCCGAGCCAAACCCACCACCGCCGCCCGAGCGCGACATCTTCTGCACCTTGGCCGTCGCATAACGCAGCGAAGGCCCGATCTCGTCGACCTCGAGGTCGATGACCGTGCGCTTCTCGCCCTCACGGGTCTCATAGGTCCGCTGGCGCAGGCGCCCCTGGACGATGACCCGCGAACCGCGGTGCAGCGACTCCGCGACGTTTTCCGCCGCCTGCCGCCACACACTGCACTGCAGGAAGAGCGGCTCGCCGTCCTTCCACTGGCCGGACTCGCGGTCGAAAGTCCGCGGGGTCGAGGCGACCCGGAACTTCGCGACCGCCGCGCCCGACGGGGTAAAGCGCAGCTCGGGATCGTCGGTCAGGTTGCCGACGATCGTGATGGTGGTTTCTCCAGCCATGATCTACTCCTCGAACCTTCATCGTTTCCGCCATAGGTTCCCACAGGGATCCGACAGCGACCGTGAAGGCGGGTCCGGGTGAAGCTCTAACTCTGTCGGCGAAACGTCAGCGGACGTCCGGACGGATGACCTTGGTGCGCAGCACGGACTCGTTGAGCTTGAGCTGCCGGTCCAGCTCGGCAACGGCGGCAGGCGTGGCCTGCAGGTCGATGACGGCGTAGATCCCTTCGGCCTTCTTCTTGATCTCGAACGAGAGGCGCCTGCGGCCCCACACGTCGAGCTTCTCGACCGAGCCACCCGTTGTCCTGATCACATTGAGATATTGATCGAGCGACGGGGCGACGGTGCGCTCCTCGAGACTGGGGTCGAGGATCACCATAACTTCGTAATGACGCAAGACTTTCTCACCTCCTCTGGGCTAACGGCCACGGTCGGTCCGTGGCAGGAGGTCTGGCGTCGTCCCGGCCTTGGCCAGGACCGGTCAATGGTACAAGAGCTGAAATTTCCGCAGCGGTTGGGCCCGGATCGCTTCGCGCACGGCCCCAGCCGCGCAAGAGCACAGCTTCGCCTGAACAGAGTTGTCGCCCAAAGAAGGGACCGCGGAGCGCCCTTTCCGACTGCTGGGTGGGACCTGGGGAGGAACGACCACACCGACGAGGTTGGAAGAGAAGCGCTCCGCGGAGCATATGGTGTTTGCGTGTTAGGCGAACTCTGCCCGAGTTGCCCGCTGTGTGATAATAGCGCGAATAGCCCCGGCCGACACGCCAACGACACACACTGTGGCGATAATTGCTAAAAGTCCTATCGGTCCCTTGTCGACGGGGCCCGTGTCGGCGGCCAGTCGCGCCGAAGCCGAGCTCTTCGAGCTCACCACGGTCGCCGGGGAAGTGAACGGGCCGAAGCCCAGGCTCGCCTCGGGCAACGCGCTCATCTCAGGAAACAGCGGATCCATGGTCGGCAGCGGCGGGCCGGGCACGCCCCCCGGCGGTGCCACGGACGGCGGCGAGGGCTTCGTGTGCGGCTTCTGCAGCGACGGAGGGGACGTGGTCCGGCTCGGCACGGGCGCCGGATTCGCCGCGTTCACCTCCACCGTGAGCTGCTGGAAGTCCCGGTTGAGGTTCAGCGCGCAGTCGGGCTCCATCCCGATCGACACCGGGCCGCGGTGGAACTGCACCTCGACGGTCTCGCCGTCGGCCACATTGGTGCTCGCCGAGCCGTCGATGGTCAGCGTGGCGTCGAAGCCGAGACCGTTGGTCAGCCGCACCTTCGACTCCGCGCCGACGTTGATCGTCGTAACGTCGGGCTTCGATCCGCACAGCAGCAGACCGAGGCCTCCGCCATTGAAGGTCACTTGAGCCCCGCCCTGCTGAGCCGCCGCCGGTTGGGCGGCCAGCGGAAGGCCAGCAAGCGCTCCAAGCAGGGCTAATGCTCCGAGCCGGTTCACGTGCGACATGGAAAGCTCCCCAAGGATCTCAAGCCTCGCGGGGACTGCGAGGCTGGGTGAGGCACACAGGATGCGCGGCACTGTGTCTAACGGAGTACTAGGCTGGCGAGATGCGCATCGGAGCTCACGTCGAATCAGGCGACCCGCTGGCCGAGGCCACGGCACGCAACGCTGATGTGGTCCAGTTCTTCCTCACCGACCCGCAGAGCTTCAAGGCTCCACAGCCCCGGCCCGACGCCGACGCGCTGCGCGCCGACCCGGTGCAGATCTTCATCCACGCCCCCTATCTGGTGAACGTGGCCACCACCAACAACCGGATCCGCATCCCGAGCCGCAAGCTCATGCAGCAGCACGCCGACGCGGCCGCCGCGCTCGGTGCCAGCGGGCTGATCGTGCACGGCGGGCACATGGGAGCCGACGACGACGTCGCGGTGGGCATCGCCAACTGGCGCAAGGCACTGGAGCAATATCAGGACAACGGTGTGCGGATCCTGATCGAAAACACGGCGGGCGGCGACAACGCGATCGCGCGCCGGTTCGACGCGCTCGCCCGGCTGTGGGACGCGGTCGGCGACTTCGGGGTCGGCTTCTGCTTGGACACCTGCCACGCGCACGCCGGCGGAGAGGATCTTCTGGGTATCGTCGACCGGGTCATGGCCATCACCGGCCGCATCGACCTCGTCCACGCCAATGGTTCCAAAGATCCGTTCGACTCCGGGCGCGATCGGCACGACAATCTTCTCGGCAAGGACGAGCCAGGGATGATCGATCCCAAGCTGGTCGCCGCCGTGGTGAGGGCCGCGGGGGCGCCGGTCGTGGTCGAGAC
>JBIOYB010000691.1:0-21336 GCA_044869915.1 Allorhizocola sp.
CCGGGAGAAGCGGAGTTCGCACAGGCCGGTCGCGCGTGGAATCCGGCGGTTGACCAGAGCGGCGTGCTGGCAGTGGTCGAGGCGGCCGACCGCGACGACATCGCCGCGCTGGTGCGGCATGCGGGCAAGGCGAGAGTGGCGATCGCGGCGCAGTCAACCGGCCACGGCGCGAGCGGCAACGCGAGCGGCTCGATCCTGTTGCGCACCAACCGGCTCGGTGGTGTGCAGGCCGACCCGGCCGCCCGCACGGCACGGGTCGGGGCCGGGGTGAGCTGGGGCGAGGTGCTCGCCGCCGCGAGCCCGCACGGCCTGACCGGCCTCGCGGGCAGCTCGTCCCTTGTCGGCGTCGCCGGATACACGCTCGGGGGCGGGCTGAGCTGGTTCGGCCGCAAATTCGGGCTCGCCGCCGACAGCGTGCGCGCGTTCGAAATCGTCGATGCACAGGGCGGGTTCGCGCGGGTCACCGCCGAGTCCGATCCGGAGCTGTTTTGGGCGTTATGCGGTGGCGGTGGCGGCGAGCATGCTATCGTCACCGCGCTCGAATTCGACCTGCATCCGGCGCCGGAGCTCTACGGCGGGCGTGTGTTCTGGCCGGACGACCGGGCGGCGGCCGTGTTTGACACCTATCGCGAGGTTACGGATTCGGCGCCCGACGAGCTGACCATCTGGTTCGACCGGATCAACCTACCGGGCGCGCCGCCGCAGGTGGCCATCAGCACCACCTATCTGGGCGAGGCCGGTGAGGCGCAAAAACTGTTGCGCGCCTTCGAAAAGGTGGATGGGCAGGTCGGCGACACGCGTGGCGCGCTGGAGGTGGCGGCGCTGGGCGGCATCATGCCCGAGCCGAGCCCGGGCCTGGGCCGCTTCGAGCTGCTGACCGGCATCGCCGGGGCTGAGGCCGACGCGCTGCTCGAGCCGCTCGGCCCGCTGTCGGTCATGCAGGTGCGCCACCTGGGCGGGGCGCTTGGCGGGCGGATCGCCGAGCCATACTTCCTGTACATGTTCGGGATGCCCACGAGCCCGGAGGTCGCGGGCGCGGTGCGGGCACGCATGGACGTGATGATCGCAGCGCTCGGCGAGGGTGTGAGCGGGCGCAAACCGTTCAACGGACTGGTGCCGGGCGAGTCCGCCACGGCTGCGCTGTCCACTGTGGACCTGAAGCGCCTGCGCGAGCTCAAACGGGCGCGCGACCCGCACGGTCTGTTCCGCGCCAACTACCCGGTCGGCGACAGTTAGGTCCTTGCCCTTTTCGTGTACCTCTTGATGCCTCCTTTGCGTGGCTCGTTTGCGTGGCTCGTTTGCGTGGCTCGTTTGCGCCGTGCTTTCCGGCGCGGTTGCTTGTGCGTGGCTGCTTGTGCGTGGCTGCTCAGGCGCGGTTGCTTGTGCACGGTTGCTTGTGCACGGTTGCTTATGGCGCGATGGCGATTTGCACGGCGAGCGATGCCAGCACGGTGGCGGCCAGCCAGCGCTGCACGCGAAGCCAGCGCGGGCGGTTGGTCAGCCACGGCGCGATCCGTCCGGCCGCGAGCACGATCAGGCAGTTGAACGCCAGCATGATGGAGATCTGCACCGATCCGAGGATCAGGCCCTGCAGCGCCACGTTGCCGCGCGCCGAGTCGATGAAACGGGGGAGCAGGGAGAGATACAGCACCGCGATCGTCGGGTTGAGCAGGTTGGTGGCGAAGCCGACCAGGAACAGGCGGCCGGGCGAGTGGGATACCAGCCCGTTGGTGTCCACAATGGACCGTGAGCGAACCGTGTGCCAGGCCAGCCACATCAGGTATGTGGAACCGGTAAACCTGATGGCGTCGAACACATGCGGGACGAGGGTCAGGACAGCGGTCACCCCGGCCGCCGAACCGACGAGATAGACGACGAAGCCGGCGCCGACGCCCAGCAGCGACACCATCCCGGCGGCGCGGCCCTGCGCCATGGTGCGGGAGACTAGATAGACAGTGTTTGGGCCTGGCGTCAGGACCAGGCCCATTGCTATCAAGGCAATGCTCAGCACCGCCACCGAGCTGACCATGCAGATGACCCTCCATTTTCGACAGTGTGCGTAGGCGGAGAGGATATCGTACACCTGTTCGAAATTACGTTCGGTGAGTTATGGGGGTGGCGCGGAAGATGGCACAAAGGTGCCACCGATGCCGAACGGTGGCCCGCCCTACCCGCAGGGCTTCGCCGGTGGCGCGCCCGATGGCAACTTTTTCGTTCGTGCCGGTGGTGGGAGAAATGTCCAGTTGCCGGTAATGGCTGAAACGGTGTAATCATGTAAGCATGACGACTACAGCAGCGACGGCGGGTGCCGGAGCCGGTGAGGCAAAAGCGTGGATCACCGGGCTGATACCCGACGACCTATATCAAGGACCACCCGACATCACCATCGACCGCGACGAGATCCTGATCGTGGGCAGGCTGCCCGAGCCGAGCCTGCCCGACGGCGCCACCGACGCCGACCGGGCCGCCGCCGAAGCCGGGCGGATCTCCGCCTTCCGCGAGTCCACCCGCGACAAGCGCATCCTGCTCGCCCGGCAGGCCGAGCACCGATACCAGCGCAAGGTCGCCTGGGGCGCCGAGTGCGGCGGCACGCGCAGGCTGTTCACCACCCACTCCGCGCCCGTCATGACCCGCTTGCGCCAGCCCGAGCGCCAAGTCCTCGACACGCTCGTGGACGCCGGTGTGGCACGCTCCCGCTCCGAAGCCCTCGCGTGGTGCGTCAAACTCGTCGGCCAGCACACCGAGCAGTGGCTGACCGACCTGCGCCAGGCCATGAGCGCGGTCGACGAGCTGAGGCAGCGCGGGCCGACGACCGACAACTGAGCGGGAGATAGCCTCGTTCGCGTGATGATGTTGACTGCGCCCAAATGGTTCATATACCTCAACGCTTTTCTGCGCTTCGCTCTGGAGATCACCGCCCTGGTGGTGCTTGGAGTGTGGGGTTGGCGGATCTCGTTCGCGCTGGGCATCGCGCTTCCGTTGGTGGCGGCGGTCGTGTGGGGGTGGTTCGTGGCGCCGAAGGCCAAGTGGTACTTGCCGCTGCCGGGCAGACTCGCGATTGAGGCACTGATATTCGGCGGGGCCACGGCCGCGCTGGCCGACATGGGCAAGATCTGGTGGGCGGTCGGGCTTGCCGTGTTGGCTGTGGCAAATTCCACTTTGGTACATCTTAATCGCGACAGTGAACGTGCTAGATTGCTGGCATGACTGCCGGGTTGGCGACGTGGGTTCGCCATGAGTTGACGGGTTGCCCGGCCGTGGCTTGACCGCCCGGCGCAGGTGCCACCCGTTGGTGGCGACCACACATCCCTTGCACGGCAGGCTTTATCGCGCTTCCGTAGATATAGGCCGGAAGCACCTCCTTTCAGTGATGGAAGGAGGTGAAAATTGTCCAATCAGGACTGGCAAGACTTCCTTGACCAGCACGACGTCGGCGATATCGTGCGTGGACGGGTGACGCGGGTCGTGCCGTTCGGCGCGTTCATCGAAGTAGCGCCGGGCGTCGGCGGCCTGCTCGTCGGCAAGCAGCGGGTGGAGACGGGCGCCGAAATCGCGGTCCGCATCGCCGGGATCGACACGGACAAGCGGCGGACGCACTTCACGCCGGCATAAGCCGCTTCCGCTCCAGCGACGCCACTCCGCTTGACCGGCCGCCTCTGCGCCGTGCTGCTTCGCCTTGCACCTCCGTCCGGCGGTGGCCGTTCGCTTTTGTGACGGCTTCGCTGGGCGGTGGCTTCACTGCGCGCCGGCTTCACTGCGTGGCGGCTTCGCTGGGCGCCGGCTTCGCTGCGTGGCGGCTTCGCTGGGCGGTCGCTTCACTGCGCGGCGGCAAAATGTCAGACCCCTGGTTTAGTGTCCGGGCCATGAGCACCTTTGTACTGATCCCGGGTGCGTGGCTCGGGGCATGGGTCTGGCAGCCTGTGGCCGAGCGTCTGCGTGCGCTCGGCCACCACGTCCATGCCCTCACCCTTTCCGGCCTGTCCTACCCACTCTTCGGCCCGTCGTCCTCACAAGCCATGGGCGCGTGGCCCTCAGCGGTCCCGTCGTCCTCGCCTGCTGCCTCAGCCCTTTTAGCCGCCTCAGCCCTTTCAGTCGCCTCAGCGGGTTCGGATGCTTCGGTGGGTTCGGATGCCTTGGCGGCTTCGGTGGCACCGGCGGCGGCGCTCTCCTCAGCCGACACGGTGTCCTCTTCCGTTGCACGGGTTGGTCTTGCGACGCACGTGGGCGATGTCCTCAGGCTGCTCGAGTCGGCCGACGTGCGCGGTGCCGTGCTCGTCGGGCACAGCTACGCGGGCATAGTGGCCGGGCAGGTCGCGGGCCTAGCGCCGGATCGGGTCGCGCACACGGTGTTCGTCGATGCCAACCTGCCCGTTGACGGGCAATCCATGACCGATGGGTGGTCGCCACGTGGGCAGGAGCTTGTGCGCGCGGCGGTCGAGGCCAACGGTGGGTGGTGGCCGGTGCCCGAGCTCGAAGACTTCGACGGTCACGACCTGACGGACGAGCAGGTGGCGTGGCTTGTCGCGCGAGCGAGCCCGCACCCGGGGCGCACGCTGTTTGAGCCCGCCTATCTCGCACGGCCCCTGGCCGAGCTGCGGGCGACCTACGTTACGTGCCTTCGGCCTGGCACCAAACCGCGTGACGACGTCCTCGCCCTGCACGGCCAACCCACATGGTCCTTCGCCGACGTCGACACCGGTCACTGGCCCATGGTTTCCCAACCCACCGCGCTGGCCACCCTCCTCGCCACCCACGCGCCCGGCGGCGGACCCTAACCTTCGCCCATTTAGGACACGCTCTCGCGCGCGGTATCGCACGCTCTCGCGCAGGGCCGCATCGGTGCGGCGGTGCGCGGGGCGTTGGCGGGGCGTGTTGATGCGGCGGCGCGTTTGGCGCGGTGATGTGTGTTGGGGCGGCGGCTTCGGCGGTGGGCGCGTTGGTGTGTTGGGGCGGCGGGCGCGGTGGGGCGGCGGCTTCGGCGGTGGGCGCGGTGGGGCGGCGGAGTGTTGGTGTGGGTGTCCTTTGCCATTGCGGCGTGTCCCTCTTGCCAGCGAACTTTGTCCCCGTAAGGGTTTGTGCCATCGAGGTTTGTCCGTGGCGCTGAGATGATCGGTCTGTGAGTAGGCAGATCGAAGCTGGCCCATCTACGGTCCGAGCACACCCATGCCGCACCGGGCTGAGGATGCGCCGCTCCCCGCCTACCTCCGCGACCTTGCCATCAAGGCTCTGGACTGCGTGATCACCACACCGACGTGGCTCGCCGGAGCCTGGGACGAAGCCCCAAGAGACGCCAGTGGCGCCGAACCGTCTCCGGCCTGCACAACGTCCTCGACCCACCGCCACAAGAAACGCTTTTCGATCACTAACTGGCTCTTCGCAGATGAGGGTGTAGTCGAGGCCTGTCGGTTTCCGAGGTCCGTCCGCACGGTTTTTCACGTTCGGGCGCACTCCTATGCGCGCGACGAGACGTGCCGGGGAAGAAGCTATGCACCGTCGTTGCCATCGCGAAGGGAATGGATCATGCTTCGCAGGATCCGGAACGCGTCTGACTGCTCGGTCTCGGTCATGCCGGCCAGCATTCTGACCTCGACGGACCGGACCGCTACGGTCGCCTTCTCGAGGCTTCGTCGGCCGTGAGACGTGAGCTGCGTGGGAAGAACCTTCCCGACGGGTGCCTCCGCAGGCCTGGTCACGTAGCCCTCTCGTTCCAGGGCCTGGAGCAGCACGTTCATCGACTGCCGTGTCACGAACGCGCCCCGCGCGAGCTCGGAGTTCGACAAGCCCGGCCGTTGAGCCAGCAGTTCGAGGCAGGCGTAGCGCGTTACGCTCATCCCGAGCGGCCGCAGCACCTCCTCCATGGCTACGCGGAGGGCGCTCGACGCCTCTTTCAGCAGGTAGCCCAGTGACGTCTCCAGGTCGACGCCGACACCGTCTTGACTCATGTCAGTATTCTGACATACATTGTTCCGTGTCAGAAAACTGACATGGAACAAGAGGAGCATCATCATGCCCGCCACTGGCCCCGACTTCATCTCGCTGCAAGCGCTCGACCTCGACGCTTCGCAGGCGTTCTACGAGCAGTACCTCGGCCTCGTCCGCTCGCCGGCCGGACCTCCGCACGCCGTCGTCTTCGATACCAAGCCGATCGCCTTCGCGCTCCGCGACGTCGTTCCCGGCACCGACCTCGCATCCGTTGCTCAGCCCGGCATCGGTGCCGCGATCTGGCTCCACGCCACAGACGTCCAGGCCATTCACGATGCTCTCGTCGCCGACGGTCACACCATCGTCTCCGCACCGATCGACGGCCCCTTCGGCCGGACTTTCACCTTCGCCGACCCCGACGGCTACCAGATCACTCTCCACGACCGCACCTGATAGGCCAAACGCCACCGGACAACAGCGCCCGTTCCCCGCCACCGCGAGCGTCAACGGCTCGGAAACCCACTGATCGCAGGCGAGAGGGTTCCATTATAGTGGAATTCCACTATAGTAGATTCCGTGATCACCTCTCTGGGAAACCGGGTGCGCCGGGAGCGGGGCCGTCGTGGGTTGACGCTCGAAGAGCTCGCCGCGGCCAGTGGCGTGAGCCGGAGCATGCTGTCCGAAGTGGAGCGTGGCAGCCGGATGCCGACCGTGCTGATTCTTGACCGGATCGCCACGGGGCTGGGCACGAGCATTGCCCGCCTGCTGCGCGAGGAGGTGCCCGCTCGGCGGGTGTTGCTGCGCCATGAGGAACAGGACGTTGCGCGGGATGCGGGCGGCTGGGAGCGGCGCATCCTCAGCCCGGTGCTGCCGGGTGTGGAGTTCGAGTTTATGCGGACCACCATCGGCCCGGGGGTCGATGCCGGCGTGTTCGCGCCGCACTCGGCGGGCTCCCGGGAGTATCTCGCTGTCGAAGCCGGAACGTTGCGCCTGTCGCTGGATGATGAGGAGACCGACCTGTTCGCCGGGGACAGCGTGTTCTATGCCGGCGACTGCCACCACGGCTTCACCAATCCGGGCGACGAGCCGTGCGTCTACTACCTGGTGATGGACCTCAGATGAGCCCGCGGCAGATCCCGCCGGCGTGGGAGTGGACCGCGGACGAGGTGCGCAGGCTCGGGCATCAGGTGGTCGAGCTGATCGCCGACCACCTCGCGGGCATGCGGCACCGGCCGGTTTTCCAGCCCTACGACCGTCAGGGTGACACCGAGTTCAGCCGAGGCGTGCCCGTCGACACCGTGCTGGCCGAGTTCGCCGAGCGGATCGCGCCGTACCCGTTCGGCAACGGGCATCCCCGCTTCGCCGCCTGGGTCAACTCGCCGCCGCACCCGGTCGGGGTCTTCGCCGAAGCGCTTGCGGCCGCCATGAATCCGAGCGTCGCGGGCGGCAACCACGCCGCCGTGCACCTGGAACACGATCTGGTCCGGCGCTTCGCCGACCTGGCCGGCTTCCCCGCCGCCGGCAGCACGGGGTTGCTGGTCAGCGGCGGGTCGATGGCGACGCTGACGGCTTTGGCCGTGGCCCGGCACCGGGCGGCCGGGCGAGCCGGGATTGATGTGCGCGCCCAAGGGTTGCAGGGGCACGATCGCCGCTTCGTGTTTTACCTGGGCGAGGAGGGGCACGGTTCCGCCCGCAAAGCGGCCGAGTTGCTGGGGATCGGCTCGGCGAACATCCGGGTGATCCCCTCCGACGAGCACCACCGGATGCGGCCCGACCTGTTGCGCGAGCGGCTCGCCGCGGACACGGCCGATGGCTGCGTGCCCGTGGCCGTCATGGCCAGTGCCGGCACCGTCAACACCGGCGCGGTCGATCCGATCGCCGAGCTCGCGCGGGTGTGCGCCGAGCGCGACGTATGGTTGCACGTCGACGGTTCCTATGGTGGGGCGGCGGTGCTGTTGCTCGACGAGCACGCGCCGACGCGCCGTGCGCTGTCCATTGTGGACAGCCTGGCGCTCGACCCGCACAAGTGGCTCTACGTCCCCGTCGACGCAGGGCTCGTGCTGCTGCGCGATGGCGCCGCGGCCCGGGACGCCTTCAGTCTCGTGCCGCCCTACCTGCGCACCGATGACGACCCGGCGGGGGCCGGCGGCCCGGTGTGGTTCAGCGAGTTCGGCTTCGACCAGACCCGCCCGTTCCGCGCGCTCAAGGTCTGGGCTCAATTGCGCCATCTCGGCTTGGACGGGTACCGCGAACTCATCGCCCGGGACATCGCCGTGGCCGACCGGATGGCCGCGGCCGTCGCGGCGGCCCCCGAGCTGGAGCTGCTCGCGCACGGGCTCAGCGTGGTCTGCTTCCGGTGCGCCCCGGCCGACGACGAACTCAACCGCAGGGTCCTCACCAAGTTGCAGTTGGGCGGGCGCGCTTTTCTGGCCGGCACCACCGTCAACGGGGTCTTCGCCCTGCGCGCATGCGTGGTCAACCCGCGCATGGGCGGCGGCGACGCCGAGGCGATCGTCGACGAGGTCCGCGCTGTCTTCAGGCGCCTGCGCCCATGACCGCATATGGCATTCTGGCGCGATGACCGCCGAATACTTCGACCAGTGGTTCGCCGACATCGCCGCCTCCGATGCGCGCCAGCGCCTGTTCACCGATCGGCTCGGTCTGCCGCCGGAGATCGGTCCGTCCAATCTGGTCCCGTTCGGCGGCTTGCGCGAGATCGCCGATGCCCTGGCCGTGCCGGAAGGCGGGCTGCTGGTCGACATCGCGTGCGGTCGCGGCGGTCCGGGCATGTGGGTGGCGCGAAGGGCGCAAGCACGGCTGATCGGGGTCGACTTCTCGGCGCAGGCGGTCGCCCAGGCGTCAAGGCGCCGCGCTCTGTTTGGCCTCGAATCGCGGGCGAGCTTCCAGGTCGGCAGCCTTGACTCGCCCGGGCTCGCCGAAGGCGCCGCCGACGCGGTCATGTGTGTCGACGCGTTCCAGTTTGCCGCCGACCCCGTCGCGGCGGCATCGGAGTTGCGCCGATCGCTGCGCCCCGGCGGCCGGATCGTGCTCACCTCGTGGGAGGCGAAGGATCGGGCCGACGAGTCGGTGAGCGAACGGCTGCGCCGGGCCGACCTGGCCGGATCGCTGTCGGCGGGCGGATTCCGGGAGGTGAGCATGCGGGAGCGCGAGGACTGGCATGCCGTGGCGCTCCAGCTGTGGGAGCATGCCCTCACCCTGGACGTGGCCGGTGACCCGGCCCTCGAGTCCACGCGGGCCGAGGCGATCCGGAGCGTGGACACCCACGACCGGATCCGCCGGGTGATGGTGATCGCCGTCGCGCCCTGACCTCCAAGGTCGTATCGTACACTCGTTCGAATGGGATGGGGAAGCAGGTCGGACCTCAAGTGGGCCCAGCTCGAGAAGCATATGGTCGGCGGCACGATCATCGACCCGCTGGCCGATGCCGACGACCGTGCCGGTTGGGAGGAGCCCGAGCGCACGCCGCCCGAGCCCGGCCACAGCAACATCCCCTATGCGGAGCTGCACTGCCACACCAACTTCAGCTTCCTGGACGGCGCCTCCCACCCGGAGGAGCTTGTGCACGAGGCGGTGCGGCTCGGGTTGAACGCGCTGGCCATCACCGACCACGACGGACTTTACGGCGTGGTGCGCTTTGCCGAGGCGGCACGCGAGCTCCCGCTCAAAACCGTGTTCGGCGCAGAGCTCAGCCTGTCCGGCATCGAGCGCGCCGGTCCGCCCGACCCGGCGGGCGAGCACCTGCTCCTGTTGGCCACCGGCCAAAAGGGCTACGCCAGACTTTCCGCCGCCATCGCTAAGGCCCACCTTAAGGGCGGGCAGAAGGGGCGGCCAAGCTATGACCTCGATGCACTGGGCGCGCTGCACGGGCACGTGGTGGCGCTCACCGGCTGCCGCAAGGGCGGTGTGCCGCAGGCCTTGGCGCGCAAGGAAGATGCGGGTCGCAGGCTGGACGGGCTGACCGAGATGTTCGGGCGGGACAACGTTTTTGTCGAGCTGACCGACCACGGCGACCCGCTGGACGGCGACCGCAACGAGGCGCTTGTCAAGCTGGCCCGTGCGAAAGGGCTAGAGCTGGTCGCCACCAACAACGTGCACTACCACGCCCCGGCCCGCCGCCGGTTGGCCACCGTGATGGCGGCGGTCCGCGCTCGTACCAACCTAGATCAAATAGATCCATATCTCCCGGCAGCCGCGACCGCTCATCTTCGCTCGGGGGACGAGATGGCGGCCCGCCTGATGAGCGCCGAGCCCGTCATCAACGCCTCGATCCTGGCCGAACGGCTCGCCTTTGACCTGCACCTCATCGCGCCGAATCTGCCGCCCTTCAAGGGTTGCAAGGCCGGACAGTCCGAAATGGACCTGCTGCGCGATCTCGTCTATCGTGGCGCGGCCGAGCGCTACGGCCTGGTCCACGCCGAAGCGTACGCCCAGATCGAGCGCGAGCTGAAAATGATTGAGGAGCTTAATTTTCCTGGGTACTTCCTGGTGGTGTGGGACATCGTCCGGTTCTGCCGGGACAAAGGGATCCTGTGTCAGGGGCGCGGTTCGGCGGCCAACTCGGCCGTGTGCTACGCGCTGCGAGTGACCAATGTGGACCCGATCCGCTATCACCTGCTGTTCGAACGGTTTCTCGCGCCCGAACGGGACGGCCCGCCCGACATCGACGTGGACATCGAGTCGGACCGGCGCGAGGAGGTCATCCAATACGTGTACGAGACGCACGGCCGCGAGCGCACCGCGTTGGTGGCCAACGTCATCTCGTACCGTCCACGGTCGGCCGTCCGCGATGTCGCGCGCGCCTTCGGACACTCGCCGGGTCAACAGGATGCGTGGAGCAAGCAGATCGATCGCTGGAGAGAAATTTCAAAAGAAGATGTCGATGGCGTACCGGCGAACGTCCTGCACTTCGCCAACGAGCTGCTCACCGCGCCCAGGCACCTCGGCATCCACTCCGGCGGCATGGTGATCTGCGATCGGCCCATCATCGAGGTGTGCCCGGTGGAGTGGGCCCGGATGGAGGGCCGCACGGTCCTGCAGTGGGACAAGGACGACTGCGCGGCCATCAAACTCGTGAAGTTTGACCTGCTCGGGCTCGGCATGCTCTCGGCGATCCAATACGCATACGAGTTCATCGGCCTCAAGCCCGATCTGAGCCAGAGCCAGCCGGACGACCCCGAAATCTACGACATGCTGTGCCGGGCCGACACCGTGGGCGTGTTCCAGGTCGAAAGCCGCGCGCAGATGTCGACCCTGCCACGCCTGCAACCGCGCGAGTTCTACGACATCGTGGTCGAGGTGGCGCTGATCCGGCCGGGCCCGATCCAGGGCGGTTCGGTGCACCCGTTCATCCGCCGCAAGAACGGCGAGCCGTGGACGATCCCGCACCCGTTGATGGCCAACGCATTGGGTCGCACGCGGGGCGTGCCGCTGTTTCAGGAACAGATGATGCAGCTCGCGATGGACGTCGCCGACTTCAGCCCCGAGGACGCCGACAAACTCCGCCGGGCCATGGGCTCCAAGCGCTCGCTGGAGCGCATGGCCGAGCTCAAGGAGCGGCTCTTTGCGGGCATGGCCAAAAACGGCATCACCGGCGAGCTGGCCGACGACATCTACCACAAGCTCGCGGCCTTCTCCCACTACGGTTTCCCGGAAAGCCACGCCATCAGTTTCGCGCATCTGGTGTATGTGAGCGCGTGGCTCAAGCGCTACTACCCGGCCGCGTTTTGCGCCGCACTGCTCAAGGCTCAGCCCATGGGTTTCTACTCGCCACAGTCGCTTGTGGACGATGCGCGCAGGCACGGTGTGGAGGTGCTCCGGCCCGACGTCAACCGCAGCCAGGCCAAGGCCACATTGGAGGGCGCGGATTGGGCGGTGCGCGCCGACGGCAACGGCACGCCGCCGTCCCAGTGGGGCATCGGTGGGCCGTCCGTGCGCCTCGGCCTGGACATGGTGCGCACGGTCTCGCAGGACACGGCCGAGCTCATCGTCGCCCGGCGGCCGGTGGACGGTGGATACGCCGACATCCCCGACCTCGCCCGGCGCACCGAGCTTCCGGCCGCCCAGCTCGAGGCGCTCGCCACGGCCAACGCCTTCTCGTGCTTCGGCTTGGACAGGCGCCAGGCGCTGTGGATCGCGGGCGCGGCGGCGCAGGAGCGGTCCGGCCGCCTGCCCATCACGACCGTCCGGGACGCGCCCGCCCTGCCCGGCATGGAAGACGTCGACCTGCTCGTGGCCGACGTGTGGTCCACCGGGCTGTCGCCCGACAGCCATCCCATCAAACTCGTACGCTCCTATTTGGACCAACGGCGCGCCGTGCCGATCTCCCGCCTGCCCAGGCTCGAGCATCGCTCCCGCGTCGTGGTCGGCGGGCTCGTCACACACCGCCAGCGTCCGGCGACCGCTTCGGGCATCACGTTCGTCAACCTCGAGGACGAGACGGGCATGCTCAACGTGGTCTGCTCGCCGGGGCTGTGGCAGCGGTATCGCAAACTGGCCATCACCAGCCGGGCGCTGATCGTGCGCGGGACCCTCGAAAGTCATTCGGGCGTCATCAACCTCGTCGCCGAAAAGCTCACCCGGCTGCCCATCTCCACCAATCCGAAGTCGCGCGACTTTCGCTAGCGGGCAAGCGGTGCGTGTTGGCGTCAGTCCGCCTCGGTGCCGTTTTGTTGCGGTGGTGTAACAAGGGTCTCACAGTGGATCTGGCCGGTTGCCCGGGCGTGCGCGAGCTGGGTAGGTTCACGCCGAAGGGAGGATTGATCTTGTCGTACGAACAGATGAAGCATCCGGTCAGCCGGAGGCGCCTGTTGCGCGCTGTGGCGGCGGGTGCCGGGGTGGCGGGGCTCACGACACTCGGTGCCGCCGCTTGCCACCGCTGGAGGACGGGCGCGACCGTCGCGGTTGACGCCGATGCCGCGCCCACACCCGGCTGGTCGGCAGAGGGCAGCCTCGCGGAGCCGTCCGGGTCACCGTCGCCCAGCGCCTCGGCCTCCCCGAGCGCGTCCGCCAGCCCGAGCCCAAGTGCCACTAGCAGGTTCAAGCATCCCGGCATGCTGCACACCCAGGCCGACTTCGATCGCATGGCGGCCAAGGTGCGCGCCGGGGCCCAGCCCTGGAAGGCGGGCTGGGACCGGCTGGTGGCCAACGGGCGCTCGCACAGCACGTGGAAGCCGCGTCCGGTGGAGACGGTCATCCGCGGCGGCGACGGGCAAAACTACACACTGCTGTTTTTCGACATCCATGCCGCGTACCAAAACGCGTTGCGCTGGAAGATATCCGGCGAAGCGGCGCACGGCAACACGGCCCGCGACATCATCAACGCCTGGTCGGGCACGCTCAAGGCGGTGAACGGCAACGCCGACCGCTTCCTGGCCGCGGGCATCTACGGGTACCAGATGGCAAATGCGGCAGAAATCATGCGTGACTATCCCGGATTTGAGCTCGACCGCTGCAAACGCATGCTGCTCAACATTTTCGCCCCGATGAACGAGCACTTCCTGACCAAGCACAACGACGCCTGCATCACCAACTATTGGGCCAACTGGGACCTGTGCAACATGGCGTCGCTACTGGCCATCGGCATCCTGTGCGACGACCGGGCCAAGGTCAACCGCGTGGTCAACTACTTCAAGAACGGTGAAGGCAACGGCGCCATCATGAAGGCCGTGCCGTTCCTGCACCCGGGCGGGCTCGGCCAGTGGCAGGAGAGCGGCCGCGACCAAGGGCACACCGTGATGGGGGTCGGCCTGATGGGCGCCATCTGCGAGATGGCGTGGAATCAGGGCATCGACCTGTACGGTTACTCTGACAACCGCTTCATGAAGGCTTGCGAATACATCGCCAAATACAACCTCGGGCAGGACGTGCCGTTCACCACCTACCGGTGGGGCAGCGGCCAGGCGTGCAAACCGGAACAGCAAACCGTGCCGGGCGCGGGCAGCCGCGGCCAGGACCGGCCGGTGTGGGCGCTCGTCTACAACCACTACGCCAAGCGGCGCGGGTTGTCGGTGCCCAACATCGCCGCATACGTGCAACGCGTCCAGCCCGAGGGCGGGGGCGGCGACTACGGCCCGGCCAGCGGCGGCTACGACCAGCTCGGCTTCGGCACCCTCGCCCACACCCGCTGATCTGTGGCAGGCTGCGCGGGTGTCCGATGTGATGCTGCTCGTGCGTGCTCCCGTGGCCGATGCTCAGCTGAATGAGCTTTTTGCCGCGGCCTGGCCCAGCCACACCGACACGGCGTTCGGGCCGATCCATGAGCGCAGCCTGACCTGGATCACGGCGTGGCGTGAGGATCGGCTCGTGGGATACGTCAATGTGGCCACCGATGGCGGCATGCACGCGTTCCTGCTCGACCCGACCGTCCACCCGGCCGAGCGGCGTCGCGGCCTCGGGCAGCGGCTGGTCCGAGCCGCGGCGCGGGAGGCGGCGGAGGCCGGTGCGACGTGGCTGCACGTGGACTACGAGGCGCGTCTCGACGAGTTTTATCGCCGGTGCGGGTTTGTCCCGACGGCCGCCGGGCTGATGCGGCTTGCTTACTGATCGTTTCAGAAGGAGATCGGTGTGGACCACTGTGCCTGCGCACCTGCCTGGAGCGGGCGCCTGACCGCCAGGGACCACGCAATCGAACCGCCAGAAAGAAGGCAGTGATCCGAGTCTTCTCGAATTGGCACGGATCGATATGCTGAGCCTCCTCGGTGACTCTGGGCTCGACCAGCCGCTCCAGTGCAGGCGATACGAGGACTTCGCGAAGAGGTTCCTCTGCGCGCTGAAAGGCGCGGCGGGCTGCCGCTGGCGGCGGATCCGCGTCGGTCAACGACGTCAGTGGATGGTAGAGGTCCTAGCCGCAGCAGGCATCACTTCGTCGTCCGCATTGCCATCCGACCCCAAACCTTGTGGTCGGTCACGTGCGCGGGTATGTTGGCGCGTCTCCCGTCCCTGAATTGACCGTTCCCCGGGTGGCGATACAACCTTCGGTGTTTACTGAGGTCGACGTGAGTTGACGGCCGTCGCGCGTTTCTGACGATCCGCTCACAACGGGAGTGAAGATGCGATGACCAGCCAAGCGTCAAGCCTGCCACTTCGTCGCAGTCCTTTCGGTCGAGCGGCGCAGAGCGTGGCGTTCGCGTTGCGCGGCAGCTTGCCGTGCAGGCGTGTCCCCGCCTATGTCGTCGCCCAGCGCCTGGGTGCCGTTTTCGCGACGCTGCTGCTGTGGGCCCTGGTAGGCAAGCTTGGCAGCGCCGGTGAAACGCTGCCTGGTGCCGGTAAATCGACCACTCGGCGATGGCGATGCTGTGGGAATTGGTGCTGACCACCGGTTTGGTCAGTGTGATCCTGGCACGGCGGCGGGCGCAGCAGCGTGGACGGCGCGATGGGCACGCTCGGCCGGCGCCGGCTACCCGGTCTTATGGATCGGACCTGAACCAGATCGCACATGGCTGAAGGTCGTCACACCCGCGAGCGTGATCGTAGTGAAAGGACATGGCTGATGCCCACGACCGACAAGTCCCACGCGCTTGACAACATCGTGGTGGTGCTGTTGAGAATCGCTCCCTGGACAACGTGCTGGGACACCTCTACGGCCCCGAGGACGGTAAGAACTTCGACGGGGTGATCGGCAAGGATTTGAGTAATCCCATTCCTGAGTGGGCAGAGCATGGCGCTGAACGCAAGACAGTTCCGTACACGGTCGCCACCGACATGGACTCGCCGAACCCGGACTCGGGCGAGGAGTACTACCACACCAATACGCAGCTGTTCAACATCCTCAATGACCACAACCGGTTCAAGATCGGCGCAGCCCAGACGGCGCCCTGGAACGCGCCCCCGCCCGGTGCCACGCCGGCGATGGACGGGTTCGTCACCGACTACATCTCCACCTTCACCGGCGAGATGGGCCGCCAGCCCACCTACGACGAGTATGCGCACATCATGACCGGCTACACGCCGCAGCAGCTGCCAGTGCTCAATGGCATTGCCCGGGACTTTGGGGTCTTTGACCACTGGTTCTGCGAGGTGCCATCACAGACGTTCATGAACCGCTCGTTCTGGACATCGGCCACCTCCTCGGGCCTGGTCGTGAACAGTCCGGTCCAAAAGTGGTTCACGAAGAACGACACCGAGACGATCTTCGAGCGTCTCGAGGCCCACGGCAGGACCTGGAAGGTTTACGTCCAGGAGCCGATGCCGGTGTCGTTCGAAGGCATGATCCACTACGCTCGGCTGAAGGACCGACTAGCCACCCACTTCGTGCCCTTCACCGAGTTCGAGAAGGACGCCGCAGCAGGTACGCTGCCGAACTTCTCGCTCATTGAGCCGAACATGGCCGGCGGGCATGGCGATTACCACCCAGCGGTTTCCCGAGCGATGGGCCACGTGGACATATCGGTCGATCCGCCGTCGTCGACGCTGCTGGGCGAGGTGTTCCTGGAGCGGGTGTTCCATGCCTACCGCTACGCCGCATCGGAGACGGGCGCAAACGTCTGGAACACCGCCATGCTGATCGGTTGGGATGAACCGGGAGGCACCTACGACCACGTCCCGCCGGGCCCAGTTCCCCCGCCGGACCTGTCGGCTCCCGCCGGTGAGTTCGACTTCGCCTTCGACCGCTCCGGGTATCGCGTCCCGGCGATCATCGTTTCGCCGTGGGTCCAATCGGGGTCGGTGTACAACGAGGAGTACCGCCACACCTCGCTGATCGCCACGTTGCGGAAGGTGTGGGGACTTGGTGAGCCACTCACCCAGCGAGACGCCGCGGCTCGGCCCTTTGATCACGTCTTTTCGCTCGGCACGCCCCGCGACCCGGCGACGTGGGCGAGAGTGAAGGCGCGCCCGGTGCCCGCATGGACGATGGATCCCGAGGTGGTGGGCAAGGCCCTGAGCACCCTGGGCATGACCGTTGGGCCTGGCGTCATCGCCAAGGCGAAAGAAGAAGGGATCAAGCTCCCACCGGAGCTCGACGGCCCGGACGTCCAGCTAAAACCCGGTGACATCGTTGCGTTTATCAGGGAAGTCGCCCATCACTTCTTCCCTCTCCTGGGCGGAGATGCGCAACACCGCAAATGAGCAATCGAGCATATGATCTCAGATCGCTCGAGACTGAGCCCGTCACACCGTTCACCTTCGCCGCGTCCGGCGTGAGCATCTACCAACCGGGAAACGAACGGCGGCACAAGAACGAAACCTTCCCGCGTCCAATCAGGCATCCGTCTGACCGGACAGTAGGCCAGCGCGGCTCCCCGCAGTGCGCACGCGTGACGACCTCAACGCCCTCGCCGCATGCGTGGGATCACCCTTGAGCCCGCTGATTCGCGGATTTATCCGGCAGTTGGTGTGCAGGTATTGCGCGCGGCTGTTGGTGAAGTCGTAGATCGCGACGGTTTGCGTGTCTTCAAGCGGATCGTCCGAAGGCATCAAGAAGTGTGTCTCGCTCACTGGTAGCAACTCGTATCTGATGCGGTCCGGTTTACCGAGAAACCGTGCGTGCATGGGATCGAGGTGCAGTGTGAGGTAGAGCTTCTCGCCCTCGGCTGCTACCTGGTACCGGGTGCCGGGTCGCCCGTAGACACCTTCATACCTGGACAGGTCGAGGCCAGGAATTCGGCCAGGCGTCGGCAAATCCGGGATCGTGACCGCGTCGAGTCCGGTCAGGATCTCGTTGAACACCGTCTTGTACAAGCTTTCGCGCGGTCCACCGTTCGTCAGCATCGCGATGGCGAGATTCGAGTCCGGCAGGATCCGCAGACGAGCGTTTTGGCCGATAGTGCTGCCGTCGGTCGCGTAGACCGTCTCGCCGTGCCAATCACACACGATGAGACCCAGAGCCCACTGCGGCCCGAACATGTACGGGTCCGGTACGGGAACACGGGACTCCATCATCTCCCGGATGCTTATCGCCGAGACGATTTGACTCCCGTTGGGCGCCGTGCCCCTGTTCAGGACGACGCGCGCCATCGCGAGCACTTCGCGGACCGTCGAGTTGACGTTGCCGCCGGGCCCGAAGGAGCGCGGCAGGTAGTCCACCGGCGAAACGACTGGGCCTTCGTCAAGAGACCGGATCAGATGCCCTGTCGCGGCCCGGTCCGGGTCCACCTGCGCGCGCCAGCTACTCGTGCTGGTCAGGCCGAGGGGATCGAAGAGGCGATCCTTCATGATGTCGTCCCACCGCTTGCCGTCGGTCACCTCCATGACACGGGCGAGGATCGCGTAGCCCAGCGCCGCGCTGTAACCGTGGGTGTAGCCCAACGGGTAGACCTGAGGAGCGTCGGCGATGTTTTCGACCATCCGCTCGTACACATCGTCGTCCTCGCCGGGATCGCCGAAGTCCTCCTCGATGCCGTTCGTGTGGTACAGCAAATGGCGCGGCGTGACCTTGGCGGTGACCTCCGGGTCGGCGACGCGGAACCCAGGCAGGTAGGTCCGCACCGGCTCGTCCAGGCTGACCTTCCCCTCGTCGACGAGCTGCATGAAGGCCAGGGCGGTCCAGGTCTTGGTCATGGAGCCGCACTGGTAGATCGTGTCTGTGGTTGCGGGCTCTCTCGTCGATACGTTCGTGACACCGACGGCGATGTCGGTGACCTCCCCGTTGTGGAGCACGCCGATCGCCGCGCTCGGAATCCCGTACTCAGCAAGGAGTTTGGAAACGTTGGCCGCAAGCCGAGTCATATCGATTGTCATCTGCACAGCTACTTCGGAAGGCCGACCGCGTTGGCGGCGTCCGCCTCGAAAAACTCCGTCGTAGCGAAGGAACCAGCGCTCTCCTCGAAGAAAATCCGGACAGCGTCGACCGAATCGTGGGCGATGATGTTCACCGCCGCCGTCCCGTCGGTGCTCGCGACGGCCAGCGTCCACCTGGCCCCTCGGGGGAGCCGGCCGTGCGCCTTCTTCAGAGCATCCCAAAATCCGCCGTTGTCCGAGATCGCGGAGATGGCCATGACGTGCATCCTGTGTCCTCCTACCGAGCGACTTTTCCCATCGCGAAAAAGCTACGTTGCATTTTCGTTTTCGTCAATGATCAATTCCGAATATCCGCAACGATGGCAACGGTTGGCGACGAGCGTTGCAACAGAGTTGTGAACGAATGCAACCTGCTACCTGTCAGTCGTTGCAATGTGCTGTTGATGAACGCAAACTGAACCAGACATACGTTGACGACCCGGAGGCGAGCCGATGCCCGGAGCCAGGCTGACCCACGAGGAACGCCGGCAGATCGCGGCGTGGCTGGCCGACGGGCTGGGATACGCGGAAATAGCCAGGCGGCAGGGCCGGCCAACATCCACAATCAGCCGTGAGGTGGCGCGCAACGGCGAACCGGGCGACTACCGGCCAGAGCGCGCCCAGCAGGCCGCCGGACAACGCGCTCGCCGACGCAAACCCGCCCAGGCCAGACCGTCGGCGACCGACGGGCCGACGATCGAGCCGGTGCGCGAATTCGTGGAACAGTTCGCGGCCCTCCTGGCCGAGACGGGCCTTCCCCGGATGACCGCCCGGGTGTTCGTCAGCCTGCTTACCGCCGACTCCGGGAGCCTGACGGCCGCCGACCTGGTACGCCAGCTGCAGGTCAGCCCGGCGGCGGTGTCCAAGTCCATCGGCTATCTCGAAATGATGGACCTCGTCGTGCGCGCACCGGACCCCGGTAGTCGCCGCGAGCGATACGTCATCCTCGATGACGTCTGGCTCCGAGCGTGGAGAACCGACACGGGCGCACACGCCAAGGTCGCCAACGCCGCGCAACATGGCACCGAAATCTTCGGCGCCGACACCCCTGCCGGAGCCCGACTGGGCAAGATGGGCCAGTTCTTTGCTTGGCTCAGCAGCCAAATGAGCGACAGCAGCCTCGCCGACACCACCGTGCACGACGCATTGACCGTGCTCGCCGCCCTCGTGCACGCCGCTCGCCCGCTCGCCGTGGTTGACCTCGCCACCGCACTGGGCTGGCGCCGCAACCGCGTCGCCGACGCCCTGGACGCGATCGAACGCCGCCCGGTCATCGCCGATCCCCTTGCCCTGGTGTCCGCCGGGCCCCACAAATACACCATTACCACGAGGCCGGACCGCCTGAGCTCAGCACAGCGGGAAGCACTCAGCGCCAACAGGGCATCGACCAAAGGACACTGAGCCCAGGACGCTCATGGTGTTCATCGCAGCCACAGCCACTCTGACTATTTCCACCCGAGGCCGTTGCCACCGTCCCGCTACGCCCGATCGGCATCGAACGCGCGGAAGCGATACCTGTGTTCGCCCTGGCCCACCCTCAACCCACCGATCGGAGCCAGGCCCATTCGACACGACCGAACGCACGTGATCCAGGCAGACGCTTCGCGGGCCAAGGATCGGTTCTTGGTTCAGCAAGGTTGGCCATGAGCTGCACTGGTCAACTGCCCAGCGGTCGGTCATCGAGCCAAAACCTGAGCCGAAATCTGAGCCCGGTCCGGTGCCGCAACCCGAGCCTGGACTGCGCGCGCGCGTAGCAAAGTTCCGGGCTCGTGGCCGTGGTGAGCGGATGAAGAAAGGTTGGGTCAGCCTGGGGCGAGGAGGCAGAACTCGTTGCCTTCAGGGTCGGCCATGACCGTCCATGGGACGTCGTCCTGGCCCACGTCGGCGAGCGTGGCGCCGAGCTCCTTCAGGCGCCTGACCAGCTCCGCGTGATGGGCCGCCGAGGTGGTGGCGAGGTCGAGGTGCACGCGGTTCTTCACCGTCTTGGGTTCCGGGGAGGTGATGAGATCCAGGCAGACTGCGACGGGGTCAGGGTAGACGAAGCCCTCGGGTTCGAGGTTGGTCACGCCGGGTGCCTCGCTGGAGATTGCCCAGCCGAGCGCCTCCGCCCAGAAACCGCCCGGCGACTTCCGGGCCAGCCGATGCGACAGCGGCCGCTTCGCTCACGACCGCCCACGGATCGATCATCCGGCCGCCCACGGTGAAGATCCCTCCGAGTGTTTCGGACGCAGGCTCGATCAGCGGCCTGCCACCAATCTCCTGTACCTACGCCGAGGGCAGCGTACAGCCAATAGTCGTGGTGTAGCGCGCGTTCCTTGGCGAGATCGTCAATGGCCATCGCAGTGCGGCTCTGGCTCGAATCCAGTGGTAACGGAGTGTAGTGGGATGTCGAGCAGCGGAATTCCGGACAGCTGGCAGTTGGCGGCGTCGCGTTCGCATTCTTCACCCGTCTCATGGACGAGGGCGGGGCAATGCTGTGGGGTCGCGTCACCTACGAGATGATGGAGAGCTACTGGCCGGCCGTCGCCCGCGGCGACGAGGAGGCGCCGCCGGCCTTGCGCGAGTGGGCGGTCAAGCTGGAGGCCAAACCCAAGTACGTGGTGTCGTCGACGCGCAAGGACTTCCCGTGGACCAACAGCCACCACATCGCCGGCGATCTGCGCGAGGGCGTGCAGAAGC
>JBIOYB010000692.1:0-2576 GCA_044869915.1 Allorhizocola sp.
GTTCGTCGAGAACACGCTGGTCAAACTGGGCGTGCCGCCGCTGCCGGACGGCACGCCGGCCGGCGACGGGGTGCTGGGCTGGCTGCACTCGGTGGCCCGTTCGCACGTGGACGTGGCGCTCAATCACCGGCCCACGCTGATCGCCAACGCGCTAGGCTCGCCGCCACCCGACGTCATCGAGCGCGCCCACTCGGCCGGGCTGCTCGTGGCGGCGCTGGCGGGCAAGGCCGACCACGCCCTGTCCCACGTGAACAATGGCGTGGATCTGATTGTGGCGCAAGGATATGAGGCCGGCGGGCACACCGGTGAGATCGCGAGCATGGTGCTGGTCCCCGAGGTCGTCGACGCGGTGGGCGATCGCGCGCCGGTGCTCGCCGCCGGCGGCATCGGCTCGGGCCGCCAGATCGCCGCCGCGCTGGCCCTGGGCGCCTCCGGCGCATGGATGGGATCGGCTTGGCTGGTGACTTCGGAGTACCAAATGGGAGTCTCCTCGATTAAAGAGGCGCTCATCCGCGCGACCTCTTCCGACACGGTGCGCTCGCGCATCTACACCGGCAAACCCGCGCGGCTGTTGAAGAACCGGTGGACCGAGGCCTGGTCGGCCCCGGACGCGCCGGCGCCGCTGCCCATGCCGCTGCAGAACATCCTCGTCAGCGAGGCGCATCAGCGGCTGATGAATTCGGGCGACCCGGATGTCGTGCCGATGCCGGTCGGCCAGATCGTCGGCCGCATGAACGCGATCCGCCCGGTCGCCGACGTCATCGCCGAACTCGTTTCGGAGTTGGACGAGACGCTCAAGCGCCTGGGCAACCTGCGCTGACCCGCTTTGCCGTCATCGGCCTGCCTCGAGTGCGTCGCCGATCAGCGCGGCGACGAGAGCGGTGCGGCCGGGGATCTCGTCGATGAGCACATGTTCGTCGTCGGCGTGCGCGCCGCCGCCGACCGCGCCCAGCCCGTCAAGTGTGGGCACGCCCAGGCCGGCGGTGAAGTTGCCGTCGGATCCGCCGCCGACGTGCCTCCCGGTCAGTGGGCTCAGCCCGAGCTCCGCGGCCAGTGTCTGGGCGCGGGCGAACAGGCCGGCCGACGCGCTGGCGGGCATGGGCGGCCGGTTGGGGCGTCCCATGATGTCCAGGCTCGCCCCAGCGAGCACGGGTTGCAGCGCACGCAAGGCAGCGTCGACGCGTGCCATCTCCTCCGGGTCGCTGACCCGCACGTCGACGGTGAACTCGGCGGTGGCCGGGACGGTGTTGGCCGACGTGCCCGCGGTGGTGAGCGTCGGCGTGACGGTGGTGCCGCGCAGCGGATCGGCCAGCGCGGCCGCGGCGAGAAGCTGGTGAGCCAGCTCGATCGCGGCGTTGATGCCTCGCTCGGGCTCCAGCCCGGCGTGTGCGGCCCGGCCGCCCACACCGATCCTGTATCCGCCAACGCCTTTGCGTGCCGTCTTCAGCGCGCCGCCCGGCGCGGACGCCTCGAGCACCAGCGCGGCCGCGCAGCCGGCGGCCTCGGCCTCGATGAGCTCGCGCGACGTGGGCGAGCCGATCTCCTCATCACCGGTGATCAGTAGGGTCACCCCGGCCCGATCACGCTGCGCGGCGATCGCGTGCATCGCCATCACCACACCTGTTTTCATGTCGAAGCAGCCCGGACCACGCAGCACCCCACCATCCACTTTGCACGGATGGGTGGCCAGCGAACCGAGCGGCCACACGGTGTCATGGTGCCCGAGCACCAGCACGCGCGCCGGCCCTGGCCCGAAGCGCCAGCGCAGGTGCGTGCGGCCGTCGACAACGATCCGGTCAGGCGGGACGCCGAGCAGCCTTTCACCGAGCGCGGCGACGACGTCCGCGGACCGGGCGACCGCGGCAAGGTCGGCCGACGGCGACTCGCGGCCGACCAGCTCTTGGATGTCGGCCAGCATCACGGACAGATCCATCATCAGCTCACCTTCGCGGGCGGCCAGGTGTGAGAAGGTTACCGCGTCCTGATTAGGCACCGACGCCTTGGCAGGGCTCCACTGGGGATAGAAAATGTCTGATGGCGCGCCCGCTACGCCGTTGCTTCTATGGTGCCTGTGAGCCCGTTAATTAGGCTGGTGACGGGAGTCGATTCAGATCCACGGTTTGTTGCCACGGCGGCTTTGCGCCGCCCGGAGCACGTGTGTCAGTCTCCGATCTTGATGCTCGACTTCCCGGGCGGGCCCTTGGTATGGGGATTCGTTTCGGGAGGGTGAGTGTCTAAGCAGGACGTCAAGGACGAGGTGTTCTGCCTGCGGGCGGCGGGGCTGGATTTGGGTAAACGGTCGCTGGTGGCTTGTGTGCGGGTGCCGCATCCGAGCCTGGCGGGGCGGTGGTCGCTGGAGACCGAGCGGTTCGGCACTGCCGGGGCCGAGGTGCGCAGGTTGCTGGAGTGGCTGACCATCCGCCGGGTCGAGGTCGTGGTCTTGGAGGCGACGTCGGATTATGTGCGGCATGAGGGTGCATGAGATCAAGTGGGAGGCACCGTTGGAGGTTCGACTGATGTCGAAGGTGTAGTACTCGGGCCAGTGCGCGATGGCCTGTCTCCGCCTCGACGCGCGT
>JBIOYB010000693.1:0-14334 GCA_044869915.1 Allorhizocola sp.
GTCCAACCCGTGCCTCCCGGGCGGGCCCGAGGCCGTCACCCGTCGAGGTCGCCGCTCTTGATGCGGTCGACAAGATCGCGGAAGGCCTCGATCGAGATGCTGAGCGTCTCATGTGGACGGTTCGAGTTACGCAACCCCACGTGATGGTCATAGCTGGCCACTTCCACGCAGTGGCCGGACTCGCCGCAGCGAGTGCTCTTCTGCCATGACTTGGTGACTCGACCTGTCATGCGCGCTCCAATGTGTACTTGATCTAGCAAATCGGATCGGGACAACGCCCTGTTGTACACTACGCATCAGACGTGGAGCAAACCTCCAGCTGGGGGTTTGCGTGATCGCGTGTCCAACTTAAGAGGAGCCATGTCCACCCAGGCGAAAGGGCCGACCGTCGCCAGGCGGCGTCTCCGGATCGCCTTGCGAGCCGCCCGCGAGAAGGCCGGGTTCACCCAGGAGCAGGCGGCAGAGTTGCTCGAGTGGTCACTGTCCAAAGTGATCCGCATCGAGGCAGGCACGGTCGGGATCTCCTCGACCGACCTTCGAGCGACGCTGCAGCTCTACCAAGTGACCGACCCCAGCGAGGTCAACGGGCTGCTCGCGCTCGCCCGGGTCGCCCGCCAGCGCGACTGGCTGGCTCCCTACAAGGAACACTTCCCGTCGGCGTTCACCGCCTATCTCGGGCTCGAGATGCAGGCCAGCGCGCTGTATTTCTGGCAGCCCATCATGGTCCCGGGCATCCTGCAGACCGACGCCTACGCCTCGGCGGTCATCCCCACCACCGCGCCCGAGGACCCGCCCGAGGAGCGGCGCCAGCTGAGCAAGCGACTCCGCTTCGAGCGCCAGCGCAACCTGCTCAACCGGCCCGACGCCCCACTGATCGACGCCGTGCTCGACGAGGCGGTGCTGCACCGGGTGTTCGGCAACCCGGCCATCATGCGCGAGCAGCTGCTGCACCTGACCGCACTGGGCACGTCGCCGCGCATCCACATCCGGGTCCTGCCGTTCACCGCGGGGGTCAACACGATCAGCGGACCGTTCATCGTGCTCGAGTTCCCCGACCAGTCCGATACCGACGCCGTATACCTCGAGAGCGCCGTCGCCTCGTCACACGTGCTCGACCGGGCCGACGGCATCACCAAGCACCGCCAGGTTTTCGAGCGCCTACGCTCCGCGGCCATGTCGCCGACCGATTCGCTGGCCTACATAGCCAACTTCGCCGACAGTTACGCGTGAAGGATTCTCAGCAAACTTTCAGATGCTGATCGACATGTTGGACGGGTGCATCTGCGACGGATGCGGGATCGACGATGCCGTCCGGGACGTGGGCGTCACATAGCGCCGGCCGTTGTGCACCTCGGTCATGGACCGGCGCAACTGCCGCTCGACGGCGCCAAACAGCCAGTTGTCGTCGGTGACGAAGATCGGGATCTCGTGCCCGTAATAGCTGGCCCACAGCTCCTGGCGCCGGGGCCGCGTGCGCGCGCTCGTGCCGACAAGCATCACGAGGCCGACGAGCACCACGCCGCTGGCGATCATGCCGGCCGGGTGCATGAAGCGGCCCAGCAGGAGCAGGGCGAGGGTGATGCCGCCGGCGACGATTGCCGCGTTGCGGGTCAGGGGGTCGTGCGCGGACTGGCGCGTGTGCAGGTTGTGCAGGTTGGCCAGCTCAAAATGGCGTCCACCCACCCGGAAGCAGGACTGGGTGATGTGCAGCCCTGGCCGGATGGTGACAACTATGGGTTCTTTGGCGTCCCGCTCCATAAAACTCTCCGCACTTGAAGGTACTCGAGGCAGTTGAGGAGCTTGTTAGGAACTGAAAGCTGATGCCGGCACCTAGTGGCACCTAGGTGCCGGCTTATGGCACATGCCGAGAGCGTGCGCCATTAGTGTGACCTAGCCAGACGTCATTGTGAAGAAGGCTGTCCGCCACCTGTCAGGTTGGCACATTCCTTCAACCCCCATCTTTGTCACCCAAAGTGACAGAATCTTTTTCTCATTTCATCTGGTACCCGGCATCGCGCGCATTGATCTCTTGGCCTGCAAGGTCATCGTGGCTAGGGTGTTTGCACTGGTCCGGTCCCCCGCCGTCTACCCCCGGACAGCACTGGACCAGCGTCATCGGGCTGCGGTCCGGTGGCCTGAGGAAGGGCTCACCCCTGTGCAACATCGCAGCAATCCTAGGCTGCGCGCTACTCTGCGTAGCCTGATTCCGGCCGGAGCGCTGTCCATCGGCATCCTCGCGAGCACCACCGCCGCCCATGCCGAGCCGACCGCCGCCCAGCTGGAACAGCAGATTTCGGACAAGTCCCACGATCTCGAGCTCGTCGTCGAGCAGTACAACAAGATCAATGAGCAGCTCGAGGCCACCCAGGCCGAAATCACCAACCTGCAGCAGATTTTGCCCACGTTGGAACAACGAGCGACACAGGCTCAGGATCGGATCGGCGACATCGCCCACACGGCGTACCAGACCGGCGGCAACAGCGAGATCAACGGCCTCAACGCGCTGCTCGGCGGCGCCGACGGCAGGGAGATCCTCGAGCGGCTCGGCACGCTGAACCAGCTGGCGCAGGCGCAGCACGAGGAGGTCGAGGCCGCGCACGACGCCACGTCAACGCAAGAGGCCGCACGCAAGGCGCTCGAACAGAGGCAGGCCGACGAGCAGGCCCGCGCGCAGGTCCTCGACAAACAGCGCAAGGGCATCCAGGACGAACTCGACAAGCTCAACGACCTCAAGCTGCGGGCGCGCGGCACGACCACCAGCCAGAGTGGGGCATACACGGGGGCGATCCCCAAGATCTCGGGCGCTGCCGGGATCGCGGTCACGTTCGCCTACAACGCCATCGGCAAGCCCTACGTGTGGGCGGCCGACGGCCCGGATGGCTACGACTGCTCGGGCCTGACCAAGGCCGCGTGGGCCGCCGCGGGGGTGAGCCTCGCCCACTACACGGTCACCCAGTGGGAGCAGACGACGCGCATCAACCGCGCCGACCTCCAGCCCGGTGATCTGGTCTTCTACTCGGGCCTGGGCCACGTCGCCCTATATGTCGGCGATGGCAAGGTGATCCACGCCCCGACGTTCGGCGAAACGTCAAGCTGTCCAATGTGGACATGATGACCCCGGACGGCTACGGCCGCGTGAGCTGACCCACCACACCCCACCCGCCTGGTTGCGTCGATGGTTGACGATGGAACGATGCGATGGCCGTTGTGGTTGGTGGCGCGGCAAATCCGCACCGGCAATCGGGTGGCGTTCTTCGAGCCGAAGGCGGATGCGCGGGGCTCGCACTCGGCCGGCTGGCCGGGGCGGCGGCCGATCGGGTACTCCGGCGATGCCGACGATGCCGGCGACGTTGACCTCGACGGGTGACGCTTTACGCTCTCCGCCGCGGCCGGTAGCAACAGCGAAGGCCGCCTCCCCCCGGAGACGGCCTGTTGACGCTGCGTTTGTGTTTGGGCGGCTGTTCAGTGTTGTTAAGCGGCTTGAAGTCCCTCTGCCCGGGCGAGCTCCCGCAGCCGGCCCAGTGCCTGGATCTCAAGCTGGCGGATGCGCTCGCGCGAGAGCGAGAAGCGCGACGCCACCTCGGTGAGCGAGTGCTCGCGCCCATCCTCCAGACCGTAGCGGGCCCGCATGATGCCGGCCGAACGGTCGTCGAGGTGGTTGAGCAATCCCTCGATGCGCTGGCGCTCAAGCGCCGACAGCACGATCTCCTCAGGGCTGGGGGTGTCGCTGTCGGCAACCAGATCGCCGAGCTGGGTGTCGCCGTCGTCGCCCACAGGGGTGTCAAGCGAAACGGTGTCTTGCGACCAGCGAATCAGCTCGGTGACGCGCTCGAGCGGGACGCCGAGGGCGACGGCGATCTGCTCGGGCTCGGGCTCCGCGCCCAGCTCACGGGTGAGCTGACGGGCGACGTTGCGCATGCGGTTGACGTCTTCCACGAGGTGGACGGGCAGGCGGACGGTGCGCTCCTGCTGAGCGATGGCCCGGCTGATCGCCTGACGGATCCACCATGTGGCGTATGTCGAGAACTTGAAGCCCTTGACATAGTCGAACTTCTCCACTGCCCGGACCAGACCGGTGTTGCCCTCTTGGATCAGGTCGAGCATCGGCATGCCCGACCGCACATAGCGGCGGGCGATCGACACCACGAGGCGCAGGTTGGCCCGGATGAACAGGTCTTTGGCCCGCCCACCCTCGCTCACCAGATCCTCGAGTTCACGACGGGAGACTCCGGCCGGCACCTTCTCCTCCTCGAGGAGGTACTCGGCATAGAGACCCGCTTCGATAGCCTTGGCCAGATCGACCTCATGGGCAGCGTCCAGCAACGGGGTCCGAGAGATCTCGTGCAGGTACACGCCGACGAGGTCGCGCTCCTCGGCCACCTGGTCCGTGCGCAGCATGGTCATGTTCTCCACGTTCGGGTCCTCCCCCGTAATCGCCGCAGGGGCCTGCGGTGCTGACATCTGCACAACAGATGACGCTTGGAGATGATTCCGCGTTGCCCCTGAAGGTGTCACGAAGAGCTGTGAACTTCCTGATACCGGATATCTAGAGCATGAGCTGGGACTACTAAATGCCCGTTTTATGACACCAGGCATGGCGCCATGAGCACAGCGACGCAGGTCACTTATGGCATGTGAGCTGCATCGCCATGTGTTGGCGACGGGGCACTAGCTGCGCTATGACGCCGTTGTCTTCTTCTTGCCTGAGGTGTTTCTTCCCCGAATCGCCTCGGCTGTAACGTCCAGGGCACGCTGCGCCTTGCCGCGCGTGCGCGCCGCGAGGGCGACGAAAAGACAGTCCAACACGGTCAACTGCGCCAACCGGCTGGCCAGGGCGCCCGACCGGTAGGTCGTTTCTCTTGCCGCCGTGGTCACAACAAGATCAGCCACCTCGCTGATGGCCGACCGCGGGAAGTTGGTCAGGGCCACGGTGGTCGCGCCGTTCTTGCGGGCGTGCGAGAGCACCTCGATCGTGTCCCGAGAGGTGCCCGTGTGCGAGATGCCGAACGCGACGTCGCCCGGCCCGAGCAGCGCGGCGGAGGTGATCGCGCCGTGCACGTCGGGCCAGTAGTAGGCCACCCGACCTAGTCGATGAAGTTTGGCCTGGAAGTCGGCGGCCACAAACCCGCTCGCGCCCGCGCCGAACACATCGATGCGCGACGACTTGAGCAGGGCGTGCACGATCTGCTCGCACACCTCGGCGTCGAGCTGCTGGGCGGTGTCCTCCACCGCCCGCGCGTCATTGAACGCCACGGTCGCGATGATCTGCGCCAGGTCGGCCCCCGGCTGGATGGACCCGCCGGCCACCCGCGCATCGACCGGCTCCACCCTGCGCGCCGCTTCTGCCGCCAGCCTGATCCGCAATTGGGGGTATCCGGTCAGGCCGATCGACCGGCAGAAGCGCACGACGCTCGCCTCGGAGGTCTGCGCCGCCGCCGCAAGGTCAGTGATCGTGTGCCGAGCCGCGTCGGCCGGATCGGCGAGCACGATCCGCGCCACCCGCTGCTCTGCGGGTGAAAGTGCGGGCATCAAGCCGTTGATCTGCACGATCAGGCCGGCCGGCTCCTCGACGCCAACGGCGAGGTCCGCACTGTCAGGAGTCTTCACTGTCCTTGCCACACTTCGAAATTTACCTCGCTCTGCCCTGCGCACGGGCACCGCCACTCAGCGTGTCCGATCGGTGTCGGCGCTTTTATGACCAATTGCACTTAGCTGAGCGCGCACTCAGCCCCATTAGTCTGACATCGATCAGCCTCATGGTCGGCCTTCGCCGCCGATCGGGCGGGAAATCCGGCAGCGGTTGGGCCCGGATTCGCCCCCGCACGGATTCTGCACCGCTGTAGAAGGGGCGGCAGTGGGCGCGAAGGTTCAGGTTCGCTTCGCGCCCGGGCCCAACCGCGCAAGAGCACGGCTTCGCCGGAACGCCAGCTTTAGCCGTGCCCGATCCGGTCGCTCGACCGCGAGCTCATCGGCCGGTGAGAACCCGGCCCGCTCGCATCGGCAAGGTCCGCTATAAACCGCATCGGCAAGGTCCGCTATAAACAACGGCATGGAGGCGGCCAGATTTTTGCGTACCATGCCCCTGCACGCGATCACTGAGGTCTACGGCGAGCAGGGGTTGCGCGGGCGGTTCGAGTTGGAGATCAAGGAACTGCCGGACGCGAGCCAGGAGCGCCTGCGCGCCGCCCTCGCCTTAGCGGCTCACCTGCACAAGGACCAGCGCCGCGTGCGCGAGCCATACCTTAACCACCTGCTGCGCGTGATGCTGCGCATCCTCATCTACTACAAGGTGACCGACGACGAGGTGCTGATCGCGGCCCTGCTGCACGACGCGGTCGAGGACCAGCCGTGGGGGATCGTCGGCCGCCCGGAGTCAGGGCCGGCGCCGACGGAGGAGGCGCTCGCCACGCTGGCCGAGCGGTTCGGCCCGCGGGTGGCCCGCCTGGTGGGCGCGGTCACCAACCCCGACTGGGACCCCCACCGCGATCGCAACGAGCAATACCGCGCGCACGTCGAGGAGGCGCTCGAGTTCGAGCCTTGGGCCCGGGTCATCAAGATTTCCGACTTCACCGACAACGGCGTGGGTGTGATTCACACCACGGGCCCGAAGGTGGTCAAGGCGGCGACGAAATACGCGCCGCTGGTGCCTGTGCTCCGTGAGCTGGTGTCCAGATCGGACACTCCGCTGTCCGACGACGTGAAGCAGCACATCTTCGGCCAGCTCGACCTCGCCGACCGGCGGTTCCGGGCGATCCTGGGCCACGACTGACGTCTAGGCGCCACGAGCGGTGTGCTCGGCGAGCGCCCGGCTCAGGATGGCGAGCAACGCCTGCATCGCGGGCGGCTCGAAGTACAGGCGGGACACGACCAGGCCCCGCGTGTCCGGCGGTGGGCCCAGCCGGATGGGCGCCGGCACCAGCGACCCGTCCGTGAGCTCCACGAACAGTCCGTAGGCCGCGTTGTCGTCCCACTGATTGCCGAGGACCCGCGCGATCAACTCCTTTGGTGGCGGGTCGGCGAAGTCGACGACGAATCCGCGTATGCGTGCCCACGGCACGATCCGCGTGCGGGTCAGCGACCGCAACCGCACGCCCCGGTCGCCGATGGACAGGCCGACCAGGAACACACGCCACGCCGACACGAGCGCCAGCACGAAGATCGCGTGAAAAGGGAGCAGTTCCCCGGCCGCCCAGAACACGACCGTCAAGACGGCCGCGAGCACGGTGCTGCCGGCCGCGGCCATCAGGAGCGACACCCGCAGGGGAGTCCACCGGTAGTAGGGGTAGGTCCACTTCGGACGGCTCATGCCCGCAAAGGATAGCGGGCATGAGCGATCGAAGGCGCTAGAAGTCCTCGTCCAGCGACACCGACCCGCCGACGGCCACCTGATAGGCGGTGACCCGGCGCTCGAAGAAGTTGGCGAGCTCCTGCACGTCCTGCAGCGCCATGAAGGCGAACGGGTTGCGCGAGCCGTATCGCGCGGGCAGCCCGAGCCGGGCCAGCCGCTGATCGGCCACGTACTGCAGGTATTCGCGCATGTCCGCGGTGGTCATGCCGGGCAGCCCCGCGCCGCACAGGTCTTCGGCGAACGCGAGCTCCGCCTCCACCGCGTCGTCGAGCATCGACGTGACCGTCTTGGCCATGTCGTCGTCGAACAGCTCGGGCTCCTCGGCGCGCACCACGTCGACGACCGCGAACGCGAAATCCATGTGCATCGACTCGTCGCGGAAGACCCAGTTGGTGCCCGTCGCGAGGCCGTCGAGCAGCCCACGGGAGCGCAGCCAGTACACATAAGCAAAGGCCCCATAGAAAAATAGGCCCTCGATGCACGCGGCGAAGCAGATCAGGTTGAGCAGGAACTTCCGCCGATCGTCCAAAGACGACAGTTGCGGCAGGTCGAACACCGAGTCGATCCAGCGGAAGCAGAATTGCGCCTTGCGCGCGATCGACGGGATGTTTTCCACCGCGGCGAAAGCCTTGGCCCGCTCGGCGTCGTCGGGCAGGTAGGTGTCCAAAAGCGTCAGATAGAACTGGACGTGGACGGCCTCCTCGAAAAGCTGCCGGCTCAGATACAAGCGGGCTTCAGGGGCATTGATATGGCGGTACAGATTCAGCACCAGGTTGTTGGCAACGATCGTGTCGCCGGTGGCGAAGAAGGCGACCAGCCGGTTGACCAGGTGCCGCTCGCCGGCCGACAGCGTGGCCAGATCGGGCAGGTCGTTGCCGAGGTCGACCTCCTCGACCGTCCACGTGTTGCGGATGGCCGCACGATAACGCTCGTAAAAATCGGGGTAGCGCATGGGCCGCAACGTCAGGTCGAGGCCCGGCTCGAGCAAAGTCATTGGCACGCCTCGCAAATCTCCGGGTTTTCGACATCCAGCTGGATGAACGAGGCGACTGTTGTCTTCGCGATCGCGGTGGCCGGGCGCGAGCGCAGGTAGTAGGTCGTCTTCAGACCCTTGCGCCACGCATAGGCATACATCGACGAGAGCTTGCCGATCTCGGGCGCGGCCATGAACAGGTTGAGCGACTGCGATTGGTCCACATAGGGCGCACGCGCCGCGGCCAGGTCGATCAGTGCGCGCTGCGGCAGCTCCCACGCCGTGCGGAAGCGCGAACGCAGCTCGGCCGGGATCTCCGCGATGCCCGCGATCGAGCCCTCGGCCCGCACGATGCGCTCGCGCAGCGCCCCCGTCCATAGCCCGCGCGCCTTGAGCTCCTCCACCAGATAGCGGTTGACCTGCAGGAACTCGCCCGACAGGGTCTCGCGCTTGAACACGTTGGCCACCGGCGGCTCGATGCACTCGGCGCACCCGGCGATCGACGCGATCGTCGCGGTGGGCGCGATCGCGATGAGCAGCGAGTTGCGCAGCCCGGTGCGCGCGACCTTTTCGCGCAGTAGCGCCCAATCCTTCGGACGTGTCGGTGCGGCGAAGTCCCAGTGGTCCAGGTGCAGCACGCCGTCGGCGGCCCGAGTGTCCGCATAGGACGGATGCACGCCCTTCTCCGACGCCAGATCGGCGCTCGTGTCGTATGCCGCGAGCGCGATCTCCTCGGCGATCCGGGTCGACAGCGCCAGCGCCTCGGGCGAGTCGAAGTCGAGCCGCAGCGCGAAGAACACGTCGGCCAGGCCCATCACGCCCAGGCCGATCGGGCGCCACTTGCTGTTGGCGCCGGCCGCCTCGGTGGTCGGGTAGTACGACAGGTCGATGGTGCGGTCGAGGACGCGCACGGCCGTGCGGACAGTGCCGCGCAGGCCCACCCAGTCGATGTCATCCCCCGCGACGTGCGCCGAGAGATTGATCGAGCCGAGGTTGCACACGGCCGTTTCGTCGTCGTTGGTCACCTCGAGGATCTCGGTGCACAGGTTGGACAGGTGGATCGTGTTGCCCGGCCGGGCCGTCTGGTTGGACGTGCGGTTGGCCGCGTCCTTGAACGTCATCCAGCCGTTGCCGGTCTGGGCGAGCGTGCGCATCATGCGCCCGTAAAGCTCGCGCGCTTTTATTTGACGGGTGGCCAATCCGGCGTCCTCCGCCGCGCGGTAGGCCTTGTCGAACGCGTCGCCCCACAGGTCGACCAGCTCCGGCACGTCCTTGGGGTCAAACAGCGACCAGGTCGCGTCGGCCTCGACCCGGCGCATGAACTCGTCGGGCACCCAGTTGGCCAGATGCAGGTTGTGCGTGCGGCGCGCCTCGTCGCCCGTGCTGTCGCGCAGCTGCAGGAACTCGTCCATGTCGGCGTGCCACGTCTCGAGGTAGACGCAGGCCGCACCCTTGCGCCGGCCGCCCTGGTTGACCGCCGCGACGCTCGCGTCGAGCGTGCGTAGCCACGGGACGATGCCGTTGGACAGCCCGTTGGTGCCCCGGATCAGCGAGCCGCGGGAGCGGATGCGCGACCACGACACGCCAATCCCACCGGCGTATTTGGACAGTCGAGCGATCTGGGCGTAGCGCTCGTAAATGGAGTCGAGCTCGTCGCGCGGCGAGTCGAGCAGGAAACAGCTCGACAGCTGGGGCCGGCGGGCGCCCGCGTTGAACAGGGTCGGCGAGGACGGCAGGTAGGCCAGGCGGCTCAGCACGGCGTAAAGCTGTGCGACGTCGCTCACACTTCCCGGCAGCGTCATGGCACGGGTGCCCGCGCTGCCCACCTCGCCCATGAGCCCGCAGGCGACGCGCAGCAGGAAGTGTTGCGGCGTCTCGAGCACCCGGCGCGTCGTGGGATGGCGCAGCAGGTAGCGGTCGTAGACCGTCCGCAATCCAAAGTATTCAAAGCGTTCGTCGGCATCCGGGTCGATCAGGTCGGCCAGGGCGCCCTCGTTCACCGCGACGAACCGAGCCAGGTCATCGGCGAGGAGCCCGAGGTCGCGCCCGGCACGGATCACGTCGGGAAAGGACACGACGCCCTGCGTCGCGGCCTCCTCGGCGATGTGCGCGGTCAGCAGCCGCGCGGCCAGGCGGCTGTATGACGGCTCCTGCGCGACCAGCGCCGCGGCGGTCTCGATCGCCCGCATCCGCAGGTCGGCCTCTGTCGCGCCGGGCCACACGCCGCCCGCGAGCGCCCGCGGGTCGACGTCGGGCAGATCCCTTGCGGCGTAAGCGATCGCGGCGTCGAGCGACGCCCAAGCCGATGCGGGTGCCGTCGGTGATTCGATGGTGCTGGTCAAAGTGCGTCCCCTACGGTCTCTGGGCGGGACGAGGGCACGGCAAAGCAGCGCTTGAAGCGCACTGTCCACCGTGAACCGTCCCGCGCGGCCTCACGTGCGCCAAGGTGCGTCAGTCACTGCGCAGCACCTGGCCAATCCTCCGCAGACACTACATGTTGTGTCCAGCGATCCAAAGCGGCCCCATATCGTCCGGCGTGTCGCGTGAGAATCCGTCGATGAGACCTAAAATGGACCGTCGATAGATGAGCACTCGGCACCTGCGGCTCACCTACCCTGGCACCTGGATCACGTTGACAAGTTAGCACAGACGTTCGATAGGCTTTCATGGTGGAGTTGATAGAGCACTGGTGGCACGACGGCGCGCAGACGACCCCGAGACAGGAGGTCTTCATCCGGCGCGACCCCGTCAGCGGCCGCTTCCAGGTGGAGCACCGCGCCGGCGCGAAGTCGACGACTCGTGAATACGACACGGAGGACGAGGCCCGTTACATCGCCGACGCGCTGCGCGCCGGGATCATGGGTTGGCGTAACCTGACCGGACAATGAGCGAGCGCTTGCGCGAGTGAATCGGCAGGCATGCCCCACGTAGCGCGGCGGAGAGAGGCCATTGACTTATCCGGACATCGAGCCCTATGAGCACGGCTTTCTCGACGCGGGCGACGGCCACCGCGTTTACTGGGAGGCGTGCGGCAACCCGCGCGGCAAGCCGGCCGTGGTGCTGCACGGCGGCCCCGGTTCGGGTGCTTCGCCTTGGTGGCGTCGGTTCTTCGACCCGAGCGCCTATCGGGTGGTGCTGTTCGATCAGCGCGGGTGCGGGCGCAGCACGCCGCACGCGAGCGAGCCCGGCATCGACCTGTCCACCAACACGACGCATCACCTGATCGGCGACATCGAGACGCTGCGTGCCCGCTTGGGGATCGACCGCTGGCTGGTGTTCGGCGGATCGTGGGGCTCGACGCTCGGCCTGGCCTATGCGCAGGCGCATCCGGCGCGGGTCAGCGAGGTCGTGCTGTTCAGCGTCGTCGGCACGACCCGGCGCGAAGTGGAGTGGGTCACACGCGGCGTCGGCCGTTTGTTTCCCGGCAAGTGGGAACGGTTCCGTGACGGCGTCCCACCGTCCGAACGCGACGGAGACCTGGCCGCCGCATACAGCCGCCTGCTGCACGACCCCGATCCGGCAGTGCGCGAGCGGGCCACGCGCGACTGGTGCGACTGGGAGGACACGCATGTGGACATCCACGGCGACGCCAAGCCCGACCTGCGATACGCGGATCCGGCGTTCCGCATGGCTTTTGCGCGTCTGGTGACGCACTACTGGTCGCACGCGGCGTGGCTGGAGGAGGGTCAACTGCTGCGCGAGGCTCACCGGCTGGCGGGCATCCCGGGCGTGCTCGTGCACGGGCGTCTGGACATCAGCAGCCCACCCGACTTCCCGTGGCATCTGGCCCAGGCCTGGCCCGACGCCTCGCTGACGATCGTCGGCGGCGCCGGGCACGGCACCCGCGGCATGGCCGAGCTTCTCATCGCGGCCACCGACCGGTTTCGCTAGCGAGATCCGCGCCTTTCCGGGATATGGCCGGCTCAGACGGCTTGGGCGCCGGCAATCCAAGCGACTTGACTCCGGTCAGCGGGTGCGGATCATCACGGCGAGGCCGTCGAGGATGCGGGCCAGGCCAAACTCGAACAGGGTGTCCAGGTCGAGCTCGAAGCCCTGCGCGTCGACCATGCGCATGAGGTTGACGAAGGCGGGCGAGTCGCCGAGCGACGCGAGCGACGCCTCCTGGGTCTGCATCCACTCGTCGCTGTTCATGCCCGTGTCCCGCTCGGCCTCCGCTTCGGGCTCGAGGCTCGTGGCCAGGCCGCGGGCATAGGCGAACAGCATCACATGGATGTGCATCGTCGTGCCCGCGTCCAGGCCGAAGGGCGCGATGGCTCCCAGCACCCACTCGGTGTAGGTCAGCGCGTGCGGCGCGAGCTGCGGCCGGGTCACCGACATGACGGGGGCGAGCCAGCGGTGCCGGCGAAACAGCGCCCACAGCGCGCGCAAGGCGAGCTCCAGCCGGGCGCGCCAGCCGCGCGGGCGCTTTTCCGGCAGGCGGATGCTCGCGAACGCCAGATCGATCATGAACACCAGGAGCTCGTCCTTGCCGCGCACGTGCCGGTACAGCGACATCGTCGACACGTCGAGCTCGGTGGCGATGCGGCGCATGGACACGGCCGCGATGCCCTCCACGTCGGCGATGTCGACGGCCGCGCGCACGATGCGCTCCCGGCCGAGGGCGGGCGGGCCGGCGTCGGGCGGCGTGGTGTCCACTGTGGATTGTCCGGTCACGACGGTGCCGATGCCGGGGACGGACTTGACGAGCCCCTCACGCTGCAGCTCGGCGAGCACCTTGGTCGCGGTGGCGATGGCCACGCCCCACTGCTGGGTGATCTGGCGCGCCGACGGCGCACGGGAGCCGGGCTGCAGCTCGCCGGCCTCGATCCGCCGCCTGATCTCCGCGACGATGCGCAGGTATGGCGCCATGGGTCCATCCCTTCCGTACTAGTACACCTGCACGCTCGCCAAGAGCCGTACTAGTACAAGTTGTCCGCTGTTCTAGGTGCTTATTACGGTGTACGCATGACATCGAATCACAGTGTACGCAGTGTACTGATCTCGGGGGCGAGCATCGCCGGACCGGCCCTGGCCTATTGGCTGCACCAGCACGGCTTCGAGCCCACGGTCGTGGAGGTCGCGCCGGCGCTGCGGCCCGGCGGGCACGCGGTCGACCTGCGCGGCGTGGCGCGGGATGTGGTGCAGCGCATGGGCATCATGCCGCGCGTGCGGGAGTTCACGGTGGACGAGCGCGGATTCGCCAATGTGGACAGGCGCGGGAGGGTGAAGTCCCGCCTTGCCGCGGACGCGTTCGGCGGCGAGGGCATCGTGGCCGAAATCGAGATCATGCGGGGCGACCTGAGCGCCGTCCTTCACGAGGCAACGCATTCCTTTACGGAGTACGTCTTCGGCGACCGCATAGTCGAGCTCGCGCAGGGCATCGACGGCGTGAAGGCGACCTTCGCCGGCGGGGTGACCCGCTCGTTCGACCTCGTGATCGGCGCCGACGGGGTGCACTCCGGCGTGCGGGCGCTGGCGTTTGGGCCCGAGGAGGAGTTCGTGCGCTACCTGGGCGGCTACACCGGTTACTTCACCGTGCCGGACCCGGGCGACCTGGACAACTGGTTCCTGATGTTCAACGCGCCGGGCGGGCTGTGCGCCGGGATCCGGCCGGAGCGGGGCGGCACGGCCAAGGCCTCGCTGAGCTTCGCCAGCCGGGAACAGCTCGCCTACGATCGGCGCGACACCGAGGCGCAGCGGGCGCTTCTGCGCCGGGCCTTCGCGGGCGCGGGCTGGCGGGTGCCGTGGATGCTCGAGGAGATGGCGGGCGCGCCCGACTTCTACTTCGACAGCGTGTGCCAGGTCCATGTTGGACAGTGGGCGCGCGGGCGGGTGGGCCTGATCGGTGATGCGGCTTATTGCGGGTCGCCGCTGACCGGCATGGGCACGAGCACGTCACTGGTCGGCGCGTATGTGCTCGCCGGCGAGCTCGCGTCCACTCCGGACGACCACGAGGGGGCCTTCACCCGGTACCAAAGAGAAATGAAGGATTATGTGGCTCAATGCCAGGAGC
>JBIOYB010000694.1:0-8468 GCA_044869915.1 Allorhizocola sp.
CCAGAAGGCGTCGCCGTGCGAGCCGGCCCGTTCGGCCATGACAACGTCCCCACCCGCCTCGCGTAACGCGCCCGCCCACCGGGTGGCGTTGGCGAGGAAGAACGGTTCCTCGGTGCCGGCGACGAGGTAGGTACGCGGAAGCCGACCGGGCAGCGTGGCGGGCGGCCGGTATCCTGCCCCAGGCGAGGCGCCCAAGACCGCGCCGTAGATGTCGGGATGGCGCAGCCCCATGGCCAGCGCGAGTTCCGCACCGGCCGAGACACCGAACACCGCGGTTCGGCCGGCTGGCAGCCTGACGGCCAGGCGGGTCGCCACCCATCGCCGGACGTCCTCGACGAAGAACTTCTCGTGGGCCGCGAACCGTTGCGGGTCGAAGGCGAACGCGGCCGTGCTACGGCCCGGTGAGTACTCGTGCAGCCGCAGCGTCTCGTCCTCGACGCGGTGCGCGCCGACGATCATCGTGGGTGGCAGATCGGCAGCCTCCAGAACCTCTCCCCATGACGTGATCAATTGCCCGTCGCCGGCGAAGACGACCGCCTCGGCCGCAGCCGCCGGTACGTAGGCCGTGACCTGCCGCCCACCGTCGTACTCCAACGTCTCGGTAATGAACTGGCCCGCTGTGGACGACATCGGCGTGGGCTCCCTTACAGGCATGGGGCAGCTGCTGGCACACAGACACTTTGGCAGGATCCCGGCTGTCCTGCCTACCTAGCTCTGCCTCCGAACCCGTACGACGGCAATCGGCAGCTTGCGACACTCGCGCGGTGCCACACATCCGGATCCGCCGCGAACCGTGTGTTGATCTACCGAAGTCGGTTGAACGTACGCGATCCGGCATAGCGCCTGCCGGATGATCTTTCACATTCCTTACGCAAGTCGTTCGCAGCTCGTTCACCGGAATCGCACCGCATCGACGCTGTTTGGGCAAGCAACTCCAGGAGAGGACAGTGAGCAATGGCTAAGGCACGAAAAGCCCTCATCGGTGCGGTGATGCTGATGACCTCGGTCAGTGTCACCATGCTGGCGGCCGCGCCCGCCCACGCGGTCGACGACTTCACCGCGTTGAACAACTGCACCAGCAACGCAGCCGCCGGATTCAACAGCGGCACCTTCACCGCGGGCGGCAACAACCACACGCGTTTCGACCTGCCCAATGAGATGTTCAACAACGACGCGTTTCGGCTGACGGCCTTCGGCAGCGTGGCGATCAACTATTGGGGAACGCACAAGGACGTGGCCGGGGACAACACACCGGCCGACTCCAATTGGCCGCTGCCCGGCCACAACCAGTACATGCTCATCGCCAAAGTGGACAAGGGCGAGGTCATCACCAACCGAGGCCGCCGCTTCCTGCCCAACCAATGGTTCCCGGTGGGCCGCGACAGCGGCTGCTTCCGGTACGTGCGAACGACACCCATCTCGCTGGAAAACCCATCGGCTTTCCTGACCTTCAGCATCAACGACCCCAACATCGGCGACAACGGCGGGTTCGCGAACATCAACGTGCGCCAGTGGTTTTGCGCGATCTGCTAGCAATCAGTCTTCGACCATCCGAGGGTTGACGTGATCTCTTCGGAATGGGTTCACGAGGTGAGTGCTTCCGATGGTCCAGGATGCTGGGCCATCGGACTACGTTTGCACCAGGGCCGTTTCGATGACATAGCGATCCAGCCACCCCCACGCGGTCCCCAGGCGGTTGGCCAACGGAAAGCGCACCGAGGAGAGACCGTGTCGCTAAGCGACGCCTGACTCAAGCCGTCTCACTCACCGTTGGGCGGCAACCCGAACTTTTCAGCTGATGATTGACCGGGTCGGGCGAGGAGGGCATGGTTCGCTCCCATAGCTCCATATCAATATCGCGTTGTGGGTAACCACTTGCCGCCACTTCGGGCAGTCAGCCTCAAGACACTTCACGCGATCCTCTCATTTAGGACTTCAGGCCACTCGCCTGGTACTACCTCGGCATCCGGATTCATACGGGATTTCCCCGCGCGAGTCATCGTCTCGCGATAGTCGATGACAGACAAACAAGCACAACACACCAAGGAAGACGAACCGAGGAAGGCGATCAGCGACGCAAAAGACAAACCAGCGAATATGGTGAAGACTGCTCACCGGGGCCATCACGACCACGCTGCGGCCCGAAGACTGCCCTGTGGGAGCAGTACTACTTGGCGTGGATCAACTGCCAATACAGCTGGGGCACCAGCAAGTCATGGGGTGACGTGGTAAAGGTGCCTTGGACCGGCTAGGGCCGCACCTCGACCGCGCGCCGCGGCAGTGAAGGCACCGGGATAGGCGCCGGCGATTCAAATGCACGTACAGGGTCCGGCGGGCGCCCGACGGGGCGCATCGCCCCACGCTCGATCAATCAACACCTCAGCCGGCACCGGGCGTCCTGCGTCGATCAACAACGCCGCAAGAAACCACTCGCCGGAGGGGCCGACCCGCATCGGTCAAACAGCCACCGATCGATACTTCGACCGGTCCTTGCAGGTGAAATTCCACCGCAGCCTCCCACTTCGCGGGCTGACAGGTCCAGCGTATCGAAGGGCAACAATCCGCCAACACCTCTACCAACAGGCGGTCGCGACACGAGGCCAACAACTTGGTCACTCGGATGCGAACCGCAAGTCAGACAAGCACCAAGGACGAAGGAGGGCGGCCATCTGTCGCCGGCCTCCGACCCAACTGTCCGAGAGGAGACAAAACATGCGAATCATGCATCTCGTTTCCGGCGGCGCTGTCGCCGTCGGGCTGGCGCTGTCGCTGGCCGTGCCTGCCTCAGCGGCACCCGCGTTGGCTGCGCCGGCGCAGGTGAGCGAGGTCATCCGCTACACCGCCGGCCAGGCGGCACCGGTCAACACTGCCGACGCATCCATCCTTGCCAGCTGGCTTGGCCCCTGCTACCCGGTGCGGAACACCAGGAACGCCGGCGGCTGGTGCGACGGCAACGGACCCAACTGGCGGTACCAAGGCTATGTGGGCTGCACCGATGGCCGCGAATACTGGGGTCCCGTCCGGTGGGCGGGCGACCGCCGCGGGTCGTACGGCTACTGCCCAACCGGCGCGTACGCCAACTACGGCGGGGTTCAAGCCTTCTACGTCGGATAACGACGTCGGATAGCACACGACACGGCGCCCTCGCGCGCCAGGCAGTGACGGCCCGGGCCAGGCGGAGCTGGCCCGGGCCGCCGCGCGGGTCAGCCGTACGACTCCCGTTCAACGGTCCCGGTCCCCGGCGTCGGTGAGCCGTCATGTCGACCGAGGCCGAGGCGATGTGCGGGGCAGAGTCCAGCCAGCGCAGCGAGGAGCGGACCGACCGCCGAAAACGATTACCGGACAAAAGAATGAACCATGGTACACGAGATCGACACTTGGCTGTCGCCGCAGCCTTGCGACGGCGGTAAAAACCCACTGCTCGCTGGGGCCGGCGAGCCTATGGTCTTGTCATGATGGTCGCCTTTGATCGGGATAGATCGGTGCACGTAAATGCGTGAGGGGTTGTGGCGCGATCGGGATTTCTTGAAACTATGGGCAGGACAAGCGGTTTCGGAGTTCGGATCGAGGTTCACCCGCGAAGGGCTACCGCTCGTTGCGGTGATCACGCTTGGCGCCACCGCCACGCAGACCGGCCTGCTCGCCGCCGCGAGTGCCTTGCCCGCGCTGCTGTTCGCGTTGTTCGCCGGCGTATGGGTGGACCGGGTGCGGCGGCGGCCTGTCCTCATCGCGACCGATTTGGGGCGCGCCGCCCTGCTCTTGCTGGTGCCGTTGGGCGCTTGGTTCGGCTTCCTGGGTATCGAGCTGTTGCTCGCAGTCGCGATCGCCGCCGGAGCGATGACAATCCTGTTCGATGTTGCCTACCGGTCCTATCTGCCCGCTCTTGTCGAGCGCGGGCAGCTGATCGAGGGCAACAGCAAGCTCGCCGCCACAGACGCCGCCGCCGAGGTCGGCGGCCCCGCACTCGTCGGCGTAGTCGTGCAGCTCATCACCGCTCCCCTGGCCATCCTGATCGACGCGTTGTCGTTCCTTTGGTCGGCCGTGATGGTGGGGCTGATCCGAAAGCGCGAGCCCCGGCCGGCAAAACCCGAACCTGGCAACCGCAACGTTCGCGAAGAGGTCCGGCAGGGGATGCGTGCCGTGCTGCACCACCCGGTGCTGTTCTCCCTCGCCGGGTACGACGCCACCAAGACGTTCTTCGGAGGTTTCTACGCCGCGCTTTACGGACTCTTCGTGATCCGAGATCTCCACTTAGGACCGTTCGCGCTCGGAGTAGCTGTCGCGGCGGGCGGCGTCGGCGATCTCATCGGCGCGGTCGTCGCCGATCGTGCGGTGCGCCGCGCGGGACTCGGCACGGTCCTCATCGGCACCGCCGTCATATCAAGCCTTGTGGGCCTGTTGACACCGTTGGCATCCGGTCCCGCCTGGCGCGTGCTGGCGATGCTTGCCACGGGGCAGCTACTCGGCGACATGATGCGATCGATCTTCATAGTGCACCAGATCAGCCTGCGCCAGATGGTAACCCCCAATCACCTCCTCGGCCGGGTCAATGCCAGCAACACCTTTCTCACCCTCGGCATGCTGCCAATCGGCGCCACCGCCGCCGGGCTGCTCGGCGGCTGGCTCGGCGCACGCGCGACGATCGGCATCGCTGTAATAGGTGGGCTGATCGCGACGCTGTGGCTGGCCCACCCGGCGATCCGCCGGCTACGGTCCCATCACGGGGCCAACCCAGCCGACTCGGTCCGCCGCGAAGATGATGTGGACACGGCACCTACGTCGCATACCTAGACGCCGGCGCCTCCTGCTAACCCTGTCCGCCGTTGGCCCGTCCGGGCACCGACACATGATCGCGAGCGCGATCGCCTTGCGTCCCAGGGACGAACCTGGATCGGACGCCGGCATCCTCACCCCGCTGCGCGAGGCAGAGTTTCATGAGCAGGGCTGTGGACGGTCTGCCTCGTGAGCGCGGTGATCTCTCAAACCGTTGCGCCGATTGCGATCACAACTTTGTCTTTGGCACGGCGTGACTCGAGGTGCGCGCCGAGGGAGCGGAGGCCAGTGCCTTCCAAGCCAGATTTCCACCGGTCACCTTGGGAGCCGGTGGCGGCGTGGGCCCCTTGTCGCACGCCGCCACGCACATGATCATCGCCATCAGCCAGGCCAGTCGCAACGCGTCAGACAATGTCAGTAGACGACTTTGAGTTCGTTCGGGAGCCCGGGAAAGATTGCCCGTGCCGTGGTGGTCACGCACTCCATCACCACCAGCGGCCGGTTGCCGGAGGCCGCGACGAAGTCGGTCGCGTTGCGCTCGCTGCCCTTGGCCGTAATCCCTTTTTTCGCCAGGCACTGCGCCACACCCTGCCGAAGAGACTCGTCCATCACGTGCTCGATGGCTTCCACATAGGCGGGCTCGATGTGAGAGAGGTGCCGGTGATTGCAGGACTCCAGCTTCTCGTTCCAAGCGGCGGGCTCGCCGCTGGGAACGATGTCGTAGAGCAACGTCAGCCCATCCATCGGGCTGATCACCGGCTCGGTCACCTCGTAGCCGGCTTCGCGCAAACAGGTGAGGAAGCCGCCGACCGCCTTGTGGTACTCGGCTTTGGTGACCACGCCGTCTTCGAGCGCCCACGCCTGGGCGGCCTCGGGACCTCCGGCGGCGCAACCGGCAACTGCGAGCGCCCCCAGCATGGCGGCAAGTAACCGGCGCATGGCGTCAGGTCAGCGTCACACCGCAGGCGTCGCAGCCCCAGTGCAGGCCGTAGCGCACCTTGCCGAACGAGGGGCTGATCTCGCGGTAGGCCGAATACTTGTTGTAGTAGGTCCTCGTCATCCGGCGGCCGTCGGTCATCTCGAAGTTCAGGCTGAAGCGGCCGTCGCAGGTGCCGCTGACGCGCTGGGTCTGGGCCCAGTAGTTGGTGCCGTTGAACCCGCTTGCCACGTAGTTCTTGCCGCAGCTGCGCGTGACTGTGCGGTTGTTGCCCAGCGCCATCGCGGGCGACGCCGGGAGTAGCACGGCGATCAGGCTCGCGGCCACGATCGCCGAGCCGGCGCCGATGAGCTTGCGTTTCATTTCTCCTCCTGTCCCAACTTGGGTGTGCACCCATTGCACAGGCGGGCGTGGCGCACTTCGATTCTTTCCGTTCTTTCTTTACAGAGATTTGGAGTGTCCAAAGGCGACATCGACCCAGAACCGCGACTGCCGCTCCGGCAGCCTGATGTCGTCCATGGCGACAGTTTCGGCGTGATCGATGACTACGCCGGTGTCGTCGACGGCGTGTGATGCGCCGATGCGGTGCAACGTGACGTTGGTAGGCCCGAACGCTGTCCAAAATGAGTTGCTGCAAAGCGCCCGGCCGGTGCGGCCCAGCGACCTCCTGCCGCCTTCCGGGACCGGCCCGTCGCACGCCGTCCTCGATGACAGTGTGGACCTGCCACGCGAACGTCCCGCCGCCGTCCGCGAGGCCCTGCAGGAGCTGGCCGACCGGCTCGACGAGTTCGCCGCGGATCTGGCCGAGCCGCTGGCCGATCCGGTGGCACACCGCACCGCGCTGCTCGCCGATGTCGACGACCATCTGGTGCGGGTGGCGGAGTTGGCGGTCACCGCAGGCGGCTTCGGCCTGCGGTGTGCCGGCTGGGGCGAGCTGACCGCATGGCGGCGTGACCGGTTCCGTGCGGTTCTTGCGGCGGCCGCGGCGGCCGCCGACCGCATGAGCGACGCGCTGGCCGCAGCCGAGGCAAAGATCGAGGCATACGAACGGTTGCCGCGCGGCGCGCCGGACGACGTCGCATTCGCGTTGCTGCAGCAGGCCGAGCGGCTGCTGACGACCACCCCGACCAGTCCACGACCGGACCGGCCGTCGATCCTGCGCGCGTCCGTGGCCCTTGCCCGCCTGCGCTTCACCGGCTGCCTCGACGACCTGACGGCCCTCGCCCGGACAGACAGCTCGACGCTGTCGGGCTTGCTGCGGGAGGTGGACCGCCTGCAACCGGTCAGCGCCTTCGATGCGCAGGGTCTCGACCTGACGTCGGTCGAGGAGGCGGTCATCGCGTTCCTGGCCGACCTCCTCGCGCGCGTCACCGATCTCAGGGCACAGGTCGGTGAACGACTGACCGCCGCCGACGCGGCCCTCGCCCGGTATGACAACGCGGCCTCCGGCAGGGACCGGGTTTCCGCGGCGGTTGCGGCGATCCAGGCGATGCTCGGCCCGGATGCCCTTGCGGTACACCAGTTCACCGTCCCCGAGTGGCTCCGCGACGAGTGGCGCGACGGGCTCCGGGCGGCCGAGCGCGGCGAGCCCACCGCCCACCTGCGCCGCGACTTTCCCGTTGACGACTGGCTGCACGGCGTTGCCCGGGTACGGCCGAAAATGGCGCTCTGGGAACGGATCAGCCTGCTGGCCGAGGCGCTCGGCGGGTCCGAGCCGGCACTGCTGCCCGTGCAATTCCCGTTCGAGCAGGACGCACCGTGGCTCGGCCTGGAACTGCCCGCCGGCCAACAGCCACGCGGCGACCGGCTGCTCTACACCGCGCACTACGGTGAACAGCCGAGCCTTTTCGGCATCGGAAGCGGGCTGCTGATCGACGAGTGGACCGAGACGTTGCCGACCACGGCGGAGACCACCGGCATCGCCGTGCACTACAACGCACCTGGTGCCGAACCGCCACAGGCGATGCTGCTCGTCGTACCACCGACCGCCACGGCGACGTGGAACGGGGACGACCTCATCGCCGCCCTGCACGAGACGTTCGACCTGGCGCGGTCCCGGGCCGTCGAGCCGACACAGATCGACCGCACGCCGTACGCGTTGGTGTTGCCCGCCACCACGATGGCCGCGACCGCGGAGCCGATCACCATCTCCACCGATCTGTCCGTCAACAACGACTCCCTCAGGGTGTAACGATGGCGCCTACTCCCATCCCGGAAATCCGCGCCGCGCTCGCCGACCGCGCCTTTCCCACCGTGACCGTCTGGAACCGGCTCGAAGGCAGGCCACGCAGCACCGAGTTCGGGCGCGCGCTGCGTGCCGAGGTTCGGGATCCACTGTGGATGCTCACACGCCAGTGGCAGTTCGGCGAGTTCCGTGGCGAAGACGCCGGCAGCCCGGCCACCGTCCAGTACCGCCTGCAAACCACAAGACCCATCGGGTACCGGCCTCGGGGGCTCCCGGCCGGCGACCTGCCGGACGGGCTGCCGCTGGAGACCGTCGTGGAACGCAGACCGCTGCCGTTCCGGATCGGCGCCGTCCCGATCTCCTTCGACCTGCGGCTGCTCATGGGGCGCCGGTGGCTGAAACTGGTCCGACCAACGCGCCGCGACGACTATCGCGAGCGCTGGCCGATCCGGCTGCCCGACCCGGCGGCCGAGGCGGACACCCCGCTGGTGGCGCACCCCGAGGTGTGGGCGACGATGCAGGCGGTGGCCGGGCGGGCGATGGACGGCTACGAGCTCTATGTGCACCTGAAGA
>JBIOYB010000695.1:0-5910 GCA_044869915.1 Allorhizocola sp.
CCCCCCCCCCGCGACCTGCCCGTGCGGGACAGGTGTGTGACCGGGAATGCGGTGGTGACCAGCCGGGCACGGTTGATGGCGTATGCCGCGAACAGGTTGACGCCGAGCGCGAGCGGGCACATCACGACGATGCCCGGACGAAATCCCAGCCCGCTGAACAGCACCACGAGCACGGCGCTCACCACCCCCAGCACAAACGCGCCCTTCATGTGTTTGGCCATCCGGGTGGCGTGGGCACGTGCCGCGTCGTCGCGGTGTGGTTTCTTCGTTGGCTTGATGGGCACGACCGGCATTGTTCATGAGCCTGTCAACGCCTGCGCGTGGGAGGGGCGGCGGCGCTGTCGCGGATGACGAGCTCGGTGGCCAGCTCCACGCGCGGGCTCTCGAGCCGCTCGCCGCGCGCCAACCGCAGCACGGTGCGCGCGGCGAGCAGGCCCATCTCGGCCAACGGCTGGCGCACTGTCGTGAGTGGAGGCGAGCACCAGCGTACCTCCGGCAGGTCGTCGAAGCCGACCACGCTGACGTCGTCGGGCACGCGCCAGCCGCGCCGGCGTACGGCTTCGTAGACGCCTAGGGCCATCTGATCGCTGGAGGCGAAGATGGCCGTGGGTGCCTCGGGGCGGGCCAGCATCGCCGATCCTCCGGCGAAGCCGGCCTCGTGGTAGAAGTTGCCCATGTAGACGAGTTTGTCGTGTACTCGCAGCCCGGCGGCCGACATCGCCGTGCGGAAGCCGTCCAGCCGGGCCCGGCTGCACATCAGCTGCGGCGGGCCGGCGATGAAGCCGATCCGCTTGTGCCCCAGGCCGATCAGGTATTCGGTGGCGCGCAGGGCGCCGACCCAGTTGGTCGCGCCGATGGTCGGCGCCTCCTGCGGCGGCACGCCGGCCGGGTCGACTATCACCACCGGGATGTTGAGCCGCTGCAACTCCTGCTGCAGCGGGGGCTCCAAAGTGGACGTGACGAAGATGACGCCGCCGGTCCCCCGCATGCGCATGTTGTTGAACCACTGTTTGGCCGACGACGAGCGCCGGTGGATGGCCGAGACCACCGTGCCGACGCTCGCCGCGTGCGCCACGTCTTCCACGCCGCGGATGATTTCGACCGCCCACGGGCTGTCCAGGTCGTTGAACACCAGGTCGATCAGCCCGGCGCTGGGCCGCCCGCTGGGTGGGCGCCGCCGGTAGCCGTGCATGGCCAGCAGCCGCTCGACCCGTTCGCGGGTCTGTGCCGACACGTCCGAGCGTCCGTTGACGACGCGCGAGACGGTCGGCACCGACACGCCCGCCAGGCGGGCGATCACGGCGATGGTGACCTTCGGCGTCTCGTCCATGGCGTCAGCCCTTGTCAACTCCACCGAATCGCGATCGTCTACTGGCTCTTGGCCACCGTCGTGATGGCCTTGGCGATCTGCTCCGGCGTCTTCGCGCCCGCGATGAGTTCGGCGACACTGTCGTTGACCTGCTGCCCGACCGCGGGCGGGAACGCCTGGTCGAGGTAGAGCTGGAAGCCCGTGGCCGAGGCCAGGTTGGCCGCGACCGTCTTGGCGTTGACATCTTTGATCGCGTCGGCGGCGTCTTTGGCCGTGGGCAGGACCGCGCCGGTGGCCGTGGCCTTGCGCTGGTTTTCCGCGCTTACCAGGGTGCGCAGGAAGTCCACGGTGGACGGTGGGGCGTTCTTGCCCACGGCGAAGCCGTTGCCGCCGCCGAACGCGTCGGTGATCGCGCCTTTGCCGCCGTCGACGGTGGGGAACCGGAAGAAGCCGAGCTTGTCGCCGATGCCCTGTTTGCTGGCCGACGCGGAGGTCTGCACCGACGGCGCCCACTGGCCCATCAGTTCCATGGCCGCCTTGCCGTTGCCCATCGTGGCCGCCTGGCCGTCGGGGGTGCCGTATTCGGCGCCGAGGAAGCCGCTCTGGAAGGGAGACAGAGCGGCCAGTTCCTTCAGGCGCGTGCCGGCCGCGATGAAGTCGGGCGTGTCGAAGTTTTTCTCCACGGCCGCCTTCTGCAGGGCGCCGAGCCCGCCGATGCGCATGGCCAGATAGGACCAGTAGTAGTGGCCGGGCCACTTGTCCTTGCCGGCGAGCGCCATCGGGGTGATGCCGGCGGTCTTGAGCTTGCCGACGGCGGCGATCAGGTCCGACCAGGTCGCGGGCGGTGCGGTGATCCCGGCCTGGGTGAACAGGTCCTTGTTGTACCAGAAACCGATCATGCCGACGTCGAACGGGATGCCGTAGATCTTGCCGTCGATCGTGTATGGCTGCACGGCGGCCGGCAGCAGCGAGCCGATCCACGGCTGCACCTCGGCGGTGATGTCTTTGACCACACCGGCGTCGACCTGCTGCTTGAGCACGCCGCCGCCCCACGACTGGAACAGGTCCGGCGGGGTGCCGGCCTGGGTGACCGTGGTGAGTTTGGCCTTGAGGGCCTCGTTTTCATACGGCGTAATGGTGATCTTCACGTTGCTGTGCGCGGTCTCGTATTCCTTGGCCATCGCCGCCCACACGCCGAGCATCGGGTCGTCGGGCTGGATGTGCCACCAGTTGATCGTCTGCGGGGCGTTGGGGTCGGCCGAGTCATTGCCGCAAGCGCTCAGCAATATCGCTGCGGTGCTCGCGCCGGCGATGCCCAGCAGTGACCTGCGGGAGAGGTGCGCTGCCATTGCCTGTCCCTTCGGCTATGCGCGTTCCGATAATTTCGGAAGCGTTCCGATAGTTTTTCATTGATGGCGGGCACGTTACGACGCGTGAACGGAATCGGTCAAGGCCTCTTTCTCTCGGTTAAAGGGTTGTTTCAGTGGCAGGAGGAGGACTACCCTTCCGACTCAGATTCCGGAATAGTGCCGGAAAATACCTTGCAAGGGTCACCCGGACAAATGACACCACTGCCCCTCCTACCGCTGCTAGCGGTATGCAACGAAGGTAACCGGAATAAATGCTCATTACCGCCCCTCTTACCGCTGCTAGCGGTTAGTAACGAAGGTGCCGAGACATGTCGACCGATATCGCGGACGTGGCCGTCGCCGCCCGCTCGATACGCAACCCCGTCCTGAGCGGCTTCCATCCGGATCCATCGATCCTACGCGTGGGTGACGACTACTACCTCGCCACATCGACGTTCGAGTGGTACCCCGGCGTGCGCGTGCACCACTCCCGCGACCTGGTGCACTGGCGCCCGCTCGGCGGCATCATCACCGAGTGCCGCCTGCTCGACCTGCGCGGCTGCGGCGACTCCAACGGCGTGTGGGCGCCCGACCTGTCCTACGTGGACGGACTGTTCTACCTGGTCTACAGCGACGTGGCCAGCTTCGCCAGCGGCTACTGGGACCCGCAAAACTATCTGATCACCGCGCCCGGCATCGCCGGCCCGTGGTCGGCCCCGGTGCGGCTGCACTCGCACGGGTTCGACGCGGCGCTGTTTCACGACGACGACGGCACCAGCTGGCTGCTCAACATGAGCGCCGACTGGCGGCCCGGCCGCGACCGCTTCGGCGGCATCGAGATCCAGCGCTATGACCGGGCCGAGCGCCGCCTGGTCGGTCAATCCCAAATCATTTTTACTGGTACCGACGCCGGCCTCACCGAGGGCCCGCATATCTACCGCCGCGACGGGTGGTACTACCTCGTCACCGCGGAGGGCGGCACCAGCTGGGAGCACCAGGTCACCGTCGCCCGTTCCCGTGAGCTGTTCGGCCCCTACGAGGTCGACCCGACCGGCCCGCTGATCACCTCCTACGGCCGGCCCGAGCTGCGGCTGCAAAAGGCCGGTCACGGCAGCATGGTGCAAACCCAGACCGGCCAGTGGTATCTGGCCCACCTGGTGGCACGCCCCTATTCGCCACTGGGCAACTGCGTGCTCGGCCGGGAGACCGCGATCCAGATCGTGGACTGGCCCGACGGCGGCTGGCCCAGCATCGCCGGCGGCGTGCCCGCCGACGAGGCGCCCGCACCCGACCTGCCCGCGCACCCGTGGCCCGCGGAGCCCGCGACCGACCACTTCGACGCGCCCGAGCTGGGCGCGGCCTGGTCCACGCTGCGCCGCCCGGCCGGTCCCGGCTGGGTCGACCTGCGCGCCCGCCCCTCGCACCTGCGTGTCCACGGCGGACAGTCGCCGGTGGGCCGGCAGGCGCCGAGCCTGGTCGCCCGCCGTGTCGGCTCGACGCACTGCTCGCTGGAGACCGAGCTGGAGTTCCGCCCGGCCGGGCACCGCCACCTCGCCGGGATCACCGGCTACTACAACACGGCCAACTGGCACTACGCCTACGTCACCCGCGCCGACGACGGCCGCACCGTCCTGGAGCTGTTGAGCTGCAACGGGGGCAAGCTCTGCGACTATCCGAAGTTGACAGTCGACATTGGAGACACGGCGCGGATCCGGTTGCGGGTCACGTTCGACGGGCCCGCGCTGCGGTTCGCCTACGATGCGGGCGAAGGCTGGTGCGACCTGCCGGTCGAGCTCGACGCGACCATCCTGTCCGACGAGCACGCCGCGACCGTGGTCGACGGCGAGCCGGCGGCGTGGGGCTTCACCGGCGCGTTCCTCGGGCTGTGGGTGCAGGATCTGGGCGCCGACGGCGCCTACGCCGATTTCGACTACGCCACCTATCAGGAGTTTCCGATATGAAACGCGAGCTGACTCGGCTTGCGGTCGCCTTGGGCGCCGTGGGTCTGGCCCTGACCGCGCCGGCCAACGCGCAGGCGACGGGCGCGGTGAGCCCCGACATCATCGACACCGCCCGCGGCCGCGGCAACGTCGTGTCCCTGACCTTCGACGACGGGCCCAACCCGGCCGACACGCTGCGGCTGCTGTCGGTGCTGCGGCGCCATCACGTCAAGGCGGTCTTCTGCCTGTGGGGCGACCACGTGGTACAGCATCCTTCAGTGGTGAGGGAGATCGTGAAGCACGGGCACACGCTGTGCAACCACAGCATGCACCACGACGACATGGGCCCGTGGACGCCCGAGCAGATCCGCACTGACCTGCTCGAGACAAACGCGGCCATCCGGCGGGCCGTGCCCGGCGCGCGGATTCCCTACTTCCGCGCACCCTTCGGCAGCTGGGGCCAATCCCCCGTGGTGGCGGCCGACCTCGGCATGCGCCCGTTGGGCTGGCGCCTGGCCATCGCCGACTGGGAGACGCCCGGCTCGGACGTCTTGACCCAGCGCCTGCGCGACGGCATCACGCCCGGTGCCGTGGTGCTGCTGCACGACGGCGGCGGTGACCGCAGCCAGACCGTCGACGCCGTGGAAACCATCATCCCCGAATTCCGGGCGGAAAAGTGGCGGTTCGCGCTACCCATAAGATGATCATTTTGTACGGTCGGCGCCACCCCCAAGTTCGCGGAAGTTGCCCGGCGAATTGAGCCAAAGCAGGGGTGGGACGACTGACGGCGGAGGAAGGTGAGAGGAGCAGGGTCTCATCGTGCGCGCATGAACGGGGGGCGCCCTCATGGCCAAGGCAGTCGGTATTGATCTCGGCACGACCAACTCCGTGATCGCGGCGATGGAGGGCAGCCAGCCCGCCGTCATCGTCAACGCCGAGGGGTCGCGCACGACGCCGTCCGTGGTGGCCTTCACCGAGTCGGGCGAGCGCCTCGTCGGCCAGATGGCGCGGCGGCAGGCCATCCTCAACCCCAAGGGGACGATCTATTCGGCCAAGCGGTTCATCGGCCGCAGGTTCAACGAGGTGTCGGAGGAGGCCAAAGCGGTGGCCTTCGATGTTGTCGAGGGTCCCGACGGCATGGCCAAGTTCCACATCCGGGGCAGGCTCCACTCCCCCGAGGAGATCAGCGCGCTCGTGCTGCGCAAGCTCGCCGACGACGCGGGCAAGCAGTTGGGCGAGAAGGTGACCAAGGCCGTCATCACCGTGCCCGCCTACTTCAACGACACGCAGCGCACCGCGACGAAAGACGCGG
>JBIOYB010000696.1:0-14880 GCA_044869915.1 Allorhizocola sp.
CCTTCGGCACTCCGGCGCTCCGCATGGCGTCCGTATTAGGCGGCTGCGGCAAGGGTGAGGGCGAACCGGCCCTCCGGGTCGGTCCACCAGTGTTGTGCGTCGAATCCGGCCCGGGTCAGCTCGCCCGCTATGCCCTCGCGCCGGAACTTGGCCGAGATCTCCGTGCGCAGCTCCTCGCCCTCCGCGAAAGTGAGATCAAGGTCGAGGGCCGCGACGCGCACGGACATGTCGCGTGTGGCCCGCAGCCGCATTTCGATCCACTCGGCGGCGTCGTCCCACAGCGCGACATGGTCGAACTCGTCGACCGGGAAGTCGGCCGCGAGCTCCCGGTTGAGCACGCGCAGCACGTTGCGGTTGAACTCGGCGGTCACTCCGGCCGCGTCGTCGTAGGCGTCGATCAGTGTGGCCCGGTCCTTGACCAGATCGGTGCCGAGCAGCAGCCACTCGCCGGGCCGCAGCACGCCCCGCAGCTGCCCGAGGAACTCGGCCCGCTCCGCCGGGGTCATGTTGCCGATGGTGCCCCCGAGGAACGCGACCAACCGCCCCTGCCCCGCCGGAATGTAGTCGAGATGCGCCGTGAAGTCGCCGACGATCGCGTGCACGTCCAGCCCCGGATATTCGACGTCGATGGCGTGTGCCGCCGCCCGCAGTGCCGTCTCGGACACGTCGAGCGGCACGAACCACCCGAGCGTGCCGTGCCCGTGCAGCGCGTCGAGCAGCAGCCGCGTCTTTTCCGCCGACCCGGACCCGAGCTCGACCAGTGTCTCGGCGCCCGTGACCCGCGCGATCTCGCCTGCCCGCTCGACCAGGATGGCCCGCTCGGCCCGGGTGGGGTAGTACTCCTCCAGCTCGGTGATGCGGTCGAAGAGCTTGCTTCCGGTCGCGTCGTAGAACCACTTGGGCGGCAACCATTTTGGGTCGGCGGTCAGCCCGCGCCGCGCATCTGCGCGCAGCTGCTCCGCGAGGTCGGCTTCGGTCAGACGAACGTCGATCTTCACAGCTCCTCCATTGTGTATCCCGACCTGTCGGCCATGAGCAGGCGCCGATCCGGGACAGCCAGCCAGCCCGGATCGTCGTCGTATGGTTCGGATGCGATCACCACCCGTCCCGGCGCACGCAGCACCGAAAGTGAGTGGCCGGCCGTGGTCGCGAACCCCACCCGGCCGTCGGTGAGCAAGAGGTTGAGCCGTGATCCGGGCGCGGCGGCGCACACCTCGGTCACGACGGATTGCAGCGCCTCGCCGGGCGTGGCGCCCAAGCCGAGCCGCTGCCGCACAAGCGCCCACACCAGCGCGCTATCGGTGAGCGCCTCCATCGTGAGCAGGTCGAGCACCGGCAGTCCTTCGGCGAGTTTGACCATGCTGGCGGGCCAGCCTTCGACGCGCCCGTTGAGGCTGAACAGCCAGCCGTCGCCGAGGAAGGGCGCGCACGCGGTCACGCCCAGCGGCATGCCGATGGTGGCCGAGCGCACCGCGCCCAGCACCGCCTCGGACGTGGTGACCTGGGTCAGCTCCAGAAAACCGGTGTCGCTCCACATCGGACGGTCGCTGCGATAGCGGACGAGCCGGTCCTCGTGCCACCACCCCACCCCGAAACCGTCCACATTGATGGTGCCTCCGCCACGCATGTCGAGTGGCGCCCATGCTTGCCGCAGCAGCGAATGCGGCGGCTCGGTGAGCAACGACGCCAGCGTCGCCGCCCGCCCAAGGTGCAGGAGATGTCGGCACATCAGGCGGCCTCGCCGGGCATCGGATCGCGCGCGAGCCGGAACCCGCTGAAGATCTGCCTGCGGATCGGGTAGTCCCAGTTGCGGAACGTCCCGCGGCACGCGGCCGCGTCGGTCCCGAATGAGCCGCCCCGCAACACTTTGTATCCCGGACCGAAGAAGACCTCCGAATATTCCTTGTATGGAAAGGCGTTGAACCCCGGGTAACCATGGAAGTCGGTCGCCGTCCACTCCCACACGTCGCCGATGAGCTGATGCACGCCCGCCGGCGAGGCGCCCTCGGGATAGGCCCCGACGGGCGCGGGCGACAGGTGCCGCTGTCCGAGATTGGCGTGCCGCGGCTCCGGATCGCCGTCGCCCCATGGGTAGCGCCGCGACCGGCCGGTGGCCGGGTCGTGCCGCGCTGCCTTTTCCCACTCGGCCTCGGTCGGCAGGCGCTTGCCCGCCCACCGTGCGAACGCGTCGGCCTCAAACCAGCACACGTGCACGACCGGCTCGTCGGGCAGGATCGGCTCGCGCCGGCCGAACCGTTCGTATGTCCCGTCGCCGAACCAGTGCATCGGCCCGGTGAGACCGGCCTGGACCCGATGGGCCCACCCGGCCTCGCTCCACCATCGCCGGTCCTCGTAACCACCCGCGTCGATGAACTCCTGATAGCGCGAGTTGGTCACCGGCGCGCGATCGATGAAGAACGCGGGCACCTCAACCACATGCGCGGGCCGCTCGTTGTCCAGCGCCCACGGCTCCAGCGACGTCCCCATCGTGAACGGCCCGCCCGCGATGAGCGCCTCGCCCACGATCGGACCGGCGCTCGCCGGCGGTGGCGGCGCCGCGAGCACGGGCTCACCCCGGCGCAGCTGATGCGTTGCCAGCATGGTCTCGTCGTGCTGCTGCTCGTGCTGCACGATCATGCCGAAGGCGAAGCCCTCCTCCACCAGCGGCCTGCCCTCCAGACGGACCGTGTCGAGAAGATCTAAGACCTTTTCCCGGACGGTACCTACGTAAGCCCGCGCTTCGGCCGGACCCAGCAGCGGCAGGCTGGGCCGGTCGGCGCGCTGATGCTGGAAGGCGTCGTAGAGATGGTCGATGTCCTCCCGCACGGGCTCGCGCCCGCCCACGTCGCGCACCAGCCACAGCTCCTCCTGGTTGCCCACGTGCGCCAGATCCCACACCAACGGGGACATGAGGGCCGAGTGCTGGCGGATCAGGTCGTCGTCGTCAACGGCGTCGGTCAGCACCCGGCTCCGCGCGCGGGTGCGCTCCAGCTCCGCCGCCGCGCGGGCGCGGATATCCAGTTCGGTCATTTCAGTCCCTCCCTTGTGGACAGTCCTCTGGCGATGTCGGCTTTGGTGTCGGTCGGCAGGTCGGTGTCGTCAAGGGCCGCACAGGCGAGCTCGACCAGCCGTGGGACCACGGCGGCGATGACCGGATCGGCCAGGCCGTCCCGTGCCGCCTGCACCCAGCGCTCCGCGGCCGGCTCGGCGATCGCCGCGGCCGCATCGACGGTCTCTTCCCTTGCGAAGAGCGAGGTAAGCATGGCCAGCGGCAAAACCCAGTCGCCGCCCGGCTGGGCATCGAGGTAGCGCACCTCGAGATAGCCGCGCGGCCGCACCGGCGGGAACATCGTGGTCAGGTGATAGTCGAGGTCGTCGAATGTCGGCGGGGTGGGCAACGCGCCGTCAACCCACTCGCCGAACGTCAACGCGGCAGGGGCCTTGCCCGTGACTCCGGCAAGGGCCTTCCCCATGACTCCGCTGTGCTCCGCTGGGGAAGCCCCAAGCCGGCCGCTGTGCTCCGCCGGCGAAGCCCCAGGCCGGCCGCTGTGCTCCGCTGGGGAAGCCCCAAGCCGGCCGACCGGCGGATCCCACCCGCCCGAAGGGCGCCGCAGGCACAGCAGCGGCGTCTCCAGCACGCGCCTCGCCCACGCGCCGACGGGATCCCCGTCCAGCACGGGCGGCAACGTGCGCACCGGATCGGTCTCATACCAAACGCGCATGCGCTCCGAGGCCCACCCGTCGCCCGGCGAATTGGCGAACAGCGCGATCAGCGGCGGCCCCAGCACATGGGCGGCGTGCCACCGGGCCTCGGCCCGCCCGTTGGCCCCGATGTCGAGGCACACCTGCAGCCCGGCCGTGCCGCGCATCATCGCCCGCCCCCACGGCCCCACCCGGTCGAAGGCGCGCTCCATCGCCTCGTATCGCTGGGTGTGGATGAGGCGCTGCGCCGACCCGCGCGGGTCGCGGGCCCGGCCGCCCAGGCGGAGCCCGGACGAGTCGAGCAGTCGGGAGAGGCGGGCGATGTCGGCTGTCATGTCGTCGATCAGCCTGGCCAGGGAGGTCACGGGCGGGGAGGACAGCTCCACCTGGCCACCGGGCTCCAGCGTCACCAGGCTGCGGCCGGGCAGCGGATGGTGAGCGCTTGCCGGGTCAAGCGTGGGCGGGGCGTGCCGGCCGAGGGCCGACGCGAGCGCCCGCACGTCGAGTGGAAGGCCCGGATCGGCCCGGTGATGGACCGTCCACTCGAGCTCCACGCCCACGCGCTCGGGTGGGCCGGTCTTGAAACAGACCTTTCCTATATATCCCTCGGCTGCCGCGCGGCAGCTGATCGCAGCGTCTGCGATCAGTGGTCGTGAATCAAACGCCATGACCCCGACGTTATCCCGGGGGTATGACAAAAGGCCGAACTTTGGCCCAGCAGCGGCTAACGTCGGACGCTTCGCGCCGGCATCAACGCGCAAAAGCACGGCTTCGCCTGAACCTGAACGGAGTCAGAGCCAGCGAGCGATAATCGTGGACCCGCCGGCAACGCGGTCACCGGGCACGACGACCGCCTCGACCTTGTCGGCCGGCAGGTAGACATCGGTGCGGGAGCCGAACCGGATGAGCCCGAAGCGCTCACCGCGCGCCAGCAGCGCGCCGATCGGCGCACGCTGCACGATCCGGCGGGCGATCAGACCCGTGCGCTGCGCGACCACGACCTTGTCGCGCGCCGGGGTCTCTAGCACCGTGTAGGCCGCCACATTGTGCTCGGCCTCGGGCTTCATGGCGGCCGCGTAGCCACCGTCCTCCACGAAGTAGTCGATCACCTTGCCGGCCACGGGCGCCCGGTTGACGTGCACATCGAGCACCGACAGGAACACGGCGATCCGCAGGAACTCCTCGTCGGCGAACCGCTCGTCGCGCACGTGCTCCACGCTGAGCACCTTGCCGTCGCTGGCCGCGACGACCGCGGTCGGATCGGCCGGGATGTCGCGCTCGGGGTCGCGGAAAAACGCCGCGACCGGGGCAGCCGCGAGCGCGGGCACGAGCCACGCCTTGGACCGCGGCCGCACAAGCCGCAGCAGCACGGCCGCGCCGAGCGCGATGCCCGCGGCCGCAACGCCGTTGGAGTCGATATTCATGGAACCGGCAAGCGGCACGCTCGACGGCCGGAACGCGGGCTTGAGCATGGCCGCGACGGCCGGATCGGCCTCGCTGAAGCGCAGCTTGTGCACCCGCACCGGCGGAGTGTTGCGCAGCACCAGGTCGGTGCCCACACCCTGCCGCGCGGCGAGCCGGTCGAGCGCGTCGGTCGCGCCGCCGGACAGGCCCGGCAGGGCGACGGCCGCGACGATCAGCAGCCCGCCCTCGGCCACCAGCTTGCTGAGCTGGTCGACCGTGCTGCGCGCCTCTTCGCCGGAGCCGACGAGCGGCTCGGCGACGATCACGAAGTCGGCCGCCTCGGCGTCGGCGATGTCGGGGACGACCTTGACCCGGTCGCGCACGAAGCTGCCCATCGTGGCGATCTGATCGGCCAGGGTGTTGTCGGCCGACACCACGGTCAGCCGGTCGCCGGGCTGCAGTGAATCCAGCGTCTCGGCCAGCACAAGCGAATCGGCGGCCGCACCGACCAGGATCGCGGTCTTGGTCCCGGTGTGCCGGGCCAACTCCGCGGTCAGAGTCCTGGCCGCACGGTCGCCGATGCTGATCTCACCTAGGGGTCCGAGGGACGCGGAGGATAGCTGGCTCACTCAGCCAGCATAGGCCCGCCGGTCTTTTCCGTGTCAGCCGGGCGCTCCTCGTCCTCGATCGCGCCCGCATCCTCCCTGTCCTCTTTGTCTTCCTTGCGCCGGCGCGGCGGCACAAGCGCCGTGACCGCTCCGACCAGTCCAAGGAAGATCAGTGCGCCGGCGATGAACCACCCGGCCTCGGGCACGTCGAAGCTCAGGTAGCTGCTGGCGAGGTACCCCCCTGAAATCAAAAGAAAGGCCACCCCGAAGAAAAGCGAAAGGGAATCGGTCCGGTGGGATTTCATCTGGTCACCTCCGCGTGGCCGAACTTGACATTGAGCGTGATCAGCAGCTTGCCGCCGCCCTCGCCGTCCTCGCCGAGGTCGGTCTGCTGGTTGTCCACGCCGACGCCGTTGTTTTCGCGGTCGAAGACCACGACGTCGCTGAAGCTCACATTGGAGACCATGGTGGTGTCCACGTTGGGCGGCAGGATGATCCGCATGTCGCCGAACGAGATGTCGGCAATGATCTCCACGTCGCGGTTGCTGAAGTCCACTTCGGACAGATCGAGGCGAGCCTCGCCGAACTGGTGCGTGTACTCCGAGGCCACCTGGTCGATGGTGCTCGGATTCCAACGGACACTGCCGGCACGGGTCCGCTCGACCTTGTCGGCCGACCCTATGATCGGCAGGAGCAGCGAGAGCAGCAGGCCCAGCACGATGAAGCCGCGCGCCCTGCCATACCAGGCGCCCAAGAGCAGCCCGAGCCCGACGACGCCCAGCGCCGCCGCGACATAGGCCCCGGCGGGCACCGACACCCCGGCCATGTCGGCAAGGCCCATCGTGCCGATGACCACGAGGACGATGCCGAATATCAAGCGGCCGAGACGTGACGGCTCCGGTTTCGGTTTGGGTGGCATTGGGGGTACCGGCGGAGGCGGCGGCGTGTAAGGCCCATGTGGAGCAAACGGGGGCTGATACGAGCCGGGCGGCGGCACGGCCCCCGTCACCGGCACATACGGGTTCGGCAGCGGGGCATACGGATTCGGGGGAGGCGGTGGGGCCGCAGGCGCCGGTGGCCCTTGCCGCGGGTTGATCGCCAGTGCGGCCACCGCCAGCGCGACCGCCGCGATGATGGCCACCACCCAACTTTCGGTGAGGGCGCCCAGCAGTACGACCGTGAGCACGCCCAGCACGAGCGTCAACACGGCCGACGTGCTCGACCGCCCACGGCCGAACAGGGCCTCGATGGGCGAGGCGGTGTCGCCCTCGCCGGGGATCAGCAGCCAGCCCGCGAGATAGATCACGATGCCGACACCGAAGAAGGCCAGCACCCCGATCAGCACCCGCCAGAGCAGTGGATCGGTGTTCGTCGCGCGGCCGATGGCCGTGCAGACGCCGGCTAGGAAACGGCCCTGCCGGGGCCGCACCAGGCCAAAGCGTGCCGCCCACGGCTCCTGCGGTGGCGGCTCGTGACGCGGCTCATCGGGCATGGTGCCCTGCGCGTCCTTGGGCGTCGCGGTGTCGTCGCTCATGCTCAAATACTGCTGCCGATCATGTCCGAGCCGCCTCAGGCGCGTACCCTGAGCCAACCCTGAGAAACTTAGCGTCACTAACTCCGGGGCTTTCCTGTGGGCGCTGCCTGTCCGGGCGTGGAACGATCTACCTGTGTCCGAGACCACCACCCGCCCCCGCCTCACCCGCTCCCGGCAGGACCGCTTGGTCGCCGGCGTGGCGGGCGGCATCGCGGCACACCTTTCGGTGTCGCCGACGGTGATCCGGGTGGCGTTCGTGGTGTTGACCCCGTTCAATGGGCTCGGCGCCCTGCTCTACGCCGTGTTCTGGGCCGTGCTCCCGACAACGGCCGACCAGCCCGCCCAGCGCCGGCAGCCGCTGCGCCTGCTGCCCTTCGTTCTGGCCGGCATCGGTCTGATGATCGCCGCGACCATCCTCAATCAGGCCAACGCGTTCTCGATGATCGCGGGCTGGCTGGTCGCGCTGATAGCGGTAGGCGCGGGCATCATCTGGCACCAGTCGCAGCGGGCCGCGTCGCCCACCGACGGTTGGCTGACCGTCCTGACCAGCCTCAAAGACCGGCGCAGCTATCTTTTGCGGTTCATCGCGGGCGGGTCGCTGGTCGTGGCAGGGGTCATCGGCCTGATCGCGGTGTACTTGCCGGCCAACGTCGGCATCGAGTGGTCCGACCTGTGGAAGGCGATCGCGTTCGCGGTCATCGCGGTGGCTGGCGTCGGCCTGGTCTCCGCACCGCTGCTGTGGAAGATGCTCACGGCACTGCGCTCCGAGCGCGAGGGCCGCATCCGCGAGCAGGAGCGCGCTGAGCTCGCCGCGATGGTGCACGATCAGGTGCTGCACACGCTCGCGCTGATCCAGCGCAACGCGTCCGACCCGGCTGCGGTGCAGCGGCTCGCCCGCGGCCAGGAGCGTTCGCTGCGCAACTGGCTCTACCAGCCGACCGGCTCGCCCACGGAGCACTTCGCCGCCGCCCTCGAGCAGGCCGCCGCCGAGGTCGAGGACACCTACGGCATCGCGGTCGAGACCGTCGTCGTGGGCGACCGCACGGTGGACGAAAAGGTGGCCGCGATCGTGGCCGCCGCGCGCGAAGCGATGGTCAACGCGGCCCGCCACGCGGGCGTCGCCACGATCTCGCTCTACGCCGAGGTCGAGCCGGCCGAGCTCAGCGTGTTCGTCCGCGACCGCGGCGTGGGCTTCGATATCGACGGCGTTGAGGATATGCGCCATGGGGTGCGCGGCTCCATCATCGGCAGGATGGCTCGGCACGGCGGCAACGCGGAGATCCGCAGCGCCGCCGGCGAGGGCACAGAGGTGCGGCTGACCCTGCCGGTCGCCGTGATAAAGGAGGAGACAACGTCATGACCGACGACCGGCTCAAAGTGTTCCTTGTGGACGACCACGGCATGTTCCGTGCCGGGGTGCGCGCCGAGCTTGGTGCGCACGTCGACGTCGTCGGGGAGGCGGCGACCGTCGCGCAGGCGATCTCGATGATCGGCGCGACCGAGCCCGACGTCGTGCTGCTCGATGTGCACATGCCCGACGGCGGCGGGCGCGCGGTGCTCGAGTCCATCCGCAAGTCGCACCCGCAGGTGCGCTTCCTCGCGCTGTCCGTTTCGGACGCGGCGGAGGATGTGATTGGACTGATCCGGGCCGGCGCGCGGGGCTACGTCACCAAGACGATCTCGCCGGACGACCTGGTGGGCGCCATCCGGCGGGTGGCCGACGGAGACGCCGTGTTCTCGCCGCGCCTGGCCGGGTTCGTGCTGGATGCCTTCGCCGCGCGGCCTGACAGCAGCCTCGCCGACCCCGAGCTCGACCAGCTGACCAACCGGGAGCGTGAGGTGTTGCGGCTGCTCGCCCGGGGGTACGCGTATAAAGAAATCGCCAAGGAGCTGTTCATTTCCATCAAGACCGTGGAGACTCATGTCTCGAACGTGCTCCGCAAGCTTCAGATGTCCAATCGCTATGAGCTTTCTCGATGGGCGGCCGACCGCAGACTGCTGTGACCAGGTCTCATTTGCTGGGACATCCATTTCCGTCACGTTTCCATTTTTGATCTAGCCAGTTGAAGGCACGGCTAAAGATGCAGGTCAAAGCGCTATTTTTCGATCTCGCTATCCGGTTTGGGTGATATCACTGCCGTCCCGGCAAGGTAACGGGTTGGTATCAGGGCCTTCCCGTGTGTGTCCAGGGGTGCGAGAGTGTGGCCACCTCACACCCCCTCGTGAGCGCCTGAGGAGGCTTACGCATGCGCGGGAATTTCCCCATGAAGGTAGCGGTCGCTGGGACCGCTATCGCGCTATTTGCTTCGGGTTGTCAGTCGACCGGTGAGCCCTCTGCTCCCAGCGACGGCGGCACCCTCCGTGTCTTTGCCACCGAGCCAGCGGGCCTTACGCCCGGTAACAACGACGCACCGTCGATCAACGTCGTGCGTCAGCTTTATGCCGGCCTGGTGGAGTTCGACGCCAAGACGGGCGCCGTGAAGAATCAGCTTGCTGAGAGCATCGACTCGACCGATAACAAGGCCTGGACCATCAAGCTGAAGAAGGGCTACACGTTCGACAACGGTGAGGCCGTGACCGCGGACTCCTTCATCGACGCGTGGAACTGGGTGGCTTTCGGCCCCAACGCCCAGCCCAACTCGTACTTCATGTCGCACATCGTGGGTTACGCCGACACCCAGTCGGAGGACCCGGACGGGGACGGACCGCAGAAGGCGCCGGAGCCCAAGGCCAAGACGATGAGCGGCGTCAAGAAGGTGGACGACAGCACCTTCACCGTGACCCTGGACAAGGCCTTCGTCGGCCTCCCGGCGATGGTTGGCTACGCGGGCTTCTACCCGATGGCCAAGGCCTGCCTGGCCGACACCAAGAAGTGCAACGAGACCCCGATCGGCAACGGCCGTTACAAGATGGACGGGTCGTGGAAGCACAACGTCGAGGTCAAGGTCGTCAAGAGCAGCACCTGGAAGGGTGAGGCCGGCAAGGTCGGCGCGATCGTTTACAAGATCTACGACAAGAACACGACCGGCTACGCCGACTACGAGGCGGGCGAGCTGGACATCTTCGACAACGTCCCGCCGGCGAAGTACAAGGACGCCGTCGCCGCCTACAAGCAGACGCTGTTCGAGCAGGCCAGCAACAGCTTCACCTACGTCGGCTTCCCGATGTACGACGCCCGGTTCAAGAACGTGAAGGTCCGCCAGGCGATCTCGATGGCCATCGACCGTCAGCAGATCATCGACAAGATTTTCTTCGGTCGCTTCCGTCCGGCCGAGGGCTACGTGAGCCCTAACTTCCAGGGCGGCAGCCGCCCGGGCAACTGCGCGTCGTGCAAGTTCGACGTGACCAAGGCCAAGGCGCTGCTGCAGGAGGCCGGCGGCTGGACCGGTGGCAAGCTGGTCCTGTGGGCCAACGCCGGTGCGGGTCACGCAGAATGGCTTGCCGTGGTCGGTGACCAGCTGAAGGCCAACCTCGGCATCGAATACGAGATCAACGAGACCCTGCAGTTCCCGCAGTACCTGCAGACCGCGGATGACAAGAAGTTCACGGGCATGTTCCGCCTCGGCTGGAACCCCGACTATCCGGTGCTCGAGACTTACCTGGCCCCGCTCTACGGCTCGGGCGGCTCGTCGAACAACTCCGGCTACGCCAACACGGAATTCGATGGCCTCGTGGCCAAGGGCGATGGTGCCAAGACGTTCGACGAGGGCATCAAGTTCTACCAGCAGGCCGAGGACATCCTCATCCGCGACGTGCCGGTGGTGGCGATGTGGTGGGGCAAGGCGACCGTGCTCTACAGCAGCAAGGTCACGGGCATCCCGTACAACACTATCTCCGGTATCGAGCTGCAGAACGTCGCAATGAAGTAATCCGACGCTCATAGATATCTGATCCGCCTAACGCGGGGCGGCGCCGAAGCGCGAAAGGGCTTTGGCGCCGCCCCGATGGCTCCGAGAGGAGGACCAGATGGGGCGCTACGTCGTGCGACGTCTGCTGCAATTCATCCCCACTGTCCTGGGAACACTGTTCCTGCTTCACTATCTGACCTCCATGGCGATCCAATTTGGAGGCAACCCGGTCCGGTCCCTATTCGGCGACCGGAATCCGCCGGAAGACCAACTGCGCCAGATGACCGAGCAGTTCGGGCTCGGCGATCCCTGCCTCAAGCAGAAGGGCAATCCCTGCGTCGGCCTGTTCTGGGAGCGCCTGCAGGACATCTTTTTGAGGTTCGACTTCGGACAGAGCCTCTCTCCGCGCCGCGACGTGACCGACGTCCTGGCCGACGCCCTGCCCTACACGATCAAGCTCACCCTCATCGCATTTCTCGTGGAGGCCATCCTCGGCCTCTCCGCGGGCGTGCTTGCCGGCCTTCGCAACGGCAAGTTCTCCGACTATGTGATCAGGATCGTGACGGTTCTGATGATTTCGGTACCGATCTTCGTCTCGGCCGTTCTCGTGCAAAAGTTCGTCGGGGTCAAGTTCGGCAACTGGCTTCGCAACGACCTCAATGCGCCGGAATGGCTGGGCCGCGGGTTGTTTGGAGCGGCATACAAGGCGGAATTCCCGTGGCTGAGCCTGATCTTGCCCGGCATTGTTTTGGGCACGCTGACGATCGCCACGACGGCCCGGCTCACCCGCAGCAGTCTGCTGGAAAACCTCCGTGCCGACTACGTGCGTACGGCCAAGGCCAAAGGGCTGACCACCGGCCGTGTCATCGGCGTGCACACCCTGCGAAACTCATTGATCCCGGTCGTCACCACGCTCGGGTTGTCCATTGGCGGCTACATGGCCGGCGCAGTGGTGACCGAGGGCGTCTTCCGGGTGCCTGGGGTCGGTTTTACCATCCTCAGGGCCATTTTCATCGGTGAGCCCATGGTTCTGCTTGGGCTGACGACCGTCCTGGTGCTGGTTTACCTGGTGCTGAACCTGCTGGTGGACCTGCTCTACGCTGTGCTCGACCCGAGGATTCGTTATGAGTGAACCACTTTCGACCATCAGCGTGGATCCGCCGGGCGCGCCCGCGCACACACCCGGCGGCGAGCCGTCCAAGGAGCACAACGCCAGCCTCTGGAGCGACGCGCGTCGCGAGTTGCTTCGCAATCCGATATTCGTGATTTCAAGCGTCTACATCCTGATCATGCTGTCGTTCGCGTTCATTCCGAAGCTGTGGACGCGGGCGGATCCGCAGGACTGCCAGCTTAATTACGGCAGCGGGATGCCGATGTGGCCGTTCCGGGGTTTCTCGCCAGACCACTGGATGGGCACCAGCCAACGCGGCTGTGACTACTGGAGCCACGCGGTTTACGGTGCCGGCCCATCGCTGCAGATTGCGATCTACGCCACCGTCGGCATCGTGTCGATAGGCCTGCCGCTCGGCGTGCTGGCGGGCTTCTACGGTGGGTGGGTCGACGCGGTCATCTCGCGTCTGATCGACATCGTGTTCGCCCTGCCGTTCCTGTTGGGCGCCTTGGTGATCCTCGGCATGCTGCGCAAGTACAGCATCTGGACGATCACGCTGGTGCTCGTCGTGCTCGGCTGGACCACGGTTGCGCGCATCATGCGCGCCAGCGTGATCGCGGCGAAAAACCTCGACTACGTGCAGGCCGCCAAGGCGCTGGGGGCGACCAACTCCCGGCTGATGTTTCGGCACATCCTGCCCAACGCCATCGCGCCGGTGTTCGTGATCGCGACCATCGCGCTCGGCGGCTTCGTCGCGGCGGAGGCCACGCTGACCTTCCTCGGCGTCGGTCTGCAGGAGCCGGCCGTCTCGTGGGGTCTGATGATCTCGAGGCACGACGACTTCATCGAGACCTGGCCGCACCTGACGCTCATCCCGTGCGCGCTGCTCGTCGGCACTGTGCTGTCCTTCATCCTCATCGGCGACGCGCTGCGCGACGCCCTCGACCCGAAGCTGAGGTGAGCGGCGTGCCAACAACCGATGTGCAGGCCCGGTTCGGCCCGAGCGTTCCCGGCGCGGATCCATCCGCGCCGCTGCTCGCGGTCGAAGACCTGAGGGTGGAGTTCCGCACGCGGGTCGGCATCGCCAAGGCCATCAACGGTGTCTCGTTCGAGGTCAACTCGGGCGAAACCCTTGCCATCCTTGGGGAGTCGGGCTGTGGCAAGTCCGTGACGGCGCAGGCCATCATGGGCATCCTCGATACGCCGCCGGGTTTCGTCACCGGCGGCCAGATCAAATATCGCGGTGTCGACCTGCTGAAGCGGCGCAAGGAGGAGCGCCGGCTGATCCGCGCCAACAAGATCGCAATGATCTTCCAGGACGCGCTGTCGGCGTTGAACCCGGTGTTCACGGTCGGATTCCAGCTCGCCGAGCTGTTCCGCAAGCACCGCGGCATGACCCGTGCAGACGGCAAGAAGCGCGCGGTCGAGCTGCTCGACCTGGTGAAGATCCCGGCGGCCCGGCAGCGGGTCAACGACTTCCCGCACCAGTTCTCCGGCGGCATGCGGCAGCGCGTGATGATCGCGATGTCGCTGGCGCTCGACCCGGAGCTGCTCATCGCCGACGAGCCCACCACCGCGCTCGATGTCACCGTGCAGGCCCAGATCATGGCCCTGCTGGCCGACCTGCAGCGCGAGCGCAACATGGGGCTGATCCTCATCACGCACGACATGGGCGTGGTGGCCGATGTGGCCGACCGGATCAACGTCATGTATGCGGGCCGGATCGTGGAAAAGGCTCCGGTGTACGACATCTACGCCAAGCCGTCGCACCCCTACACCAAAGCCCTGCTCGAGTCGATCCCGCGGGTCGACCTCAAGGGCCAGCAGCTCAACGTCATCAAGGGCCTGCCGCCGAACCTCACTCGGATCCCGGCGGGCTGCTCGTTCAACCCACGCTGCCGTTACGCGAAGGACGTGTGCAAGGCCGATCCTGTGCCGCCGCTTCACCCCGTCCAAACGGGCATCAGCAGCGCGTGTCACTTCTGGAAGGAGGTGCGGGGCGATGAGTGACGTGGTGCTCGAGACCAAGGATCTGGTCAAGTATTTCCCGCTCACCCGGGGAGTCCTGTTCAAGGCCAAGTATGGGGACGTGAAGGCGGTCGACGGGATCAACCTGACCCTCAACCGCGGCGAAACCCTTGGCATCGTTGGCGAGTCTGGCTGCGGCAAGTCCACCCTGGCCAAGCTGCTGGTCGGGTTGGAGAGGCCGACCAGCGGCTCGATCGTGGTGCGCGGGCAAGACACGGCCAAGCTGTCGGGCGATCAGATGCGCCGGGCGCGGCGCAACATCCAGCTCGTGATGCAGGACCCATACACATCGCTTAATCCACGGATGACCGTTGGCGACATCGTCAGCGAGCCATACCAGATCCACCCCGATGTGGCGCCGAGGAACCAGGTCCGCAAGCGCGTGCACGAGCTGCTCGAGCTGGTGGGTCTGAATCCCGATCACATCAACCGGTATCCACATCAATTCTCGGGAGGACAGCGGCAGCGCATCGGCATCGCCCGAGCGCTCGCCCTGAAACCGGAAATCATCCTCTGCGACGAGCCGGTGTCGGCATTGGACGTCTCCATCCAGGCGCAGGTGATGAACCTGTTGGAGGAGCTGCAAAACGAGCTCGGCCTGTCCTACATTTTCATCGCACACGACCTGTCGGTGGTGCGCCACAT
>JBIOYB010000697.1:0-3424 GCA_044869915.1 Allorhizocola sp.
GCGAACCCGAGCGCCAGCATGAGCATCGCCGCCGAGACCGTGCCCGCCAGATAGGACTTCTTGCGCCCCCAGCGGTCGGCGAGCACACCGCCGGCAAGGGTGCCTACGGCGCCGCCCGCGCCGTAGGCACCCGTCACCAACCCGGCGACGGCAAGGCTCGTGCCGCGCACGGTGGTCAGGTATGTCGGCAGCAGCATCATCCCGAAGGCGCCCGCCCGGTTGACGAGCAGCGCGCCGAACAACGCCCAGAACGCGCGCGGCAACCCCCCGAAAATCTTAGGTTGTGGAAACAGCCGCAACCGGCACCCCCTGGGGCTGTGAAAGAGACGCGGCGCGGCGTTCGCGGGCGGGACCGGTCACGATCTGTCCGATCGCGACAGCCACCCCGAGGCCTGCCAGGACCACCCACAGCGTCGCCGGCGGGGCGTGATCGAGGAGTATGCCACCGAGCACCGGCGCGATGAAGTTGGCCAGGGTGAAACTGGACGACGCGACGCCCTGGTAGCGTCCGCGCATCTCCGGCCGCGACAGGTCGGCGATGTAGGCGCCGTTGACCGGTGCGTTGATCATCTCGCCCGCGGTCCACACGACCACGGTCAGCATGAGAAGCGGGACCGTGCCCGCGATGGCGACGGCGCCCATGCCGAGCGCGACCAGCAGGGCCGCGGCGGCCAGGACGTGCGTGCGCTTGCGATTGCCGATGAGCTTGGGCACGAACAGTTGGCCCAGCACGATCATCACGCCGTTGACCGCGATCACCGTGCCGTAGTCGGCCGGGTCGAGCCCGCGCTGGTGCATCGCGATCGGGATCAGCTTGCACGCCTCGATCACCACCCACAGGCCGAGGTTGAGCGCGACGAACACCAGGAAAACGCGGTCGGTGAGCACAGCCTTGAGGCTCCCGGTCGGTTTCACCGTTTCGACTTTTACCAGAGTGGGCCTGGTCTCGGGGATCAGTTTGAACACGACCCCGGCGGTGGCCAGCTGCGCGCCCGCGGTGAGCAGGAAGACCGTCATGTGCGGGGTGCTCGACAGCACGCCCGCGAGGATTGCGGCCACCGAAAAGCCCAGGTTGATCGCCCAATAGTTGAGGTTCATGCCGCGCAGGCGGGCGTCCGGCCCGAGCACGTCGACCATCGTCGCGCTGAACGGCGCCCGGCCCAGACCATTCCAGAAGCCGAAGACCGTCGCCAGAACGGCGATCCATCCGGCCTCGAAGGTGAGCCCTACGATGACGGCGGTGACGGCCTGCATCACATGCGAGATCAGGAGCGTGCCGCGGCGGCCCCAGCGGTCGGCGAGGACGCCGCCAGTCAGCGAGCCGGCCGCGAGCCCCGCGCCGAACAGGCCGAGCACAAGCCCGGCGAACGTGGCGGAGAACCCGTAGTAGGCCACCATGTGGATCTCGAGGTAGAGCATGACGAAGGCGCCGCTGCGATTGATCAGTGTGCCGGTCCAGAGCGCCCAGAAGATCTTTGGTAAGCCACGCACGGCGATAGTGTTCCTTACACAGCGGATCACTGTCACGCCATTTAGTTGGTGTCCGCCATCACATGGAAAGATGCAGGACATGGTCGGAACACTCGTGCTGCTGCGGCACGGCGAAAGCGAATGGAACGCCAAGAACCTCTTCACGGGCTGGGTCGACGTTGACCTGACCGCCAAGGGTGAGGCCGAGGCCCGGCGCGGAGGCGAGCTGCTCAAGGAGCACGGCCTGCTGCCCGACGTGATGCACACGAGCCTGCAGCGGCGAGCGATCCGCACCGGCGAGCTGGCTCTGCATGCCGCCGACCGGCACTGGATCCCGGTGTACCGGTCATGGCGGCTCAACGAGCGGCATTACGGCGCGCTGCAGGGCAAGAACAAGAAGGAGACCCTCGCGCAGTTCGGCGAGGAGCAGTTCATGTTGTGGCGCCGCTCATACGATGCGCCTCCCCCGCCGATCGCCGAGGATGACGAGTGGTCGCAGTTTGGTGACCCGCGTTATATCGGCGTGCCCCTGCCGCACACCGAGTGCCTCAAGGATGTCGTGGCGCGCATGCTGCCGTACTGGTTCGACGGGATCGTGCCCGATCTGCTGCTCGGCAGGACCGTGCTGATCGCGGCGCACGGCAACTCGCTGCGCGCGCTTGTCAAGCACCTGGACGGGATCTCCGACGAGGAGATCGTCGGGCTGAACATCCCCACCGGGATGCCGCTGCGCTACGACCTGACAGACGACCTGCAACCGGTCAAACGGGGCGGAGAATATCTCGACCCCGAGGCGGCTGCCGAGGCGGCCGCGGCGGTGGCGGCCCAGGGCCGTTGATCTTCCCTGCTTGATCGTCGTCACACCCGGAAGCAGGGAAAACGCTTTCTGGCCCTCCGGCCACGACGACGATCGAGTGGGATCCGATAAAATACCCCATATACACCGGTGGCCGGCCCTGCGACGCTCACCCCCGTTAGCGTCGCCGGCCAGCCGACCGGTTCTCAGGTGGCGCCGTCCCCCAACGGCTATGTGCCACCCATCCCCCACGCTCCGCCTGGTGCTCGCGATCGGAAGAATCCGATCGGGCAATGACACCCGGGTGTCTCATCAAGCGATGCGCTTGCCGACGACGTTACGCCGCAGGTCAAAGCGACGTCCAGTCATTTGCGAACCTCATTCGTCACTGCCAGTAACATCAACATCAACAGCGAGCTACCGCAACTTCTACCGGCCAGAAACATGTCAGGAAGTCATCCGACCCTCACAGAGGGTGACTGACCTGGCTGTTTGGTGGATGGTCGGAAACCCGTCACCCTAATGCCCGTCACTCGAAGGGGGCCTACTATCCAAGGCCGAGGAGGGGAGGCGGGTTCATGGGTTGGTCCATGCCTGGATACATTGAGCTGCGAGAGTTGGGCAAGGGGGCTTCGGGGCGGGTCGTGCTGGCCGAGCACCAGGCCACCGGCACCAAGGTCGCCATCAAGTACCTGGCCGACCACCTGAGCCGAGACCCCGAGTTCGTCGAGGCGTTCCGCGCCGAGGCGCGCATCCTGTCGGAGGTCGAAGACCCTCAGATCGCACGGCTGTACGAATACGTCGAGGCGCCCGAGGGCTCGGCCATCGTGATGGAGCTCGTCGACGGCGTCGCGCTGCGCGCGATCCTGCGCGAGCACGGGCCGACCGAGCCGCAGTCCGCGCTGGTCGTGCTCAAGGGCTCGCTGCTGGGCCTGGCCGCCGCGCACGAGCGCGGCATCGTGCACCGCGACTACAAGCCCGAAAACGTGCTGGTCGACCGCGAGGGGCAGAGCAAACTCGCCGACTTCGGCATCGCCGCCCGCGCGGGCCTGATCGGCGCGCACGCCGGCACCCCGTCCTACATGGCGCCCGAGCAGTGGGCGGGCGCGGCAGCATCGCCGTCGACCGACATCTACGCGGCCACGGCCACGTTCTTCG
>JBIOYB010000698.1:0-2282 GCA_044869915.1 Allorhizocola sp.
CTCGATGCGGGCCGGCCCGAGCCGCTCATCGCCGAGCTACGCGACCTGACCGGCAGCCATCCGGCCCGCGAATCGTTGTGGCGGCTGCTGATCATCGCGCTTGGCCGGGCGGGGCGCCGAGCCGAGGCACTCGAGGCCTACCAACGGGTGCGCGCGACGCTGCGCGACGAGTTGGGCCTCGAGCCGAGCGAGCGCCTCGTCGCGCTCCAACGGGAGATCCTCCTCGACGGCAGCACGGGACCGGCCGACGAGGTCACGGTCGAAGCGCCCGCTCCGCAACAACTGCCGCATGACATCGCCCGGTTCACGGGACGCGACAACGAGCTGACGACGCTCGACACGCTGCTGCCCTACCCGGCTGTCCGCACGCCGACCATCATCTCGATCGACGGCGCACCGGGCGTCGGCAAGACCACGCTCGCCGTGCACTGGGCGCACCGGGTGGCTCATCGCTACCCCACACAGATCTACGTCAACCTTCGCGGCTACGGTCCCGGGGATCCGGTCACGCCGTCCGCCGCCGCCGAGACGATGTTGCGGGCGCTCGGCGTCCGCAGCGAGCTGATCCCGTCGCAGCCGGAAGAACGATCTGCCTTGCTGCGCAGCACATTGGCTCGCGGTCAAGTCCTGCTCCTGCTGGACAATGCCCGCGACGCCCAACAGGTCCGGCCGCTGTTGCCCGGGACCAAGGCGCTGGTGATCGTGACTAGCCGCAACCAGCTGCGCGGTCTGTCCGTTGAGGACGGAGCGCGCCGGGTCACCCTGCGCCCGTTGCACCGCAAGCATTCGGTCCAGCTGCTCGCCGGTGTTGTCGGGCAGCGCTGGGTCGCCGAGGATCCCGCCGCCGCGATCGCGCTGGTCGAGCTTTGTGACCGGCTCCCGCTCGCCATCGCGATCGTCGCCGAGCGGGCCCAGCGCGCGGGTTCACTTGCCGAAGTCGTTGCCGCGCTGGAGAACGAGCAGGCGCGACTGGACACAGTGGACACCGGCGAGGCGGGCACACGCGGCAACCTGCGGGCAGCGCTGTCATGGTCTTACAAGGCGCTTGGCGCGGGCGCCGCGGCGATGTTCCGCATGTTGGGCCTGCACCCGGCGAGGGACATCAGCGCGCGCACCGCCGCGGCCATCGCCGGTGTGCCGGTGGCGCAGGCTCAGGCCGCCCTCGACCAACTCGTCGCGACCCACCTCGTGGAGCAGCGCCGGCCGGGCCGTTTCGAGCTGCACGACCTGATCCGCTTGTATGCCAACGAGATGGCCCGGGCCGACGAGGCGACCGACCGCGACGCCACCGTCCGCAGGACGTTGGACTGGTATCTGCACGCGGCGTCGAGCGCCGACCGCATGCTGATCTCTCGCCGCCACAACTTCCTGGCTCCGTATGAGCCGGCCGGGCCGCTGCCCGCCTTCGGCTCGGCGTTGGAGGCGGGAGCCTGGTTCGAGCAGGAGTATGAGTGCCTTCGCTCGATCGTCGCCTGGGCCGCGGAGCACGGTTTCGCCGGGCACGCGTGGCGGATCGCGATGACCATGACCACCTTCTTCGACAAGGCGATCCCGTGGCAGGACGGCGTGGAGTTCTACCGGCTCGCGTGCGCGGCCGCCCGGGACGCGGGCGAACCCGAGGGCGAGGGATACACCCTCAACTCGCTCGGATGCATCCACCTTGACATGAGCGACTGGAACAGCGCGAAGGCCTACTTCGAGCAGTCCCTCACCCGCTTCCGGGCATCGAGAAATCGCTTTGGTCAGGCGCTGGCCCACGGAAACCTCGCGCTGGCACATGGTGAGCTGGGCGACGGCGCCGCCGCCGCGCGCCATTGCAGGCAGGCCCTGAAACTGTGCAAGGAGCTCGACTACCCGCGCGGGATCGTCTGCAACCTGGACAACCTCGGGGTCGCGCACCTCATCGCCGGCGATTATCAGCGCGCCGTCGAATACGTGCGGCAGGCTCAGGATCTCGCGCAGCAACTTGGCGACGCCGAACTCATCGGGCTCGGTCAGCTCCACCTGGCCCAGGCATACCGCCGGCTCCACGATATCCCCAACGCCACCAACGCCTTCCGGCAGTCAGCCATCACCTTCAGCACGACGGGTAACCGCCGTTGGTCGGCCATTGTCCTGGCCGACCTCGGCACCATGCTCAGCGAGGTCGGCCATTCCGCCGCTGCCCGTCCAATGCTGCGCGCCGCCCTCACGATGCTGACCGAGTTTGCCCACCCCCGTGCCCGGGAAGTCGAGGCCACTCTCGCCGCGGCGAACTGATGGCTCGGCGGCGGTCCCCGTGC
>JBIOYB010000699.1:0-6110 GCA_044869915.1 Allorhizocola sp.
TACGCGAAAGCAGCGCTCACCCTGATCCCGCGCTCGCGCCCGTCGGAGCTGCCCGGCATCGCGCTGACCCGGGAGGTGACGGTCGACCCGGCGCACCTGGCCGAATACCAGCGCGTCTGCGGGTTCCGCACGAGCGACCGCCTGCCCGCCACCTACCCGCACGTGCTCGGGTTTGCGCTCGCGATGGGCGTCATGACGCGGCCCGACTTCCCGTTCCCGGTCGTGGGCCTCGTCCACATCGCCAACCGCGTCGAGCAGGAGCGCGCGCTGACCGCCGCCGACCGGCTCACGCTCACCGCGCACGCCGAAGGGCTGCGGGAGCACGCCAGGGGCACGCAGTTTGATCTGGTCACGACGGCCGAGGTGGACGGCGCGCCCATCTGGCGCGACCTCTCCACCTACCTGCGCATCACGCGGCCGGGGGATTCGCCCAAAGAGACCTCGGAACCACCTGTCCCCCATGCCATCTGGCGCGTGGGTCCGCGGGTGGGCACGGCCTACGCCCGCGTCTCGGGTGACCGCAACCCCATCCACACGTCCCTCATCGGCGCGCGCCTGTTCGGCTTCAAGCGCCCGATCGCGCACGGCATGTGGAGCAAGGCCCGCTGCCTGGCCGCGCTCGAGGGGCGCGTGCCCGAAGACCGGCTGACCGTCGACGTCGCCTTCAAGCTGCCCATCTATCTGCCCGGCAAGGTGGGATTCAGCTACACATCCGGCGCTGCCAACGGCTTGCACCTGTTTGACGCCCGCACCGGCAAGCCGCACCTCACCGGAAGAATTTCCTCATAAGCTCGGCGCACTCGTCCTCCAGCACGCCGCCATAGACCTCGGGGCGGTGATTCAACCGCCTGTCCCGCAACACATCCCACAGCGAACCGGCCGCGCCCGTCTTGGGCTCCCACGCGCCGAAGACGACCGTGGCGACCCGCGCCAGCACGATCGCCCCGGCGCACATCGTGCACGGCTCGACGGTCACCACAAGGGTGCACCCGTCCAGCCGCCACGACTTGAGCGAGGCCGCCGCCCGGCGCAGCGCCACGACTTCGGCGTGCGCGGTCGGGTCGTGCGTCGCCTCACGCTCGTTGTGCCCGACCGCGATCTCCACGCCGTGGGGGTCGTAAACAACGGCCCCCACGGGCACATCGTCGCGCGACTGCGCCGCAACGGAAAGCGCGCGCCGCATCAACAAATCGTGATTACGACTCACGCAGCTCTTCGACCTCGTCGCCGCAGCCGATCATCTGGCACAGCTCGGCGGTGACGTCGGAGGGCAGCATGCCGTCGGTCGCGCACAGCTGCAGCAGCTTGTGCGCCGAGACGCCCAGATCAGACAGCAGGTCGGCATCGCCGACCGGGTCGACGGTCGGGTCGGCGGCCGGCTTGTCCTCGGCGTCGTCATCATCGTCGTCGCCCGCGGCGCTCTCCTCGAGCTCGAGATCCAGATCGATCTCGACCGCCGGCGACTCGACATCGCTGAGCAGCAGGGCGCCCAGCCGGGACTCCTCGGCGAACACCGAGTCTGACCCGAACACGCGCAGATCCTCACCATCGTCGAGCCGCATGACGACGAGATAGGCGTCGTCGGCCTCGACGAACAGCAGGGAGATATTGGCGTCGGGGTCGACATCGCGCAGCTGATCGGCGACCTCATCGATGTCGGCGAGGCCATCGAGATCGAGCTCGGATGCGGTCCACCCCGATTTGCCCCGGACAACGGCGGCGGCAAAGTGCGCGGAGCTAACCAAGGACACGTGACTCCCCCAAGTGTCGATGTTCCTGTCCCTTGCGACAGTGTCTCTCACGGCCGTCCCCCCAGAGACGGTTCTCCCCAGTGACAATGTCCCTCATTGACAACGACCGGTGATACTCATCGTAATCTGCGAGGGCGCCGCTTCATACCGGCCAGAAGCCCTGTCGCACCCATTCGGCCAGGACAGACAGCACCGCCACGGCCCATGCGACGCCCGTTGCCGCAGCTACGCCCACCGCGACCCCCCGATCACCGCCGCGCGCGAGGACAATAGCCGACACCCATGCCATGACCCCGGCAAACGCGGTCCATGACAGATAGCCACGCAGTGTAACGCTGAGTAATCCGAACGACAGCAGCCACGCCCCGGCCGCGAGGCTGCCGATGAGCACGGCCCCGGCCCGCACCGGATGAGGCTCCCGTAAAGAAGGCCGTCTCGATGGCCTCCCTCCGCCGCGCTGCGGGGGGTATGCCTGTTGATTCACTCGGGACAAGCCCTCGCCCAATGGCCTCGCTTCGCTGTGCTCCGCGGGGCAAGTCGGTTGATTCACTCGGGACAAGCCCTCGCTCATGCACTACCTAACCGGCAGGAAGCCGATCACGTTTCGCCGGTCCGGCTCGACCTGCGTGATCCAGCCGCCGGCCCGCCCCAACCGCAGCAACGTCTCGGCGTTGACCGGCACCCGCTGCGGCCGCCCCGGATCCGGCGGCCACGCCGCCCGCACCTCGTGCCCCTCCCGCGCCCACCGCTTCACCGCCGGGATCGGGTCGCGCTTGCCCAGCAACTCCGACGCCGCGTCCAGCCGCTCGATCAGGCGCCCAAGCGCATCGTGAACCGCGGACGCGTTGCCACCGCACATCGCCGCGACGAGCTCGGGCCGGGTGGCCGCCACCCGCGTGCCGTCGCGGAACGAGCCGGCCGCGAGCGTCAGCGCCAGCAGATCGTCGGCGGCCAGCGCGGCCAGCGCGTTGGCCACGATGTGCGGCACGTGGCTGATCGCGGCCACGGCCCGGTCGTGCTCCTCGGTCGTGGCCGGCACGACGCGCGCACCGAGCTCGGTCACGAGGCCGGCGACGGTCAGCCAGTCGTCGAGCGCCACCGGATCGTCCAGGCACAGCACCCAGGCACAGCCGGTGAACAGCTTCGGATCGGCGTTGGCGAAGCCCGAAACCTCGCGCCCGGCCATAGGATGCCCGCCGACATAACCCGCGACCGGGGTGGCCGCGCGCTTGAGCCGCTCGGCGACCGCTTCGCGCACGGGGCCCTTGACCGACGTGACATCCGAGATCAGGCCGTGGAAACCGCTGGAAACCAGCGCGTCCAACGCGGTGTCGAGCGACGTCAGTGGTACACCCAAAAAGACGAGATCGGCATCCGCGGCGGCGTCGCGGACCGCCGCCGTGATCTGCCACCGCTGGCCCGCCGGCATCCTCGCCGCGGCGTCGCGGGCCGTCGCGCGGACCGCCGGATCGGCATCGAACCCGAGCACTCGATGCCGGCCGGTCAGGGCCAGCCCGCGCAACAGCGAGCCGCCGATGAGTCCGAGCCCGATCACCGCGATATTCACGCTCGCAGCCTATTCGAGGGGTTGATCGTTTCACATGACGTGCGCCGCCTATTCGTTTCCGCCCTGGTAACCGCGGCTCTCCTGATGGCTCAGGAGGCTTATGCGGTACCGGTGGATCCCCACCCCGTGCCGTCGACGACATTCAACGGCCCGGTCCACGCCGTGGCCTATTGGGGCGACATCATCTACGTCGGCGGCGACTTCACGGAGGCGATATACGGCGGCCTCAGGTTCGAACGGATCCGGCTTGCCGCCGTGGACGCCGCCACCGGCTCGCTGCTGGACTGGACGCCCGTCGCCGACGGCACGGTGGCCGACATCGCGATCGACTCGACGGGCATGTACATCGTCGGCGATTTCCAATCGGTCAACCTGCAGAGCCGGGACAACCTGGCCAAGCTCGACCTCGACACGGCGGGGCTGCTCCCGACGTTCCAGCACAGCATCTACGGGCATCCCAACAAGGTGGCGGTCGGGCACGGCCGGCTCTACATAGGCGGGACCATCACGTCGGTCGACGGGGTGAAACGCTCCGGCGTGGCGGCGTTCGACGCGGAGAGCGGCGCCCTCGACCCGACGTGGGCGCCCAAGCTGTCGGGCTCGGTGCACAGCCTGCTCGTCACGAGCGACCGGGTGTACCTCGGCGGGAAGTTCGACGACGTCAACAACGTGCCCAAGACGCAGAAGCTCGCGGCCGTCGACCCAGCCACCGGCCAGGTCGACAAGACGTTCGTGTCGCGCGTGCGCGCCTACGTCAGCACGCTGCAGATCGATGGCGACCTGCTCTACGCGGGGATCGACGGCGGTGGCGGGCGGGCCCAGGCGATGAACCTGTTCGGTGATCCCCAATGGACGGTCACTTTGGACGGTGACGTGCAGGCCATCGCCATCCTGGACGGGCTGGTCTACCTCGGGGGGCACTTCGATCGGGTGTGCCGCAGCGGCCGGGTCGGCACAGTTTCCGGCCACGCGGGGAGCCAGTGCCTCGACGGCTCGGACCCGCGGGTCAAGCTCGCGGCCGTGGACCGCACCGGCGCGCTGCAGCCTTGGAGCGCCGATGCCAGCGGCACGGTCGGCGTGCGGGCGATGACCGCCAGCGCCGAGCTGGGCCAACTGGTCGTGGGCGGCTACTTCAGGTATCTCGGCGGCGAGGTCCACCCGCGGTTTGGCCTCTTCACGCTCCCGGTTTGAGCACGGTGGCGATGAGGCCGACCACGACCGGGGTGAGCACCACAAAGCCGGCCTTCAGCTCGCCGAACGTGGTCTGGTCCAGGCCCAGCATCTTCTCCACCTTCTGCCGGTCCTCGGCCGCGCCGGCCAGCTGATCGATCGGCGTGTCGGCGAGCGAGAAGTGGCGAGCGACGAAGATGGCGCCCCGGCGGCGCAGCGCGCTCGCGGTCGGGACATACATGATGGCGATGATGAACGAGGCCACCGCGCCCGAGAAGATCACCACGTTGGGGTTCTGCCGGATGTGACCCCAGTTGGCGGCCGCGCCGTTGACCGCCATGATCAGCAGCACGAGCACGCCCAGCTGGCTCAGCATGCGCGTGGCCATCTGCCGCAGGCGCAGCATGGCGGCCAGCTGCTGGCCCGGCCCGCCCGGCAGCGGGTCGGCGGCCACCTGCTTGATCCCTGCCAGGGTCGCGGCCGTGGGCAGGCCACCGACGATCGCCAGCGCCGACAGCGCGATGCCGCGATTGGTCAGGCTGTCGCGGTCGTCGAAGACGTATGGCGTCGAGGCGATCAGGCCGGTCGCGACGACCAGCACGATGATCACCGACAGCGTGACCCGCCAGCGCTTGATGACGTGATACTGCTTCACGTCGAACCACCGCGACATGCCGAAGCCGAACGCCTCACCGGCCGCGGCGCCAAGCACACCGGCGATGAGCAGGAAGATCAGCCATTGGTTGCGCTCGGCCTCGGTGACCGCGAGCTTGAAGCTCAGCGAGGCGATCCCGGCACCGATGAGCGTGCCCAGGAGCATGCTCAGGAGCCGGTAGTCGCCGACCGAGCCGGCGTCCTCCTCGTGTGCTTGCGGGTCCTCGGTGACCCCGTAGTCGAAGGCGTGCTGTGTGACCATCCGGTACTCTCCCGTGGGCATCGGCTCAACCGGCATGTCTCGGCAACTTAGGGCTTCGGGTGGGAAAGCACAATGTCAGATATGAGGCAGGCGCTTCGTGGGGACTGTCACACCCACACCGATTGGTCGGACGGTGGCGACACCCTGCACGACATGGTGCTCGCGGCCGCGCAGGCGGGGCACGACTATATGGTCATCACCGACCACTCGCCGCGGCTGCGCATCGCCAACGGGCTGTCGGCCGACCGGCTGCGCCAGCAGCTGGCGGTGATCGCCGCGGTCAACGAAACCCTTGCGGAGACGGGGTTTCGCGTGCTGACCGGGATCGAGGTGGACATCCTCGCCGACGGCACGCTCGACCAGGACCCCGATCTGCTGGCCGAGGTCGACGTCGTGGTCGGATCCGTGCACAGCGAACTGAGGATGGACAAGGGCGCGATGACCCGGCGCATGGTCCGCGCGCTGGCCAACCCGCACCTGGACATCCTGGGCCACTGCACCGGGCGCAAGCTGCCCGTGGTGACCGACGAGGCGCACGCGTCGTCGCGCCGCCGGCCGCCCAGTTCCTTTGACGCCAACACGGTGTTCGCGGCGGCGCTGCGCCACGACAAGGCCATCGAAATCAACTCCCGCCCGGACCGGCTCGACCCGCCGTCCAACCTGCTGCGCAAGGCCGCTGCCCTCGACGGGCTGCGGTTTGCCATCG
>JBIOYB010000700.1:0-7266 GCA_044869915.1 Allorhizocola sp.
CCCCCCCCCCGCTCCTCTTTTACCTCACCGGCAGCGCGCGCAAGGCTAACCGCAGTGCTCGAAGCCGGACGTGTAGCTTGAGCCGCCCGCGCTTCCTCCCCACTTCACACATCCCGGCGCCGATCGGACGATGGGACCCGCGTAGTAGGCGAAACTGCCGGAGTCAGTGGTGCGCGAAGTGCCCTGTGGCTCAAGGAACGCGCTGGTGGCCGTGCCCGTGCCGACGCTCGCCATCTTCAGCGTGACGGCACAGTTTTGGCTGGTGGAACTCTTCCAGAGCAGGTTGGCCGTGCCGGCCGAACCCAGCCGCTGCGAGTCGACCATCTCGAACCCGGCGCCGCAGACGCCCGCCGGATCGTAGGACGTGGCACAGTTGCTGCTCGTCACATTCGCCGCGCCGTAACCGAACGTGCTCCCGTTGAACACCGCCTTGATGATGTCCGACTGGGACCGGGTCGGATACCGCACCTCGTAGTGCAGGTGCGGCGAGATCCCGTTGCCGGGGCGGCTCGTGTTGCCCACGCTTCCGATCGCCTGCCCCCGAAGCACGGTTTGCCCGCCGACGACGGCGCGACTGTTCAGATGGGCGTAGTACGTGTAGTACCCGCCTCCATGGTTGATGACGACAAGGTTGCCGTATCCATTGGTCGAACCCTGATGCGCCGAGAGTTCCACGGTGCCCGCCGCTGCGGCGACCACGGTGTCCCCGAGGTCGGCCGTGGCGCTGGAGCCGCGATTGAAGTCGATTTCCCAGGAGACGTGCGCGCTGCTGGCCGTGCTGTTGCCGTTCCAGGTCTGTCCACAGGGGAAGGGCAGCTGGAATGCCGGCGCCGCCTGCGCCGGTTGGGCGATGATGACGGTACTGGCGAAACCAATGGCAACAACGGCGGCCGCACGCGTAAGCGACATTCGCATTTTCACAGCTTCAACCGTTTGGCTTCACGCCCTCTACAAATGGCCTACAAGCCCATAGGCTTAACGGCATGGCGAACGGACTCGAGCTGCGCATTCTGGGTCCGCTCGAAGTGCTGCGGGACGGCTTGCCCTTGCACGTGGGCGGGGTGAAGCCGCGCATGCTGCTGGCCACGCTCGCGCTGCACCACGGCCGCAGTGTCTCGGTCGACCAGCTTATCGAGGTGTTGTGGCCCACCGATCCGCCGAAGTCGGCGATGGCCAACGTCCAGACCTACATCAGTTCGCTGCGTGCCAAACTGGGCCGGGCGCTGGAGACCAGGGCACCGGGCTACCGTCTCACCCTCGCCCCAGAACAGCTTGATGTGCTTGACTTTTCCCGCCTCGTCGAGTGTGGACGGCTCGACGAGGCCCTCGCTCTGTGGCGCGGCGACCCGGTGGAGGATCTGCCGTCCGCCCCGGCCTGGCGCGTGCCGCTGGCCGGCTTGGTGCAGCAGCGCAAGACCGCCCGCCAGGCCCGTGCCCGTGTGCTCATCGACGGTGACCGCGCCGCCGAGGCGCTGCCCGACCTGCGCGCACTGGTCGCCGAGGATCCACTGCGCGAGGAGAGCTGGCTGCTGCTGGTGCGGGCGCTTGCCGCGGCCGGGCGGCGGGCGGAGGCGCTGTCCACCTATGCCGACGCCCGCCGCACGCTTGCCGCCGAGCTGGGCATCGAGCCCGGGGAGCCGTTGCGGCGCTTGCATCGCGAGCTTCTGGCCGACGCGCCTGCCGGTGTGGAGCGGCTCGACGGCGCCGCGGCGACCGTCGTCCGTGGATTGGCCCGGCTGGGCCTGGCCTCCGCGCCGGCCTGGGTCGCGGCGGCGCTGCTTGATCGAGGCGACGCCGATGAGGTGCTCGACAGCCTGGTCCGGGCGCGCCTGCTGCGACGTGCCGACGACGGCCGATATTCGGTGCCCGCCCTGGTCAACCTGCTCGCACCCGACCTTCCGGGCCCGGAGGGGGATCTTCTAAGGCCTCTCGGGGGATACCTCTTCGCCGCCGACGCCGCGAGGAGAGCGCTGCCCGCGCAGGTGTTCGGCCCCGGCATCGAGGTCGCTCCACGTTGGACGGTCCCGTCGTTGTCCATCGACGGCTTTTTCGAGCGCGAGCGGGTGCAGCTTGTGCGGTGCGTGGAGTTTGCCGCGGAGGTGGGCCGGTCGGATCTGGCGTGGGAGATCGCCCACGCGATGGTGACGTGGTGCGACATGGGCGGGCACACGGTCGAGTGGGAGCGGACGCACTCGCTCGCGCTGGCCGCGTGCCGGGCGTCGGGTGACCTGCTCGGCGAGGCGGTGACGCTGCGCGGGCTCGGCCAGCTGCACGTCTACCAGGACCATTATGACGCCGCGCTCGAGGCGTTCAGCCGGTCGCGGCTGCTGTTCGCACGGCTGTCCAATGACGCCGGTGAGGCGGGCGCTCTGGCGGGCGTGGGCACCGTGCACCGCATCCGCGGCGAGCTCGACCAGGCATACAACTGCTTCCGCCAGGTGCTGGGATCCTATGTGGAGGCGGGCGACATCCACGGGCAGGCGTTCGCCCATGGCGCGCTCGGGCAGGCGCTGCTGGCGCGCGGCGAGCTCGACGAGGCCGCACGGGCGCTGGGCAATGGGCTCGCGCTCGCCACCCAGGCCGACGATCAGCACCGGCTGGCGCATCTCACACACATCCTGGCGCGGGTCTTGCTGCGCAAGGGCTCGGATGCGATCGGGCACGCGCACCTGTTGCGCGCGTTGGAGCTGTTCGCGTCGCTGGGCGATGCGCACGGCGAGGCCTACTGTCTCATGGACATCGCCGATCTCGAGGCGACCGATTCGGCCGTGTCACGGCTGGGGCGGGCGCTGGAGATCCTGGAGCGGATGGGCGACCGGCGGGCGCAGGCCACGTGCGCGCGGCGCCTGGGCGAGCTGCACCGCGACGCGGGCCGTGATTCGCTTGGCGGCGCCTATTTGGACGAGGCGCTCCGGCTGCAGGCGACGGTCACCACCGTGTAGCCGCGGCCCGCTCGGCCGTGTGAAGGTCCGCACCTTTCGGGGAAATGGTTGGCGCAAACCGACTTCGGGGCAGCAATATCCCCGAAATGGCGCGGATCTTGCGCAGTGCGGGCCGGCGGAGTGGCGGTCTCAGAACTCGTGCTAGCGCAGGCCGACCGAGTCGTGGTCCCAGAACTCGTGCGCGTAGACGAGCGTGCCGGTCATCCACGGCTCGTAGGCCGGAAGGCGGTAGACCTGAAACGCCGCATCCGGAATCCGCAGTGACGGCTTGCGGAACCCGAGCTCGCCGCCTGCCGCAAACCCGAAGCGCCCGTAGTAGGCGGGCGATCCCTCCAGGAACACCAGCGGCGCCGGCCCTCCACTGAGGATCTGCAGGCCGTGCTTCACCAGCGCCCCGCCGATGCCTTGGCCCTGCCACGATGGCAGCACGGCCAGCGGGCTGAGCACCTGCACGTCCACCAGCCGCGGCGGGGCGTCCAGCAGGCTGCGCGTGAACATCACGTGCCCCACCGGACGCCCGTCTTCGGAAGCCACAAGCGACAGGCAGCCTTCGATCCGGCGAAGGTCGTCGACAAGCGTCGCGACCGTGCGCCCGTGGTCGCCGAATGCCCGCAGGTGCAACTCCCGGAGGGCCTCGGCGTCCCCGTCAACTTCCGTCCGTATCTGCGTCACTGGCGCACTCTATACGCGGGTCACCCGTATGGCATCGGCAATAACGTAGGCGGTGCCGGAGGTCCAGCGGCTGATCGCGAGGAGGTCGCGTGCGCCCGCGGCGAACGCGAACGTGCCGATGCTGCGCCACGCGCCCCCGCCCGTGGTCTGGTCGACGTTGACGGTCTGGTTGCCGGTGGAGGCGAAGACGACATGTGGCGTGACAGCGTTGTAGCCGGCGTTGGCCGGATGCCACACGTCGAGCCGGTAGTTGCCGGCCGCTGGCAGCGTGGCCGAGTAGTAGGCCCCGTCGGAGGCCGAAACCGGTGCGGCGTAGCGGTAGTCGGCACCGTAGCGCTGGGTCGAATAAGTGGACACGCCCCAGTTTGCCGACGCGCGGAAGCCCGACGACGTGTTGTCGATGATGGCCGACCAGGCGGCCGGCGGGTTGAGCTTGGCGGCCACGGCGGCCTTGAGGTCGGGCAGCTTGGCGTAGAACGCGTCGCCGGGGCACTCGGTGGCGATGAAGTCGCGGTGGCCGTAGATGGCTGACGGGCTGATGCCGTATTGCTGGCAGATATACGCGCACAGGTCGACGAGTTTGTCCCACAGCGCGGTCGTGGGCAGGGCGGTGATGTAGGTGCCCTCGTTTTCGATGCCGACGGCGGTCGTATTCTGCCCGGGGCAGTGCGCGCTGGTGACAAACCCGTTGCCGGACGTCAGATGGGACAGGCTGGTGTGCCGGCCCTCCATGATGTATCCGCCGCGGCTGACGGTGAAGTTTTGCCCCGTGTCGGACCATCCATTGTCATCCATGTGCCAACCTTGGATGGCGCGCGCGAGGGCGAACGCCTGTGCCTGCGAATAGTCGGTCACGTTGGCCGACGCCGTGTGATGGATGATGATTTTGGTGGGATCGTTGGTCAGCTGTTGCAGAGTGGAGGATGGGTTGCGCGCTCCCCAGGTGGCGCAGCTGGCGATCGTCGGGGTCGGGACGGCCAGGGCCGGGATGGCCAGGGAGGCCGCCGGCAGGACCGAGCCCGCGCCGATCACGACAGCGCCCCGGAAGACGTTGCGGCGCGATAGGTGCATGACAGCTCCAAAAGTGGGGGGTGTCACTTTTTTACCACTCATATAGAAGATTTGAAAGATCTTTTTATGGTACGCGGAAACATCCGACCGATGACGTGTCCGATGCGCAGTAATCCCGCTTCGGGCTAGGCTGTGCCCCACAAACATAGGAGGTATCCATGAAGCTGCTCAGGCTCGGCCCGCCCGGCGCCGAGCGCCCGGTGCTGCTGGACGCCGACGGGCGCCACCTTGACGCGACCCCGGTCACGGCCGACTTCGACCCTGGGTTCTTCGCCGGCGACGGACTCGAGCGTCTGCGCGGGGCGCACGAGGAGGGGTCACTAAGCGAGATCGACCCTAGCGGACTGCGCGTCGCAGCGCCCGTTGCCCGGCCCGGCTCGCTGGTATGCGTCGGTCTCAACTACACCGCGCACGCCGCCGAGTCGGGCGTCGCCCCGCCGCCCGAACCGGTCCTGTTCTACAAGGCCACCAACACGCTGACCGGACCGCACGACGACATCCCGATCCCGCGCGCGAGCGCGAAGACCGACTGGGAGGTGGAGCTCGCTGTCGTGATTGGACGGCGCGCCCGCTATCTGTCGTCGGTCGACGAGGCCCTGGCCTGCGTCGCTGGGTACGCGATAAGCAATGATCTTTCAGAACGGGAGTTTCAGCTGGAGCGCTCCGGCGGGCAGTGGTCTAAAGGCAAGAGCTGTGAGGGCTTCAACCCGCTCGGCCCATGGCTGGTGACCGCCGACGAGGTGTCGCCGCAGGAGCTTGGCCTGCGCTCGTGGGTCAACGGTGAGCCGCGGCAGGACTCGACGACCGCCGACATGATTTTCGGCGTGGCGTTCCTCGTCCATCACCTGTCACAGTTCATGGTGCTCGACCCGGGCGACATCATCAACACCGGCACGCCGCAGGGCGTCGCGCTGTCGGGGCGCTTCCCGTATCTCAAGGCGGGCGACGTCGTGGAGATGGAGATCGATGGGTTCGGGCGGCAGCGGGCCACATGCGTTCAGTCTTAAGGAGTGATGGTGGGGCAGCTTGACGGTTTAGTGGCCGTGGTGACCGGCGCCGGTTCGGGCATCGGGCTCGCGGCGTGGCGGGCATTTCGCGGCGAGGGCGCATGCGTTGGGGCGCTTGACGTGACGCCATCCCAATCGGAGGACGACTGGACCCTGCCGGTGATCGCCGACGTTTCCGGCCAGGCGTCCATGGACGCGGCCATGGCGGCGGTGGCGCGGAAGTTCGGCGGGATCGACATTCTCATCAACAACGCGGGCATCAGCGCGGTCGGGTCGGTGGAGGAGAATTCGGACGAGGAGTGGGCGCGGGTGCTCGACGTCAACGTGACGGGCATCGTGCGCGGGACAAAGGCCGCGCTGCCATACCTGCGGCGCAGCCAAAGCGCCGCGATCGTCAACACGTCGTCCATCGCCGCGACCGCCGGGCTGGTCAAGCGCGCGTTATATTCGGCCTCCAAGGGCGCGGTGCACGCGCTCACCCTCGCGATGGCGGCCGATCTGGTCGCCGACGGGATCAGGGTCAACATGGTCGCACCCGGCACCGCCGACACCCCGTGGGTCGGGCGGCTGCTCGCGCGCATGGCCGACCCGGCGGAGGAGCGGCGCAAGCTCGAGGCGCGCCAACCCATGGGGCGCATGGTCTCCGCCGAGGAGGTCGCGGCGGCCATGCTCTATCTGGCCGGGCCGTCCGCGGGCGGGACGACGGGCATTTCGCTCGCGGTCGACGGGGGCATGTCGGGCCTGCGGCTCGTGCGTTAGCCCATGTCCCAGACAAGTTCCTTGTCGAGTTCCTTGTTGAGGACGCGCAGCGTGGTCGCCGGGTCGCTCGTCGTTCCTGGAGGGCGGGTTCACGCCCGCCGAGATCGCGGCGGCGGTGGCGCACGGTGTGGCCAAGCTGTTCCCGGCGCATGTGGGCGCAGTACTTGAAGTCGCTGCTAGCCGTGCTGCCGGGCGCCGGCATCAAGCTCGACGAGGTCGCGGGGTGGCTCGCGGCCGGGCGCCTATGCGGTGGGCATGGGCAGCGAGCTGGCCGGCGTTCCGGCGGCCCGGCTGCGTGAGGGCATGCATCGCCTCGGGCGAGCTGCGATGGCCGTGGCCTGACGCGGTGAGGCGTCAGTCGGGCTCGGTGAAGCCGAGGTTGGCCGGCTCCGCGGGCATGGTGAAGCCGGCGCCCGTGGTCGGCACGTCGAGTGAGACCTCCTCGAACGCGAACGCCGCCACCGACAGCGTGCCCTCGCCAGCGAGCAGGGCGCCGAAGATGATGGTGTGGGCGCGCGGGTCGATGTCGAGCACGATCTCGTGGCGCTGCCAGTCGGTCGTGCCGGTGAGGGCGCGCTGCTCCATGTTGTCGAAGCCGAGCATCTCGTGGAAACTTTGCCCGTCGACGCGCATCCACAGGCCGGCCCAGCCAGTGACGTCGACCGTGCGCAGGTCGGCCGACAGGCGGATGCGCTTGGTCAGATAGCGCGACGCCGTGATGGCCTGGCTGAACGCGCCAAAGGATGTGGCGGGCGAAACGATGCAGCGCAGCGTGGCGCCCGGCCGGCCGCCGACCGTGCCCGACTCGAAGCCGT
>JBIOYB010000701.1:0-5309 GCA_044869915.1 Allorhizocola sp.
GTCCTCGAGCACGGCCGGCGCGACGTTCTTGCCGCCCGCCGTGACGATGATCTCCTTCTTGCGGCCGGTGATTGTCAGGAATCCGTCACTGTCGAGCGCGCCGAGGTCGCCGGAGTGGAACCAGCCGTCGGCGTCGATCGCCTCGGCCGTGGCGTCGGGATTGTGCCAATAGCCCGGGAACACGATGTCGCCCCGGCACAGGATCTCGCCGTCGTCGGCGATGCGGACCGTCACGCCCGGAAGTGGCTGTCCGACCGACCCTATTTTGATGGCTCCGTATCGGTTGAACGTGACCGCGGGCGAGGTCTCGGTAAGCCCGTAGCCCTCCAGCACCACCAACCCCAGACCCCGGTAGAAGTGGCCCAGGCGCTTGCCCAGTGGGGCCCCGCCGGAGATGGCGCTGTGGCAGCGCCCGCCGAGCACGACCCGCAGCCTCGAGTAGACCAGGCGGTCAAACAGGCTGTGCTGCAACCTGAGCAGCAGGCCCGGACCGCCGGGCGTGTCCTGCGCCTCGGAGTATTCGATGGCCACCCGCTCGGCCCGGTCGAAGATGGCGCCCTTGCCGTCGGCGTGCGCCCGCTGGCGGGCGGTGTTGTAGACCTTCTCGAACACGCGCGGCACGCTGAGCACGAAGCTGGGCTTGAACTCGCCCAAGGTCGCGACGAGGTTTTTCACGTCCGAGGTGTGCAGCGTGGTGACGCGGCCCTGCACGACGCCGATCTGCAGCAGGCGCGCGAGCGAGTGGGCCAGCGGCAGGAACAGCACGGTCGAGGCCCCATCGTGGAACAGCTTTGACAGCACCGGGATGGCGCCGGAGATGTCCGAGAGCATGTTGTGGTGCGTGAGCACGCAGCCCTTGGGCCGGCCCGTGGTGCCGGAGGTGTAGACGATGGTGGCCGTGTCGTCGACCGGCCCGCGGTGCGGCTCGAACCCGGTGGCGTCGCCAAACGGCAGCCCGTCGTCGATCCGCCACGCGGTCGGGGTCGGGCTTTCGGGGAGCCGCTCGTAGAAGCCCGCTTTGGCGCCCGAGTCATCGAGGATCCAGGCGATCTGCTCGGGGCTGGACGTCTCATAGATCGGGACGGTGACCCCGCCCGCGGCCCAGATCGCGTAATCGATCAGCGTCCACTCGTAGCGCGTCTTGGACATGAGCGCGATCCGGTCGCCGGGCTCGATGCCGGCGTCGCGCAGGCCCGCTGCCAGGCGCGCGACCTCGTCGCGAAACCGCGCGCACGTGATTTCGCGGCCGTCTTGGACGAACTGCACAACGTCGGGATGGTGCTCGGCGTTGAACCATACGGGGTCGGTGAGCCGAGCTTGATCACCGATCACCGTGACGGGGGGTTGCGTGTACTCCACAGGGAGAAAAGTACCTCCAGAGATTGTTGTAACCTCCTGGACATGGCGGAATCCTCGTCCCAGTCGATCGTGATCAACGCTGACCCGGCCCGCATCGCCGAGATCATCTGCGATTACCCGTCCTATCCGAGCTGGACCCAGGCGATCAAGGCCGCCGAGGTCCTCGAGGAGTATGAGGATGGCTATCCGGCCACGGTCCGCTTCGTGATCGACGCCGGTGTGTTCAGCGACCAATACACCCTGCACTACGACTATGCCGAGGACGTCTCCCGGATCGAGTGGGACCTCGTCGAGCCTTCGAAGATGCAAAAGGCGCAGAACGGATCATATGACATAGTAGATAATGGCGACGGCACGTGCACGGTGACCTACACCCTGTCGGTGGATCTGGCGGTCGGCATGCTCGGCATGTTCAAGAAGAAGGCCGAGCGCGCCATCATGGACACCGCGCTCAAGGAGCTCAAGAAGCAGGCCGAGAAGCAAGCGGAGAAGCAGGGCGACGCATGAGCCTGCTGTCCGAGCCCGGCTCGGCGCGGCAGGAGGCGGAAAAGCTCGTGGCAACCGTGCTCGCGGCCGCGACCGTCGCCGCCAACGCCCACCCACAGCTGTCGACGGGCAGCGCCGAGTGTTGCGTGTGCCCGCTGTGCAAGGTGATCGCGGCGGTGCGCGACCCCGATCCGGAGATGGTCGAGCGGGTCGCGACCGGCGCGGGAGACCTTGCCGCGGGGATAGCCTCGTTCCTGCGCACGCTCTCGGCGGTGACGCCCACGTCTCCGCCCACGGGCGATGCGGCCTGGAAGGAGGCGACCCGCGCGCAGCCGGAGGAGCAGGCGACCGCGCGGCCACCGAAGAAGGTGGTCAAGAAGACCGTGAAGAAGGCGGTCAAGAAGGCGCCTCCGCGAAACGCCCACGAGGCGAAGGAAGGGTGACGGCGTGTCATTGACGATCGGTGTGGACATCGGGGGCACCAAGGTGCTCGGCGGCGTCGTCGACCGGCAGGGTCAGGTCGTGGAGACCTGCCGGCGGCCGACCCCCGCCGACGACGTGGCGGCGACCCGCGATGTGATCGTCGATGTGGTCAACGAGCTGCTGAGCAAGCACGACGTCGAGGCGGTCGGCATCGGCGCGGCCGGCTGGATCGACGCCACCCGCTCAAGGGTCCTGTTCGCGCCGAATCTGGCGTGGCGTGACGAGCCGCTGCGCGAATATGTCCAGTCGGGCGTCAACGTGCCGGTCGTGGTCGAAAACGACGCCAACGTCGCGGCGTGGGCCGAGTTCCGCTATGGCGCGGCCGAGGACGCCGACGACTCGATGGTCATGTTCACGGTCGGCACGGGCATCGGCGGCGGGGTCGTCCTGGGCGGGCAGTTGCTTCGCGGCGCCAACGGCATCGCGGCCGAGACCGGGCACATGCTCACCGTGCCCGACGGCCAGCTGTGCGGGTGCGGCCGGCTGGGCTGTCTCGAGCAATACGCGAGCGGCAACGCGCTTGTGCGCTACGCGCGGGCCGGTGCCGTGGCCATGCCCGAGCGGGCGAAGCTGTTGCTGGAGCCCGCCGGCGGCGACCCGGAGGGGATCACGGGACTGATGGTGACCGATGCGGCGCGGGCCGGCGACGAGGTGGCGATCGAGGCGTTCGGGCAGATCGGCGGCTGGCTGGGCAAGGGCCTGGCCGACATCGTGCAGCTGCTCGACCCGCAGGTGCTCGTGGTCGGCGGCGGCGTCATCGAGGCGGGCGAGCTGCTGATGGGGCCGACTCGACTGTCCTATCAGGAGTCCCTGGCGCAGCGCGGCCGCCAGCCGCACGCCGAGCTGCGCGCGGCCTCGCTCGGCAACACGGCCGGTGTGATCGGTGCGGCCGATCTGGCCCGGATGTGACTGCCAGTATGTGAACTAGGTCTCACTAGTAAAAGGCCTGGTCAGCGAGTTCAATGGCTGCCATGACTGAACCAGCCGACACCATCCACGGGACCGTCGCCGAAGGCTTCGAGGGCGTGCGGGAGGAGTTCGCCGCGTTCCTGGCCGAACAGCCGTCCGACCCGGGCGCGCAGCTTGTCGCCTGGCACGACGGCCGGCAGGTGGTGGACCTCTGGTCGACCGGCGGCGGGGTGACCGGTGATTCGCTGACCGGGCTCTACTCGATCACCAAGGGCGCGGCACACCTGGTGGTCGCGCTCCTCGTGCAGGACGGCGTGCTCGAGCTCGACCGCGTGGTGACGCACTACTGGCCCGAGTTCCCGATCGCCGGGCTGACACTGCGCGACCTGCTGGCGCACCGCTCGGGCCTGATCGGTGTCGACGGCGGGTTCACCGACGAGGAGCTGGCCGACGACCGGGTGCTGGCCAAGCGGTTGGAGCGGCAGAAGCCGTTCTGGGAGCCGGGCGAGGGCTACGGCTATCACGCGTGCGTGATCGGCGCGCTGACCGGTGAGGTGGTGCGCCGGGCGACCGGGCGCTCGATCCAGGAGATCTTCGAGGAGCGGATCCGCGCGCCCTATGGGCTGAGCTTCTATCTCGGGTTCCCGGAGGAGCTCGAGCCGTCCTATGTGGACGCCCTGCCGATCCTCGATCCGCCGCCGATGGACGACATGCCGCCGCCGTCCCCGCTGATGGGCATCGCCTTCAACTTCCACGCCGACCCGCCCACCGATCTGGTCGCGCTGGTCAACCAGCGGCGAGTGCGGGAGCTCGGCCCGGCCTCGATCGGCGGCGTGGGCAACGCGCGTGGCGTGGCCAAGATGTATGCGGCCGCGATTGGTGCGGTGGACGGCAAAGCCCCGCTGCTGGAGCCCGCGACCATCGCCGAGTTCGGCCGGGTCCACACCACCGGCCCCGACCTCGTGGTGGGTGACCAAGATCACTTCGCGCTCGGGTTCGAGGCGCAAAGCGTGCGTTACCCTTTCCTCGGCGAGGGTGCTTTCGGGCACTGCGGCGCCGCCGGCCACGACGCGTTCGCCGACCCACGCAACGGATTGGCCTACACCTACGTCCGCCGCCGCTTCGCGTTCCCGGGCGGCCCGGCGGCCGAAAACCAGCGGCTGGGCGCGGCCGTGCTCACGGCCACACGTGAGTGAGTCGATTGAGTGAGTCTGCCCGGATGGGGGACGCGGCTTTACCCGGTACCAAATAAATAAATAGCTTTTGTTCTGTGAGTACCGGAACCCCCGCCGCAGCAATAGGAATCCCCGAGCCGAGCCCGCTACCGTCGCCCGCGGCGGCTCCGCCGGTGTCGCCGGAGCTGCTCGCCACGGCCAAAGAGGGCCTCGGGGCGCGCGATCAGCAGCCCAAACGGGTCGTCATCATCGGCGGGGGCATGGCCGGGCTCGTGGCCGCCTTCGAGCTCGACCGGCAGGGGCACGAACCGGTGGTGCTGGAGGCGCAAAACCGCGTCGGTGGAAGGGTTTACACCATGCGCGAGTTTGCGCCGGGCCTCTATGCCGAGGCCGGCGCGATGCGCATCCCCAAGGTGCACACGCTGACCCTGGCGTATTGCAAGCTTTTCGGGCTGCGCATGCGCCCGTTCGTGATGAACAACAATCGCACGCTGCTGCACCTGTCCGGCCGCACGACAACGTTCGAGGAGGCCGACACCGACCCGTGGCGGCTGCCGTTCGACCTCGCCGAGCACGAACGGGGCAAGACGTGGACCCAAATGTGGAACGAGTCCACAAGCGACATTCGCGAGCTGTACGACCGCGACGGCCAGGCCGGCTGGGAACAGATCATGCGCCAGTACGACCAGTTCTCGCTGCGCGAATTCCTGCAGTCCAAGGGCTGGTCCGAGGGCGCGATCGAGATGTACGCCGTGCTCAGCTTCCGCGAGCAGAACATGAACACCGCCGTGGTCGAGCAGTTCTTCGAGATCATCGGGCGCGCCTTCGAAGACATGCAATACATCGATGGGGATACGGATCTGCTCGCGCAGTCGTTCTACCGCCGCATCGAGGGGC
>JBIOYB010000702.1:0-2027 GCA_044869915.1 Allorhizocola sp.
TCCAACGTAACCCTCCAGCATGAAAACCGCGGTGAGCGCCGTCCGCCGGAGCACAGCTCCTCGGACTCTGCAGCGAATACTGAGTTGTGAACGCTTTGGCCACCATAGCAAATTTGCTTCCTGTTAACGGGCCCTGATCTCGGTCGAGACATCTTGCGATGTCCTGCGACTCTGCTAGGATGCTCGACATGGGACAAGTGAAGAGCAGTGTTTTCGGTTCGCGAGATTCGCCGGAGTCTAGGGCGGCGCTTGGTCGCCGGCTGCCCGACGGTACGCCATCGTCGACATGAGGAAGGAGCATTCGGTATGGCCTCGTCGCTCTCGCGCCGATCTCTGGTGCAGGGCATTGCTGCCGGAACGGCCGCTGCTGCCTTCGGCTCCCGCGCGCTGGCCTGGCAAGGCACGCCTACCGCTGGCAGCACGCATTCTGACGACGTCGACGTGATCATTATCGGAGCCGGCCTGGCGGGGATGGGCGCGGGGCGAGAGCTCAAGCTGCGCGGCGTGAGCGCCGTCGTGCTGGAAGCGCGAGACCGCATTGGCGGCCGCTGCTACTGCGACAACTCTTTCCCGGCACCGTACGACTACGGCGGGCAGTTCTTCCAGCAGGTTGTGCCCAATATCCTCGGTGGCACCAACAACCCGCTCTACGACATGTACATCGCTCAGGGTGGTCCGGACGTCCCTTGCGTGCTGGTGCCCAGCTTTGCTGAGAACGGTGCGCTGCTGCCCGCTGCCGACCAGGACCCGTTCAAGGACATGACCGCCGCTGTGGGCGCCGAGCTGGCGGTAGCCGGCATCGCGGCCCAACTCGGTGCATCGGACACGTCGGTGGCCGATGCTACCGCTGACCTCTCCGGCGAGCCGTGGTACACCCTCACCAACTCGTTCATGGGTCTCGCCTTCAATGTGCCCTTGTCACAGCTGTCGACGCTGGACGCCTGGAATGATCTGCAGTACGCCATCAACCCGACGGGCGCACCCTCGGACAAAGTCAACCCGACGGGAATGGGCAACTTCGCGGCGCAATTCGCGGAAGGACTGGATATCCGGCTCTCAACGCGGGTAACCGCGATCGACATGTCCGGCGCCGATCGGATGACGGTCACCACGGACCAGGGATCGCTGACCGCCAGGGCCGTCATCGTGACCGTCCCGGTCTCCTTGCTGGCGGCCGGAGAGATCGCCTTCAGCCCAGAGTTGCCCACGGAATACAGCCAGGCGTTCGCCGATTTGCCGTTCGGCGTCGTCGACAAGATCGGCGTTGCGTTCAGCAGCGACATCTTCGGTACGGTGCCGTCCAACACGATCATCACCTCGCACCAGGACCAGGATACCGCTCAGTTCACCATGGGCTTGGCCAAACTTGCCGGCACGCCGATGATGAATGTGTTTGTGGCCAACGACCTGGCGCGGGCCCTGGAATCCGAAGGCGACGCGGCGTTCAACGCCCACGTCACGGAGTTCGTCACGGCCACGCTTGGCGCGGACGCGGCGGCGGCCATCGATCGGACGCATATCACCGCCTGGGGTAAGGATCCCTGGACCCTGGGCTCGTACTCCGCGGCCAAGGTCGGCAAGGAAGGGGCTCGCAAGACCCTGGCCGAGCCGATCGACAACCGGCTCTATTTCGCGGGCGAAGCGATCTCCGCCACCTCGCACAGTTCGCTGCATGGGGCGTACCTGACGGGGCAGGCCGCGGCGAAGGGCATCGCCGAGCAGCTAGGCGCGGCGTAGGTGGCGATCCGTGGCCAGCGGCGGGACAGGGCGGCCCCGCGGCGTGCTGCTGTCGCACGGCGAGCGCAACCCGCTCCAACTTGACAATTTGCATTTCTGCCGCTGAGCTGGCATCATCGCGCAGATCACCGCTAATGCATTGCGCTCCTGCTACCGGGCGGGGCACACGTGGCGCGGTCTGACTGGAGAGCCGCCATCGACCGCGAACGATTTGATGCTCTGACCCGGTTGCTGGCTACGGACGGTTCGCGGCGTAAAGCGCTTGCCATCCTGTTCGGCGTGATATGGCC
>JBIOYB010000703.1:0-2403 GCA_044869915.1 Allorhizocola sp.
ATCACCTTGCGCAGGTCGGCCCCCAGGCCCACGATCACCTGCTTCAGCAAGTCGTGCGTCAAGGGGCGAGCGAACTTCATCCCCGCCAGCTCCATCGCGATGGCGCTCGCTTCGGCCGGGCCAATCCAGATCGGCAGCACGCGCTCACCGTTCTGCTCCTGCAGGATGACGACCGGGGTGTTCGTGGTTCGATCCAGCCCGAGATGGGCGACCCGCACCTCGATCGTCGCGGCCATCAGGTGCCCTGATCCCAGGAGGCGAGATACCGCTCCTGCTCGGAGGTCAGCACGTCGATGCCCACGCCCATGGCGGCGAGCTTCAGCCGCGCGATCTCCTGGTCCAGATTTGCCGGAATCCGGTGCACATCCTTGGTCAGCGTCGCCGCATTGCGCACGACGTACTCGGCCGCCAGCGCTTGATTCGCGAACGACATGTCCATCACGCTCGCCGGATGACCTTCGGCCGCCGCGAGATTCACGAGCCGGCCCTCGGCCAGCACGAAGAGGCGCTTGTCGCCGAGCCGCCACTCGTCCACAAACTCGCGCACCTGCGTGGGGCCCTGGGCCACCTTGGCGAGCTGGTCCAGATCGATCTCGACGTTGAAATGGCCGGAGTTGGCGATCACCGCGCCGTCTTTCATCTGGCGCATGTGCTCGAGCCGCACCACGTGCACGTTGCCCGTGAGCGTCACGAACAGGTCGCCCTGGGGCGCCGCTTCCGCCATCGGGACCACCCGATAGCCGTCCATCTGCGCCTCGAGCGCCCGCATCGGATCGATTTCGGTCACGAGCACATTGGCGCCGGCGCCGCGCGCCCGGCTGGCGAAGCCGCGGCCGCACCAGCCATACCCCGCCACCACGACGGTACTGCCCGCAATCAACAGATTGGTGGCGCGCAGGATCCCGTCCAGTGTGGACTGGCCGGTGCCGTAGCGATTGTCGAACAGGTGCTTCGTGTCGGAGTCGTTCACCGCGATCACAGGAAACGCTAGCACGCCGTCCTTCGCCATGGCCTTGAGCCGGATCACACCAGTCGTGGTCTCTTCGGTGGACCCGATCACGCCCTGCACCAGAGCCGCCCGCTCCGCGGCCGACAGCTGTTCCACCCAGCGACGTACGGGAGGGGCCAGGTCATCGAATCGGTTCAAGGCGATCATGTGCAGTGCGCTCACGAGATCCGCCCCGTCGTCCATGGTGACGTCGGGCCGGTGGGCCAGCGCGGCGCGGAGGTGATCGTAATAGGTCGCGTGATCCTCACCCTTGATGGCGTACACCTTGATACCGTGATCCTTCACCAGGTGGGCCGCGACGTCGTCTTGCGTGGAAAGTGGGTTCGACGCGCACAGTGCCACATCGGCGCCGCCGGCCTGGAGTGTCACCATCAGATTGGCGGTCTCGGTGGTGACGTGCAGGCAGGCGGCAAGCCGGCGCCCGGCGAGCGGTTTTTCCTTCGCGAACCGCTCCCGCAACTGACGCAGCACCGGCATCGAGCGCTCGGCCCATTCGGTGCGGCGCCTGCCGAGATCCGCCTGGGAGAGATCCTTGATGTCCGAAGCAGTGCCGGGAGCCGTGGTCGTCGTCACGCGGTTGCCTTTGCCGGTTGATAGTGTTTGGAGCGCTGCGCGGCGAGCCGCAGGTCTTCGACGCGATTGGTCTGCTCCCAGCCGAAGAGCAGCGTTTCGCGCCCGCCGATCGTCTTGGTCTGCGGGGAGCGCCCGAAATGCCCGTACGTGGCGGTGGGCCGGTAGATCGGCGCCCGCAACGCCAGGGCCTCGATGATGCCGGCCGGCGTGAGATCGAACACCTCGCGCACCGCGTCCTCCAGTGCCTCAGCGGGCACCGTGCCGGTCCCGAAGGTGTCGACCATGACGGACACGGGCTGTTTCACGCCGATGGCGTATGCCACCTGGCACTCACAGCGCCGCGCCAGGCCTGCCGCCACGATGTTCTTGGCGATCCAGCGCATGGCGTAGGCGGCGGAGCGATCGACCTTGGACGGATCCTTGCCGCTGAACGCGCCGCCACCGTGGCGCGACATACCGCCGTAGGTGTCGACGATGATCTTGCGTCCGGTGAGGCCGGCGTCGCCCTGCGGTCCGCCCACGACGAAACGCCCGGTCGGGTTCACGAGCACGTCCTGGTCGGCGACGTGGAATCCCTCTCGGCCGAGCACGGGGTGCACGACCTGCTCCAGGACGCCGGCGCGGAGGTCGGCGTTATCGACCTTGTCCGAGTGCTGCGTCGAAACCAGGACCTTGGCCACGGCGACCGGCTTGTCGCCTTCGTAGACGACACTCACCTGCGTCTTGCCGTCGGGACGCAGCCAGGGCAGCCCGCCCGACTTGCGCACGGCCGCGAGCTCCTCGGCCAGCCGATGGGCCAGGACGATCGGCAGCGGCATGAG
>JBIOYB010000704.1:0-9548 GCA_044869915.1 Allorhizocola sp.
GTCGCCGCCTCGACCGCGGCCGACTGACCGGGACACCCCTGCAGCGGTCTGCGCCCGCCCTCACCGGGCTGTCAGCGGGCCGCTGGCTGCTGCCCACCACCCGCTACGGGGCTGCCCGAGTTGGCGCGTCGACGAAGGGGCTAGCGCTCCTGCATCAGGATGAGGTGGTGGCCGTCCGGATCGGTGAAGCCGGACATCCACAGCTCGGTCGCGCCGTCGCGGTGCACGACGTGTGGCTTGTCGAGGAACGCCACGCCGAGGGCGCTGAGCCGTTCGTGCTCGGCGAAGATGTCGTCCACGCGGAAGTAAAGCACGGACTTCGAGGTGAAGGAGGCGTCCTCCGGAATCCCCAAATATAGGCGAACATCACCACTTTGGAAGAAGGCCATCGGCTGGCCGGTGACCTCAAACAGCAGGGGAATCTGCAGCACATCGCGGTAGAAGGCGACCGACCGGGCCACGTCGGTCACGCTGATGTGGATCTGCCCGACCGGTCCGAGGGCCATGGGTTCCTCCTAAGCCGAGATTCGCGTATACTTAACCCAAGTAAATGATTTACCATGGTAAAGGATATGAGTCAACTCTTCAGCGTTGCCAACCAATTGCATTCCGCAGCGATCCACCTTTTGCGGCGCGCCGCGACCGCAGACGGTGGCATGCGGCTCGATGGGCCGCGCGCGTCGCTGCTGTCGATTCTCACGTTCGCCGGGCCGCAGACGATGAGCCGCCTCGCGGAGATGGAGCGGGTCACGCCGGCCGCCATCACCAAACTCGTGACGGCGCTCGAACGCGATGGCCTGGTGCGCCGGACGCGTGACTACGGCCTCGATCGGCGTGTCGTGACGGTCGAGGCGACCGCGATGGGCAAGGCCCTGCTCGAGGCGGGCCGCGCAGAACGCGTGCGCCTCATCTCCGCCCTGCTCAAGGGCATGTCCAAAGAGGACCGTGAGACGATCGCGCGGGCTGCCGTCCTGCTCAACGGTGTGCTGGGCGACCCGCACGACCGCGATCGCGAGCCTGCCCCCTAGCGGTGGTGCCGCTGCGTGATGCGCTGACTGCGGGCCGTGCGTGTGCGTCATGCCGCGCTGTGACGCGCTGACTGCGAGCCGTGAGGCGAGCCCATGCTGAGGGCGTGTTGCGGGGGCGGTGGTGTTTGGTGCCCCGCCCGTGGCTGCCGGCGGGGCGTATGCGTTGCGGGGGCCGGTGGTGTTTGGTGCCCCGCCCGCGGGGCTGGTGGGCCGTTGGTGCGGGCGGGGCGTGTGCGTTGCGGGGTCGGGGTCGTGCGGTCAGCCCGTGAACGGTGGTCTGACGTCGAAGGCGTCCCATAGTCGCGCCACCATGCGGGCCGTTTCGGGGCGCAGCGACGTGCCCTCGGGTGCGGCCAGGCTGGCGGTCGATTCCAAACGGGCCATGATGGCGCCGGGCAGGACCATGGTGCCCAGTCGTGGCAGCGCGGTCAGGCCCGGCATCGATGCCGGCACGGCGCGTACGACTCCAGCATCCCCGCGCCAGCGCAAGATTAGCGAACTCGCCGGTCCACATTGGACGCCCGCGTCGGATGGGGCGCAGTGGCCGAGGAGCGCGAGCACATGCTGTTCCAACACGGGCGACAGGCCTGCCCGCTGCTGGACCCGGCTCAGCAGCCATGATGACCCGAGGATCCTCGGGTTGATTTCGAGGAACGCGATCTCGCCACCGCGGAGCGCCACATCGGCGCCGAACAGGCCCCGATGCCCGGACTCGTGCAGCCACCACGCGACCTTTTCCGCGTGCTCATACACGGCCGGCGGCACCTCGATGCCGAATTCGCTGCCACAGTAGTCGCCGAACCCGACGCCCGCCTCGGCGATGTTACTGACCTGCAGTGATGCCGGCGTTACGCGTACCGCGTCGGCATAAACCACACCGGAAACGCTGATCGTCACGTCGCCGGCGTAGGCCGACGCCAGCCACTGCGTCACCTCGGGGCGATCGCACACCGCCTGCAGCACCTGCCGCTCATCGGTCACCAGGTAGGTGCCCTGCCCGCCCGCGCCGTTGGGCGACTGCAACACGAACGGCGATCCGAGCGTGGCGACCAGCCGCCGATACGAAACATCAGAGGTGTTTATTTTCAAGAATTTTGGTGTGGGTACGCCGAGCGCCCGCAACTGCTCACGGACGAAGATCTTGTTTTCGGCGATCCGTCCGACCTCGCCCGCCGGCCGGCCCACGAGCCTGACCTCCTGTGCCCACGCCGCCGCGGCCACCTCCCAGGCCGTGCTCACGCGCGGTGGGATCAACAGGAGCGGCCGCGGATCGGGCCCGCTGTCGGCGAGCACCTTCGGCACGAAGTCGGCCAGGCGCGACACGTCGCCGAACCGCCATCGCCGCCGCATGCCGTCGACGCCCTCCAGGGACAGCGTCGCGACCTTCGACTGGTCCTTCTGTTCGTCGGCGTCCCCCGACAGGATGCACACACACGACGGATGTGAGGCGAGCGGGCCCATCAGGCCCGGATACGCACTGGCTGTGATGAGCCGGTAGTCGTGCAAATCCCACGTCATGGACACACACAGTGAGTGATGATCGGGTCCGGACCCGGTGAGACACGCCAACCGTTCGAAGAATTATTGGTGCACGCGAAGGTAACTTTTAGAGCGCGGCTAGCCTGGGGGGCATGCGTGAGGTGACCAGCCCGGTGACAGTGGTCGGTGGCGGGATGGCCGGGTTGAGCGCGGCGCTGCGCCTGGCCGAGTCGGGCGTGCCGGTGACGCTGCGCGAGGGCTCGGGTCGGTTGGGTGGCAAACTGCGCACCGAGCACGGGCTCGAGGCCGGAGCGGAAAACTTCCTCATGCGCGATCCGCACGGTGGGCCCAGCGCGGCCGTGCTGCTGTGCGAGGTGCTCGGGCTGGCGGGCGAAATCGTGCACCCGACGGGTGTGCCCGCCGCGCTGTTCGTCGACGGCGCGCTCAAGCCTTTGCCGCGCGGCACGTTCCTGGGCATCCCGGGTCCGGAGACCGACCTCGCGGGCGTCGCGACGCCCGGTGGCTCCGATGTGGACACAGGCGCGCCCGTCGTGGGCGCCGACGACGTGTCGGTCGGTGAGCTCGTGCGCGCCCGCATGGGCGCCGACATCGTGGACAAGCTCGTCGACCCGCTCCTGGGCGGGGTCTACGCGGGCCGTGCCGACGGCCTGTCGCTCGAGGCGACCATGCCCGGACTGTTCCGGCTCCTGCAGTCCGAGCACACTCTCGCGGGCGCGGTAGGCAAGGGAGCGCGCCCTTCCACCGGCCGGCTTGGGGCTTCGCCGGCGGAGCACAGCGGAGTCACGGGGAAGGCCCTTGCCGGCGAGCCCGTCTTCGGCACCGTCCCGGGTGGACTGAGCCGGCTCGTCGAGGCCGCGACCACCCGCCTGGCCGAGCTCGGCGCGCAGATCCATCTGCTCGAGCCGGTGCGCGCCCTCCCCGAAGGCCCCGTGGTCATGGCGATCCCGGCGAGCAAGGCCGTGCGCCTGCTTCCCGGGCACCCGCCGCTCGACTACGCGAGCGTGGCACTTGTCACGCTCGAGCTGCCGCCGATCGACCTGCCGGACCTGTCGGGCTTCCTGGTGCCGGAGTCCGCGGGCCTGTCCATCAAGGCGGCCACGTTCTTCTCCCGCAAGTGGGCGCACGTCAAGGAGACGGTGGTGCGCCTGAGCCTGGGCCGCGCGGGCGACACCGCGATCCTGCGGGTGCCCGACGAAGCGCTCATCCACCTCGCCCGGCGCGATCTGTCCAATGTGGTCGGCGCGCTCCCGGCTCCGCACACGGCCCGCGTGGACCGCTGGGGCGGCGGGCTTCCCCAATACGCGCCCGGCCATGTCCGTCGGGTCGCCGCGTTCCGCGCCTCCCTCGAGGAGCGGCCGATCGCGCTCGCTGGCGCGGCCTACGACGGCGTGGGCATCCCGGCGTGCGTCAAGTCCGGCTGGCAGGCCGCCGACCTGCTTCTGGAAAGATGGGTGGCATGACGAGCAACGCCGCCACGATTCGCGAGCTGAACGACACCATTCGATACACGATGTGGTCGGTTTACCGGGCCGACCGGCCGGTTGGGGAAGGCGAGCGCGTCGCGGCCGAGGTGGAGAGCCTCTTCGCGCAGCTGGCCGAGAAGGACGTCACGATCCGGGGGGTTTACGACGTGGCGGGGCTGCGCGCCGACGCCGACCTCATGATCTGGTGGCACTCGGGCTCGGCCGATGCCCTGCAGGACGCCTATTCGCAGTTCCGCCGCACGCAGCTGGGGCTCTCGCTCAAACCGGTCTGGTCGCAGGCCGCGCTGCACCGGCCCGCCGAGTTCAACAAGAGCCACATCCCGGCGTTCCTGGCGGGCGAGCCGGCCCGAGCCTATGTGTGCGTCTATCCGTTCGTGCGGTCGTACGAGTGGTATCTGCTGCCCGACGAGGAGCGGCGCGACATGCTCGCCGAGCACGGCAAGATGGCCCGCGGCTACCCGGATGTGCGGGCCAACACGGTCGCGTCGTTCGCGCTCGGCGATTACGAGTGGATGCTCGCGTTCGAGGCCGACGAGCTGCACCGGATCGTCGACCTGATGCGCGACCTGCGCGCCAGCCGGGCCCGCCGGCATGTGCGCGAGGAGATCCCGTTTTACACGGGCCGCCGCCGATCCATCAGTGAGATCGTCAACTCCCTGCCGTAATTTTGCAAGCGGCTTGCACTACGCTTGCGTTATGACGCGTCGACTGGCCGAGGTGGCCAAGTTCGTCGGGGTGAGCGAGGCGACCGTGAGCCGCGTGCTCAACGGGCGCCCCGGCATCTCCGACGCGACCCGCAATGCCGTGCTCACCGCGCTCGACGTGCTGGGCTACGAGCGGCCGGTCAAGCTGCGCGGCCAGCGCGCCCGCCTGGTCGGGCTGGTCCTGCCCGAGCTGCAAAACCCGATCTTCCCGGCGTTTGCCGAGGTCGTGGCCGGTGCGCTGGCCAAGAAGGGCTTCACGCCGGTGCTGTGCACGCGCACGACCGACGGCGTTGCCGAGGCCGACTATGTGGACATGCTGCTGGACCAGCACGTGTCGGGGGTCATCTTCGCGGGCGGCAACTACGCGCAGGCCGACGCCGACCACGCGCACTACCGGCGGCTCGTCCAGCGCGGGCTGCCGGCCGTCCTGGTCAACGCCTCCATCGAGGGGCTGGACTTCCCGCGCGTGTCGGCGGACGACGCGGTCGCGGTCGAGCAGGCGCACGGCCACCTGACTTCCCTTGGGCACCAACGCATCGGGCTCATCCTCGGCCCGCCCGACCACGTGCCGTCGCAACGCAAGGCGGCCGCCTTTGCCCGGCTGGCCGACAGGCGCCCAGGTGAAGTGCGGCCGGCCGACGGGCGCCCAGGTGAAGTGCGGCCGGCTGACGGGCGCCCAGGTGAAGTGCGGCCGGCCGATGGGCGCCCAGGTGAAGTGCGGCCGGCTGACGGGCGCCCAGGCGAAGTGCGCCCGGCCGGTGGGTCGCCCAACGGCGTGCCCACGCAACGCAAAGCGGCCGGTGCGGGCGATCTGGTCGAGCATACGTTCTTTTCGATGGAGGGCGGGCACGCGGCCGCGACCCGCCTGCTGGAAAGGGGCGTGACCGGCCTCATCTGCGCCAGCGACGTGCTCGCGCTGGGCGCGATCCGCGGAGTGCGCCGCGCCGGCCTGGCCGTGCCCGGCGACGTGTCGATCGTGGGCTACGACGACTCGGCCGTGATGACCTGCACCGATCCGCCGCTGACCACGATCCGGCAGCCGATCGAGGCGATGGGCCAGGCGGCCGTGCAGCTGCTGATCGCCGAGATCAACGGCACGACCGTGATGGCGGACGAGCTTTTGTTCGAGCCTGAACTGGTCGTACGCGCATCCACGGCACCGATGCATTAAGTTTTTGCATCGGACTCTAGACTTTTTGCGGAGACGCGTCCTACCCTTCGACCATGTTTAGAAGGACGTTCACCGTCGTGCTTGCGGCGACCCTCGTGACCCTCACCGCGACGCTCTCAGCGTGTGGGGCAGACGAGAAGCCGGCCGACGGCAAGGTCACCATCACGGTCAACGGCCTGCCGCCGGAGACCGACGCGGGTCTGCGCAAGACATTCCTCGACGACGTGAAGGCGTTCGAGGCGGCCAACCCGGATATCAAGATTGATGCGCGCGAAGGCACCATGGACGCGCAGACCTTCCCCGCGCGGCTGGCGGGCGGCCAGCTCGAGGACGTCTTCCACGTGTGGTTCACCACGCCGGCCGACCTGATCGCCCGCAAACAGGCCGCCGACCTGAGCCCCTACATCACCGAGTTCCCGGTCTTCAAGCAGCTCCGCCCCGACCTGCTGAAGATCTTCAGTGGCACGGACGGGAAGGTCTACGGCATCCCGACCGAGCAATACACGCTGGGCCTGGTCTACAACCGCACCCTGTTCAAGCAGGCCGGGCTCGACCCCGACAAGCCGCCGGCGACGTGGGACGAGGTCCGCACGGCCGCGCAAAAGCTCAGTGCGCTCGGCAACGGCGTCGTGGGCTACGGCGAGTACAGCAAAAACAACACGGGCGGCTGGCATTTCACCGCCGAGACGTTCTCGCGGGGCGGCGATGTCGCGGTCAAGGACGGTGAGACCTGGAAGGCCGCGTTCAACAACGCGACCGGCAAGGCGGTGCTGCAAGACCTGTACAACATGCGCTGGGTCGACAACTCCATGGGCGAGAAGCAGTTGCTCGAATGGGTGGACCTGGTGCAGATGATGGGCAGCGGCAAGCTCGGCATGAACGTGGGTGCGCCCGACACGATCGGCGTGATGGTCTCGCAGTACAACGGCAAGGTCGCCGACTACGGCCTGGCGCCCATCCCCGGCGGCAAGGCCACCTTGGCCGGCGGTGTCGGGTACATGATCAATGCAAAAGCCACCCCGGAGAAGATCCGAGCCGGCCTGAAGTGGCTGACCTTCAAGTTCACCAACCCCGACCGCATCGAGGAGCAGCACCGGGCGCTCGCCGACGCGAAGAAGGTCGTGGGCCTGCCCGAACCCAACCTGTGGTCCGGCGGTGCCGCCGCCGAGAAGCTCGCGGCAGCACGCAAACAGTACGGCAACGCGCCGGTCGACAACTACAAACTCTTCGTGGCCACCCCCGTGCCGCTGAAGGTCGAACCGCCCAAGGCGCAAGAGGTCTACGCCGTGATCGACACGGCGATGGCCAAGGTGCTCACGGACAGAAACGCCAACATCGACCAGCTCCTGGCGGACGCCGAGAAGCAGGTCAACACGATCCTGGGCACCGTCAAGTGAGCAACGGCTAAATGAGCAACGGCTAAATGAGAGTGGAGGGCCACATGCGCGCGCTGAAAAACCAGCTCACCGCGTATGGGTTCATGGCGGCGGGCATCGCGGTCTTCGCGCTGTTCTCGTGGTACCCACTGGTCCGCGGGGTGATCCTGAGCTTCCAGCAGGTGAACTTCGTGACCGCTCCCGACTGGGTGGGCCTGGAGAACTACGGCACGATCTTCGACGACCCTCTGTTTTGGACCGCCTGGTGGAACACGCTCAAGTTCACCGGGCTGGCCCTCCTGCTCGGCTATGTCGCGCCGTTCGCGCTCGCCGTGGCCATCAACGAGATCCGGCACGCCAAGGGCTTTTTCCGGATCGCGATCTATCTGCCGCTCATGCTGCCGCCCATCGTGGTCGTGATCCTGTGGCAGTACTTCTACGACCCGGGCAACGGGCTGTTCAACACCGTCCTAAGCGGACTGCACCTGCCCGAATCGCAGTGGTACCAATCGTCGTCGACCGCGATGCTCTCGCTCGTGCTCGTGTCGACGTGGGCCAACATGGGCGGCGCGTTCATCATGTACCTCGCCGCGCTGCAGAACATCCCGGGCGAGCTGTATGAGGCGGCCGAGATGGAGGGCGCGAGCATCTGGCAGCGCCTGCGCCACGTCACCATCCCGCAGATGCGCTTCATCCTGCTCGTGCTGCTGCTCCTGCAGATCGTCGCGACCATGCAGGTGTTCATCGAACCGTTTCAGCTCACCGGGACCACAAACCCCGACACCATCACGGTCATGGTGCTGATCTATCGCTACGCCTTCACGGTCAACCACGACTTCGGCATGGCGGCCGCGGTCAGCGTGCTGCTTTTTGTCGTGCTCGGCGCCTTTTCGGCACTGTATCTGCGCCTGACGAGAGAGGCGGACTGAACCCATGGAACGGACGCTGGTCTCGCCCGCGTTTTTAAAGCGGCACAAAGGTTTGTACTTCACTGTGGTCGTGCTGCTGGTCGTCGTGTTCACACTCGTGTTCGTGTTCCCCTTCTACTGGATGGTGACCGGCGCGCTCAAAGACCCGCAAGAGGTCATCCAGCCGACGCCGACGCTGATCCCGCAATCATTCCGCCCTTCGTCCTACGTGCTGGCGTGGAAGAACCTCCGGATCGGACACTATCTTCTGAACACCGCCTACTACGCCGCGGGCGCGTGGCTCATCCAGCTCATCGTGGACGTGGCGGCCGCCTACGCGCTGTCGAAACTGCGCCCGGTGCTGGGCAAGTGGATCCTGGGCGGGATGCTCGCGAGCCTCATGCTCCCGATAACCGCCTTGCTGGTGCCCGCGTATCTCACGGTAAGCGAGCTGGACCTGATCAACACGCCGTGGGCGCTGTGGCTGCCCGCCGCCGCCAACGCGTTCAACATCTATGTGCTGAAACGGTTTTTCGACCAGATCCCGGCCGACCTGCTCGACGCCGCCGCGATGGACGGAGCCGGGACGCTTCGCCTGCTGTGGAGCATCGTGCTCCCGCTGTCGCGGCCCGTGCTCGCGGTCGTATCCATCCTGTCGGTCATCGCCGCGTGGAAAGATTTCCTGTGGCCACTGCTGGTGCTGCAAGACCCCGAGGTGCAAAACCTGAGCGTCGCCCTGCACCGCCTCGCCGCGACCGGTGGCACGACGCCCTTTACCCACATCCTCGCCGGGCTGGTCATCGCCAGCATCCCGATGGTCGTCGTCTTCCTGGTCTTCCAGCGTCACATTTTGAGCGGCCTGTCGGCCGGTGGTATGAAAGGTTGAATCGCCAAAGATGACTAACGACTGGTGGCACACGGCGGTGATTTATCAGGTGTACCCGCGCAGCTTCGCCGACGGCAACGGCGACGGGGTGGGCGATCTGGCGGGTGTCCGCAAACGACTGTCCTATCTGCACCGTCTCGGGGTCGACGCCATCTGGTTCAACCCGTGGTATGCGTCGCCACAGGCCGACGGCGGTTACGACGTGGCCGACTATCGCGCGATCGATCCGCTGTTTGGCACGCTGCAGGAGGCGGAGCGGCTCATCGACGAGGCGCACGCGCTGGGGATTCGCATCATCGTCGATGTCGTGCCCAACCACGTTTCCAATCAGCATCCCTGGTTCCGGGAAGCGCTCGAAGGCGGAAATCGGGAACGGTTCTGGTTTCGTGATGCCCCCGCCAACGATTGGGTGTCGCAATTCGGTGGCGGGACGTGGACTCAGGTGCCCGACGGCCAGTGGTATCTGCACCTGTTCGACGGCTCGCAGCCGG
>JBIOYB010000705.1:0-6277 GCA_044869915.1 Allorhizocola sp.
GCGGATCGGTGGCTTGTTTCTCGTCGGGCAGCTCACCCAGCAGGAAGGCACAGGTGGGTGTGGCATTGGCGTCTGATATATCGGCAATGGTCAGGATGGCAATGTTGCGCCGGTTGGCTATCCGGTCGGCACCAAACCTGTATTTGCCGGTCACGCCGTGATACTCGACCTCGCGCAACGCCTGGGCGACCTCACTTCGGTGCACCGGCCGTCGATCCGCGCCAACATGAAGTTGGCTCTTTTCTGCCTGCGCGATGGCGGCCATCACCAATCCCGCGGCGTCGTAGGAGAGCCCGACCAGTTCCGCCGGCCACGATGGCGCGTCGGAGGGGTCTATGACCTTGCGGTAGGCATGGCAGAAGACCTCCATCGTGGGTCCTCCCAAAAGCACCGTGCCATTCGTCAGGCACTCTGGCCCGGCGAGGACCACCATCGGCGCCAGGCCGATGTAGAAGACGGGCACCCGCGTCCCGACCCGGCCGCGTTGCTCCCTGTCGGCTATGAAGCGGTGGACGGCGTCGGCCGCGACAATTCTCGGGAGCAGCCGGGGGTCGTAGCAACCCTCCACAGTGGTGTGGGTCAGGAACTCGTCGAAGTCGTCCTCCCGCCCCGCGTAGAAGGCCAACTCGGCGCTTCGGTCCATCCCCTGCGCGCAAAACGAGCCGAGCGTGCTCGGCGAGGCGCCCCAGCCAACCGAGTCGACGGTGACCGCCTTGCCTTTGTCATTGGCGGTCTTACTCATCGCCGCCACGAGTGTCTTGACGTAGGTGTCGTTGGCGGGGTCGGCGGGGCTGTAGACGGTGATTTTGCGGACACCGGTGCCGGCGGCGTATTCGACGACGAGTTCGGCCAGCCTGTCGTTGTCCGGCACCAACTGGAAATAGAGCGGCGAGCGTTCCGCGAGCCCGGTGCCGGTCAGCGTCGTCGCGATAGTCGACACACCGCTGTTGCCGAGGAGCCAGATGGCTTGCTCGGTCTCGGTCACGGTGCGTTCCATCCCCGTGACGGCCTTGATGGAATCGTCGCTGTCCAACAGTGGCTTGACGAAGCGGCGGACGACCTCGGGCGCGGCTTTCATCTCCTCTCCACCATTGACCAAGATCACCCGAAGTAGGGGCTCGGTTGCCGACTCGTTGTTGCGGCGGCCCTGAAAGAGCGCCAGGCCGGTGATCTCCTCCGCCGTCGCGTCGTCGGTGTTCGACGCGCCTGGAGCGTGCGTGAGGGCTGCCATGTAGATGATCGTGTGGATCGGCCGCGCGGGATTGTTGCGATTGATGGTCTTTGCCGTCTCGTTGAATGCGAAGACCCGCTCCTGCGCCTGCCGGAGCCGGTCGTCGTCGCCGAACATCAAGTCTTTGCCGTCGCTGTAGCCCACGCACTGCAGCGAACCGTCGATGCTGAGCGCGGCGACCTCGATGCCTTGGTCGGCGTTACGCAACTGCGCCCACCCTCCACATCCGGCATCGCGGTATTGCGTGATGTTGCGGGCCTCGACGATCGCACCGGCCAAAAGCACGACGGCCACAGCCAAGGGGAGGACTCCACGCCGGGCCCAGATTGCGGTCGGCGCAGGGCTGAAGTCGACGATCGGGGTCTTCCACACATGGCGGTCGTGCTCGGCCAGATCTTGGTCGCTTTCGTTCGCTTCAGGCAGCGCCAGCGAAAGGTAGCGTGCGTCAGAGGTGAGGTGATGCCGTTTGCTGGGCAGTTCGCTGCGCCAGGTCTCCAGCGCCGCGGGTGCCTCTGCGGCCGGCGGGCAATGCACATCCGCCGGCATCTCGGCGCGGGATATGGTCGCCACCACCAGCAGTGGATCGAGCTTGCCCGTCCAGTTGCGCACCTCGTTGATCAGCCGGAGCAGCTCGACCCCTCCGTTGGCGCGGGTGATGTTGTCCAATAGCAGCGTCACGTAGACGGTCCTGCGCCACCCCGGTCGCCGCGGGAAGATCCTGCCGCGCCGCCGGAACAGCCGCCGCAGGTCCTCGAGGAAGGCATGGACCAGAAGGAGCTTGATCTGCTCCAGGCTCTTTTCGGAACGCTCCTTTTCCGCGGTGAGCCGCGCGGCGAAACCGGCGAAGCTCGTGGAGTGCCGCGGAACGGCGTAGTCCTGCCGCATCAGCCAGATCCGCTGCCGTCGCAGGCCGGGCACGTGGTTGCGGGCCAGCTGATCCCCCAGCGGCCTGGCCACGAACGACATCAGCGTGATGCCACCCTGGACGAACAGGTCGGCGATCGCCGACACGGCCTCCAAGAGGCGCGAACGATCGCGCTTGGGACCCTTGCGGGCCTTCAGCGCACCGATCACCGGGGTGCCCGTGTGCTGATCATCGTCCGAAAGCTCAAGCCGGGTGAGGAAGTCGACCAATCCGTAGTGGGCGAAGCTCAAGCGCTGGCCGCGCCCGAAGGCGTCCGCGCTCAACTCGTGCACCACCCGCCCCAGCAGCGGCAGGACCGGCTTTGTCAACGGCGGCTTGGGTTCCTGGCCGACGAGGGCGCTCGCCTCCGCGTCGACGCGGGCGTGCGGCACAGGGCCGTGCTGGCCGGTGGAAAGCTTGACATCGAGGGCGGCGAGCAGTCCGCTGGGCCGCTCCCGCACCAGGCGGATCAGCGGCAACGGTTGGTCCCCACGCAGTTCGCCGTCCGTGGGCCGATGCCAAAACCCCGGTCGCACCGTCAATTCGCGGATGAGTCTGACCAGACTCATCACACCGCGAAAGACGGGTTGTCGTTCAACCATGACGCTCAATGTGTCACAGCCGCGCCAGTCGCGGTGCCGCTATGCCGTGGAATTGTCAGTGGGCCGGCCTATCGTGTGAAGCCTGGTGGACAGGCGGCACGCTGCCCAAGGCCACCCGCCACCCGCCACCCGCCACCCGCCAGGCGATCGGCGAGAGGCCGGGCGGCTCGCCGCACATCGCGGCGTCAGCCTCAAAACGGTGGACTACTGACCGCTGTTGCGGAAAATCATCGTCGGGGCCTCGCCCACGACCGACGCCATGTCGAGCGGCCGCGTGCTCGACAGCGCGCCCAATCGTCCAATCTCGACACCCGGGAACAGCTCGATCACGTCCGACGGCCCGAGCAGCCGGTGGGCGCCCTTGGTGAGCGCGAGCTCGCCGTCGGCCGCGCCGCCGAGCCGGATGGTCGTGCCGTTCATGCTGTGGTCGGTCACCATGATGCCCTGCGGTCCAAGGGATAGCCCCACGTGCGCGCGGCTCACCTTGGCCAGCGCGTCCTCGCCCAGCCAGTGCCCGAGCACGAGGCCGTTTTCCGGTGCGCGCCCGACCATGAGCGGCGCGGCGGCGGTCACCACAAACCGGGTGCGGATGATGCCGTCCACGCGCACGGCCAGGACCTGCTGCGGCGGGCGGGGCCCGGCGTCACCGAGCGGAGCGTCGTGGCGCGGGCACGTCGGCTGCGCCGCCCGCAGGCGCGGGACGGGCTGACCGCTGCCGCGCCGGGCGGGGCCGAAGCTGCCACAATCCGGGTCGGGGCAGCGCCACCAGCGGGTCATCATGCGCTGGCCGACCTGCGACGGGCCGTGCGGGATGGTGTTGCGCGGGTTGAGCACGGCGCCGCCCGAGCCGGGCAGCGGCGCCCACGTCGCGGGCAGCATGCGGGAGATCACAGGGAGGCCGGCCAGCTCGGACACCTCGAGCACCCGCTGCCCAGCGCCCGGCACCACCTCGACGAGGCCGTCGTCGGCCCAGCGCCGCATCACCATGCGCTCGTTGGAGGTGAGGTCCTGATTGGACAGAAGGGACTTGTCCACGACGCAGTAGGCGAGCACCTGCTCCTCGCCCACCTGCCGGGCGAGCGCGTCGATGACCAGGCCGAGCCGCAGCAGGTTGGCCGGACGCCCGCCGCCGCCGTCGAGGTCGGCGCAATACATCATCTCCGCCACGTCGAGCACTGCCGCCGCCAGCGCGGGGTCGGTGGAAAGACGACGCTCAATCGCGTCGAGTACCTGACTGACCTCAAACCGCATGCTGAAGAGGCTACCAAGGCGAGGACGGATCTCAGCAGGTCAACAATCCGTCAAGCTCGCAGCCGCGCCCGCTCGTCGGCATACTCCTCGTCGGTGAGCAGCCCACGCCGGTGCAGGTCGTCCAGCAGCGCAATCGCGGAGTCGCCGGCGTGCGGACGGAAGATCAGGTATATCAGGGTACCGATGAACGGCACAAGGATCACAAAAACCGTCCATACGGCCTTCGCCCATCCCCGGAGGTCCTCCCGCCGGAAGATGTCCACGAGTGCAAACGCCCAGACGAGCAGCAACGGGATGAAGACGAGCAGCAGCCAGAACACATCCCAAAAGTCCACAAGACCAATTATCCGCGAATACCGGCCCTATCGGGCAGCGTTGATGACATTCAGGCGGCCCGCATTGGGGCGTCCACATAGGACAGCGTCAGCACCCGCCGCGGGCCGCCGGTGGGCCGGGTCAGGTCATGCGCGTGACCGCTTCGCGCAGGCGGGCCAGGTCACGGCGCCGCCGCTCGTACGTGATGGCCAGCCCCACCAGCAGCAGACCAAACAGCGCCAGCGGGATCCACGTCGGCACGAGCTTCCACGCCAGCACGATCTCGTGCAGCCCGAGCACGACCAGCGTCGCGCCGCCCAGCAGGAACGGCGCCTGCTTGCGCCACACCGCCCCGGCGACGGTCACGGCCAGCGCGCCCAGCCCGAGCAGCAGCCTCCGCCACTCCCCGCCCGTCGTGAGCAGCACGGCGCCCAGGCTCGGCAGCAGCGCCGCGCCCAGCGCCGGCCCATAAGCCGCCCAGCTCGACAGCCCGCGCGCGAACAAGACCCCGAGCACCACCGCCACGACCGCGATCGGCAGCGTGTACGCCTCCAGCGTGCCCACGTCGTACGACCGCAGCACCAGATACCAGGCCACGGCCTCCAGCGCTCCCGCGATGGTCGCGCGCACCGCGGTCCGCTGCCGCTTGAGCGCCGTGAGACCGACCGCGACGCCCCAGATCGCGCACACGCCCGCCGCCGCCCGCGCCGATCCCTGGGTCAGGACGAGCGCCACGACGGCCGCACCGTGCGCGGCCGCCTCCACCGCGACCCCGACGGCAAAGCGCAGGAACGACAATGCGAGCAGGATCCCGGCCGCGAGCAGCACCAGATAGGCGGTCACCTCCGGACGAAGGTCGGCCAGTTGACCGATCTCGTAGGCGAGCCAGACCGTCGCGCCCGCGCCCACGAGCCACCCGACGATCCGTGCCTCGAGCGCGCCCGCGGCCACCGCCACGACCGCCATCGCGACCACGACCAGGCCGAGCGCGACCACCAGCGTCCAGTGTGCCTGCGCGGCACCGTAAATCGCGGACGCGGACAGGATCCCGCCCGCGACCGCGAGCGCCGGGTTCATCCGCCGCAGCACGCTGATCACCACTGTGGACAGTCCAAACACGAGTGTCACGGCGGGCAGGGTCGGCCACGGCGCGCCCAGATAGGCCAGCCACATCAGCACGGGCAGGACGGCGGCGAACACTCCGATCAGGACATTGCGCCAGGTGAGCAGGAGCACGGCCACGAGCAGCAGCGTGACGGCGATCGCGTTGGGCAGCTGGACGTTCACCGACTCCCCGCGATCCCACAGCACGGCCGTCCAGTCGCGCCACGTCCAGGCGAGCGTCGCGGCGATGGGATAGGTCGCGGTCCAGCGCGCCCACGTCCACGAACACCGGAACACGACCATAGCGGCCGCGACCGCGGCCAGCCCGGCGTAGATGGCTTGCGACTCGTTGCCCGGCAGGGCCGGCCACAGCGGATACGCCGCGATGATGAGCCCCGCGACGACGTGGTAGCCCCGATAGGTGCGGGCCGTCCCGAGCAGCGGCACCACGAGCACCATCGCCACGAGCACGCGCCACGATGCCACCGGCCCGCTGCCAAACGCGGCCACCGTGAAGAACCCCAGCCACGGCAGCACGAGGTCGACCGCTCCCACGGCCACACCGCCGATGGACGGGTATCCCCGCCTCGGCGCGAACAGCGCCACCGCGAGGCCGAGCACGACGACGGCGGTCAGCGTGAGCATCATCCGGATGGGCGGGTCGCCGATCTGGACCGCGATCGCGTGCGCGCCGAGCCCGAGCGCCGCGAGGCTCAGGACCTCCGGGATGCGGTGGCGGAAGTACGCCCACACCAGCAGCGCCGCCGCGATCGTCAGGTCCGCGATGGACGGCGCGGGCAGCACCATCGCGAGCGCGACGGCGCCCCCGAGGGCGACGAGTTCGCGCGCGACGCCCCGGGCGTGCAGGGC
>JBIOYB010000706.1:0-11651 GCA_044869915.1 Allorhizocola sp.
CCGTGGCTCTCGCCCCTGCGGGGGCGAGAGCCGGGGGCACCGACCGCCCGACCTGGACGCCGTGTGCGGGCATCGCCAACCCGCGGCTGGAGTGCTCCACGGTCACGGTGCCGTTGGACTACACGAAACCCCGCGGCCGCACCCTCCAGATCGCTATCTCCCGCTTGCCCGCCACCGACCCGGCACTGCGCCGCGGCGTGCTCTTCACCACCGGCGGCGGCCCGGGCGGCCCCGGCGTGCCACGGCCTCACGAGCTGTCCACCGCGCTCGACCCCGGCATCCTCGCCCGCTACGACCTGGTCGGGTTCGACATCCGCTTCGTGGAGCGCAGCACGCCGATCACCTGCGGGCAGCCGGAGGAGGAAGCCGGCGGCTGGTGGGTGCGCACCGCCGGGGTCAAGCCGTTCCCCGAAGACATCGCCGAGGCGCGGGCCTACGCGCAGGCGTGCGCTCGCCACGCCGGCTGGGCCCTGCCGCACGCCACCACCGCCAACGCCGCCCGCGACATGGACCGCATCCGAGCCGCCCTCGGCGAGCGGACCATCTCCTACCTGGGCGCGTCCTATGCCGGATTCCTTGGTGTCACTTACTCGACGCTGTTCCCCCACCGCATCGACCGGCTCGTGCTGGACAGCCCGGTCAACACCGACACCGTGTGGCGCAGGTTTGAGCTGGAACGCACGCCGGAAATGGAGACCGCCTTCAACGCGTTCTCCGACTTCGTCGCGGCAGGCAACGCCACCTACGGATTCGGCGCCACCCGGCAGGCCGTGCAGGCGTCATTCCTGGCCCTGCTCACCAGCGGGGCCATCGTGGGTGAGCAGGAGTGGACCGGCGACGAACTGGGGTACTACATGGTGCTCGGCGTCTTCGTCGACGTGCTGTGGCCGGTCATGGCGCTCAACCTGGCCTCGATCCGCGCCGGGTCACCACCGCCCATCCCGATTCCGGTGCGGCCGGCCGCGCTGCCCGGCACCGCCGGCGTACCGGCGGACAACCACACGGCGATGAACATGGCCTTCCGGTGCGGCGACAACGCCTGGCCCCGCGACCCGCGCCGCTACCAGCACGATCTTCGCGTCTACACGCCGCTCTACCCGTTCTTCGGGGAGAGCAACGCCAACATCACCCCGTGCGCCTTCTGGCCCACGGCCCGCGACAACCGCATACCGTTGGCCGCCAACCGCTCCCATGGCGCGCTCGTCACCGCCGCCCTGCGCGACGCGTCCGTCCCGCTACGCCATTCCCAAGCGGTGCGCGACGCGATCCGAGGCTCTCGGCTGGTCACCGTGGACCGGCAGTATCATGCGCCGTTTCCTTACGCCGGCAACGCCTGCCTCAACGGAGCGGTAACCTCCTACCTGGTCACAGGTCAGCTGCCCACCGCGGATGTCGTCTGCTGAACAAGGTTGCCCCACTTGCGGTTGGCTCCTGCCATGGCCGACCGGCCTTCGCGGGCGATTCTCCCGGCGGGGCCACGCAGGCAAGCGCGTGAGGTGAGTGTTGATATCGGCGGCGCTGCCGATCGGGATGGTGTATCGCAATTGATCCGGGCGCCGTCTTCACCGTGCGCACCTCCACGGCGGGCCAAAACAATGAATCACATTCATGATTCTGGATTGCGCATCGTCGGCGGACTATCGTGATTGCAGGCCAATCCTCCGGAAACCGGGAGGTCAGAAATGTCAGCGCCGGCAGACTCGGACATCCCTTTCATCAATACCACCGATCCCGCGTTCAGCTTCGACTCCCCAGAAGTCGCTGCGGCCCAAGCGAAAAGCTGGTATGCCAAGAGCCCGACCGGCCCGATCATTCTGCGCTTTCCCGAGGTGCAGGAGTTGCTCCGGGATCGCCGGCTCGGCAACGACGGCCGTGCTTTGCTGGCTTTGAGCGGGATATTCGACGGACCGATCTACGACTGGTTCGTCCCAATGATCGCCAACCAGAGTGGGGAGGACCATCGCCGGCTACGCAGCCTGGTAAACAGGGTTTTCACCCCGCGCATGGTCAACGGCCTGCGGCCGTTCATCCGGGCGCAGGCGCAGCGGCTCACCGATGGCCTGGCATCGAGCCAGGCATGCGAGTTCGTCGAAGACTTCGCCAACCCGCTGCCACTGGCCGTCATGGCACGGCTGCTCGGCCTGCCGACCGAGGACTACGCGATGTTCCGCGCGTGGACCACGGACATCGGCCTGGTGTTCAGCCTCGCGCACGGCGGCGATATCGCCGATCGGGTGCAGACCGCAGTGGTCGGGTTGTCCGGTTACGCGGACTCGCTCATCCGGGCCAAGGAGCAGGCGCCCGACGACGACCTCCTGTCCGAGATGGTCGCCGCCCAGCGCGAAGAAGGGCGGGTCGACCGAGACGAGTTGCAAAACCTGGTGGTCACGCTGGTGTTCGCCGCCCACGACACCACCCGCCATCAGCTCTCCGACGCCATGGTCACGTTCAGCGAGCACCCCGACCAGTGGACGTTGCTGGGCCGGCATCCCGAGCTGGCCGGTCAGGCGGTCGAGGAGGTCTTCCGCTGGCACCCGACGGCACCGGCCATCTTCCGGACCGTCGCCGAGGACCTTGACTACCAAGGGCTACACCTGCCCAAGGGCACGTTCATCACGCTATGCGTGCACTCCGCGCAGCGCGATCCGGAGGTGTTCGACGGCGGGGACCGGTTCGACATCACCGCCACCAGGCCGGCGACCTCACTCCAGTTTGGTGGGGGGCCGCATCACTGCCTGGGCGCCGCGCTGGCCCGGGCCGAGATCGGCGAAGCGCTGCCGGTGCTTGCCGGCCGGCTGGGGCCGCCCGCCATCGCCGGCCACGTCACCTGGCGACCCACCGTCGGCATCCACGGCCCAAACGAGCTTCCCCTGCGCTTCGGCTGACCAGATCCGGGCATCGCCCCGGCCGCCGTTGCTCCCCTGTAAAATGATGGCCGTAGATCGGATCGGCTGCGCCGGCGACTAGCGCGCATGGCGGGATGCCGGGTCCGGGGGGAGGCAATGGGTGGAGTTCCGCATCCTGGGGCCGCTTGAGGTGATCACCGATGCGGGCCCGGTGGCGCTGGGCGGCCCACGGCCGTGCACGCTGCTCGCGGTGTTGCTCGCCCATCCTGGTCAGGTGGTTTCGCTGGACTATCTGATCGACGCGGTCTGGGATGAGCATCCACCGGCGACCGCCAGGCGCCAGGTGCAAAACGCCGTGTCGGCCCTTCGCCGGCTGCTGGGTGACGGCCGGGCGGGGCAGGCCACGATCGTCGCCGACGGCGGTGGCTATCGGGCTCAGCCGCGGCCCGGCGAGCTGGACTCCCAGGTCTTCGAAGAACATGTCGCCAAGGCCCTGGGGTTGGCCGCCGCCGACCGGCTCACGGATGCGGTCATCGGGCTGCGGTCCGCGCTGCAACTGTGGCGTGGGCCCGCCCTGACGGGACTGGTCGGTCAGGCGGTCGAAGCGGCGGCGGCGCGACTCGACGAACAGCGGCTCATCGCGACCGAACACCTCTTCGAGCTGGAGCTGCGACTAGGTCGCCAGGACGTGGTGGTGGGCGACCTTACCGAACTGGTGGCGGCGAACCCGCTGCGGGAGCGCTTAGTCGGGCAGCTGATGTTTGCCCTCAACCGCGCCGGCCGCCAGGCCGACGCCCTGCAGGTGTATCACCGGTTGCGCATGCACCTCGCCGACGAGCACGGCCTCGACCCCGGCCTGGCGCTGCAGCAGCAGTACGCCGCGATCCTCAACAACGATGCCACCGATACCATGGCGGGCTCGCCGCACGACGCGGTCGCGGTGAAACCGGCACCGCCGGCGCCCCGGCAACTGCCCGCCGACGTCGCGGGATTCACGGGTCGACGCGAGCACCTCAAGCGGCTGGACGAGCTGCTGCCGCAACACGATAACCGGGACACCGCGGTCGTGATCTCGGCGATCGCCGGCATGGCCGGCGTCGGCAAGACCGCACTGGCAGTGCATTGGGGCCACAAGGTTTCCGACCGGTTCCCGGACGGGCAGCTGTACATGGACCTGCGCGGTCACGCCCAAGGCGAACCGGTGAGGCCGATCGACGCGCTCGCGCACTTTCTGCGCAGCCTCGGCGCACCAGCTGATGAAATCCCGGCGGAGGAGAGCGCCGCAGCCGCCCGGTATCGCTCGTTGCTGGCCGGACGCCGGGTGTTGGTGTTGCTGGACAACGCGGCCGACCCGGCGCAGGTCCGCCCGATGCTGCCGGCCAGTCCGGGGTGCCTGGTGCTGGTCACCAGCCGGCACCGGCTTTCCGGCCTGGTGGCCCGCGACGGCGCCCGCAGGTTGAGCTTGGACGTGCTTGGCGTCTGCGAGGCGCAGGTGCTGCTGGAGCGAATCCTTGGCGGAGAACGGGTCGCGGCCGAGCCCGCCGCCGTCGCGGAGTTGGCGCGGGCGTGCTCCTACCTGCCGCTCGCGCTGCGCATCGCCGCGGCCACGCTGCTCGACCGTCCGGGGCGCAGCATCGAGGATCTCGTTGCCGAGCTGCACCGGGACGCACTGTCGGTTTTGGACACTGACGACGAGCAGGCCGGCATAAGGGCCACCTTCGAGCTGTCGTACCGGGCGTTGGCCCCGGATGCGCGGCGGCTGTTCCGGCTCGGCGGCCTGGCACCCGTACCGGATATCACAGCGGAAGCCGCCGCGGCGCTCGGGGACGTGACGGCGGCGGTGGCCGACCGGCTGCTGCAGCGATTGGCGAACGCGCATCTGTCCACCGAGCACAGTCCCGGCCGCTATGTCAGCCACGACCTGTTGCGTCAATACGCCGCCGATCGGTCCCGCGCCGAGGACACCGACGATGAGCGGCAAGGCGCATTGCGGCGGCTGTTCGACTGGTACCTGCGGGGCGCCGACGCGGCGGCGAAGCTCGTCTACCCGGACCGGCTCCGCCTGCCCGTGCCGCCGGCCACGGTCCACGGGGTCCACGGCCCGGCCTTCGGCACGGACACGCAAGCGCTTGCCTGGTTGGACGCCGAGCGCACCAACCTGGTCACCGCCATCGTGTGCACCGCCGACCACGGGCCCCGCCCGACCGCGTGGCTGCTGGCCGACACGCTGCGCAGCTACTTCCTGCTGCGGTTGCACATGGTTGACCTGTCCCGCGCGACGCGAGCCGCCCTGCGTGCCGCGCAGGCCGAGGGCGACCTGCACGCGCAGGCCATCACGTTGCTCAGCCTCAGCAACCTTGACCACCGCCGGATGCGATATCCGGAGGCCATCGCGCATTGCACGGATGCCCTCACCATCGCCGCGCGCATCGGCTGGACGCAGGGCCAGGCCACCGCGCTCGGCATCCTCGCGACGGTATACCGAGAGGCGGGCAAGATCGAGGAGGCCGCCGGGGTCTACAACCGGGCATTGGCCCTCTATCGACGGGAAGGCTCGCGCAACGGCGAGGCCCTCACCCTCTATCACCTCGCCCGCACATATTGGTACCTGGGCCGGTTCCCCGACGCTCACGAGGCGGCCACGCAATCGCTGGCGCTGCGCAGGCAGGCCGGATCGCGTGAGGGTGAGGCCGCGGCACTGAGCACCCTCGGCGAGATCTGTCACGCGGCCGGCCGGCTCGACGAGGCCCTGGGCCATCTCCACCTGGCCCTCGCCCTCACCCGGGAGGTCGGCGACCGGGGCGTGGAGGCGTACACCCTGCGCGATCTGGCGGAGTTGCACGGCGATCGCGGAGAACCCAGGCAGGCGCTGGATCTGGCGCGTGCCGCCGTGAATCAGGCACGCCTGCTCGGCGACATCCGGATCGAGGTGGACGCGCTGAACACACTCGCCGCCGTCCACCACCGCCTTGGGCAGGATCACGACGCGATGGCGCTGCATCAACAGGTGCTTGAGATGGTCGGCGAGGGCCGTGACCGCGTCCCGCAGATCGAGGCGCTCATCGGTCTTGCCGCGGCGTGTCACGGCCTCGGCCGCTCGGAGCGGGCCCTCGAGTATGGGCATCGGGCGCTCACCGCCGCCGGCCGGACCGGGTTCCGGATCCTCGAGGACCGTGCAAAGGCCGTCCTGCAGCGAGTCCAAATCGGATAGTCAGCAGGCCGTCCAGTACCCGGGCCGGACGGCCTGCTGTTTGTGCGGATCGGGATCAGGAGGCGCAGATGCCGAACGAGCGAGCCCGATGCACGCCCGTGATGCCGGTGCCGCGTTCGTAGATCAGGACCGTGGACGAGAGGGTCGAACCGCCCACCGTGGCGAGCGAGTTCAGGATGAGATCGCCGGTCGCCACACCGGCGCCCGGCAGGACCTCCATGCCGACTCCGTGCACGCGGGTGGTGCCCGCACAAGTCGCGTTTGCCTGCTGCAGGGTGTCAGAGGTGCTGGTCGAGGTGCCCGAGATGATCACACGGCCGGCGGCGGGAGCGGCGCAGATCCCGTACCCGACAAGCTGCCAGTTCCCTGCGAAGGTCCGCGTCTCGGCGGCCTGAATCGTCGCCTGGGTCGCGGATGTCGGAACCATCCTGGTGACGGTGGCGGCGCTGGTTTGGTCGGAGACGGAGTTGTTGATGGCCATGCCCAGCCCGAACAGGTTGCTGCCTGCCGGGCAGGTCGGCGTCACCGCGGCCGGCGGCGATCCGGTGGCCGAGGCCACCGCCCGGGACATGTTGGGGGTTTCCGGGCCGCAGACCGCCCTGGCGATGACCCGCCACGGTGTGGTGAGCGGGACACGCTGGATCGCTGTCACGCTGATCCTGTTCAGCCCCACGTTCGGGGTAATGGACGTGATCACGACGTCGCCGAAGCCTCCCTGGATGCTCGCTCCCCCGCCGTAGACCCGGTTGGGGGCAGCGCAGGGAACGTCGATCGTCTTCAAGGGGGTGGCGTCCTCCGCGCTGCCATTGGACACCGTGAAGACCCCGGGCACCGCCTGTGCGGGTGATGCGGACACGGCCACGACACCGGAAGTAACGACGCCGAATGCCAGTGCCGCGGAGCCCAAACGTCGTCGCCACAGCGAGGCGAGCGATGGTGCTGTCCCGGTAGATCCGATTCCTCTGATACGCATGATTCTCCCTGTTGCTCGAGTATCCGATCTCGGCGGTCCGGCCGCCGAGAACCACTCTCGTCATGCGATTCATGGATCCTGCACTCATCCTGCACTCATCGCCTGAGGGTGCGGGATCTCCCGGTTGCCGTGAAAGCAAATGCGTCTTGCGGTGCGATGAGCGTAAATGGACCGTTGTGAGCGAACAGTGGTTGATAAGCGAGTGCGCCCACTGCCGTAATCACACGGAAACCCGATTGCCGACGCATCGTTGGTTGTCCATGCGAGCGAACAATGGTGAGATTCAGGCGGAGTGTGATCGGGCTGGACGTCGAGCTGGGTGTTGCGGATGATGGCCAAGCCGGCCAAGGGGGATGTGCGGTTCACGGTCCTGGGCCCGGTCCGGGCCTGGCACGGTAGGATCGAGATCGATCTGGGCCCACCACGGCGGCGGACCCTGTTGGCCCTGCTGCTGATCAACGGTGGACAGCCGGTCAGCAACGGCGACATCGTTGACGTGCTCTGGGGCCAGGAGCCCCCGCTCACCGCCGTCAATCAGGTGCACGGCCACGTGGGGGTGCTGCGCCGGCTGATGGAGCCGGGTCTCCCACCGCGCGCGCCGGGGCGGTGGCTAATCCGCGCGGGCGGCGGCTACCTACTGGACGTCGATTCTGAAAACCTTGATTTGCTACGGTACCGGCGCTTGTGGCACCAAGCCCGGGAGGTGGCCGCGGCCGGTCGGCCCGAGCAGGCCATACAGCTGGCGGTGCAAGCGCTTGAGCTGTGGCAGGGGCCGGCCGCCGACGGCATCGACCGGCAGGCCCGCTCGCATCCGGTCTTCGCGGCACTCGACCGGGAATATGCCTCGGCGACACGGGAAGCCGCGGACCTCGCCCTGCTCGCCGGCACGCCCGGGCCGGTGCTGCCGATCGTCGAGCAGGCCGCGGCCAGGGCGCCGTTTGACGAATCGCTGCAGGCCCGGCTCGTCCGGATGCTGGCCGCGACCGGTGCGCGGGCCGAGGCGCTCAACGTCTACCAAGCGGCACGCGCCCGGCTGGCCGACGAACTCGGCATCGATCCGGGGCCGGAGCTCCGCAGCGCGCAAGTGTCGGTGCTGCGCCAGGCCGAGGCGCCACCCACGCTCACCGAGCCGGTGGTGCCGACACCACGGCCGGCGCAGCTGCCCGCCGACCTGTCGACGTTCGCGGGCAGGCACGAGGAGCTGGCCGCGGTGCTGGCGATGTCCGGCGCCACTGCGGAAACCAAGGCGCCCAAGGATTCCGGAAACGCCGCCACCGCCGTCATCATCGCGATCGGCGGCATGGCCGGCATAGGGAAAACGACTCTCGCCGTACACTGGGCGCACCGGATCGCCGGTCGCTTCCCGGACGGGCAGCTCTATGTCAACCTGCGGGGATTTGACCCGTCCGGCTCGATGACCGCTCCCGCCGACGTGCTGTGCGACTTCCTGTCGGCGTTGGGCGTGGCACCACTGCAGATCCCGACCGGGCTCGACGCACAGGCCGGCCTATACCGCAGCATCCTGACCAGCCGGCGCGTGCTCGTCGTGCTCGACAACGCCCACGACCTGGAACAGGTGCGCCCGCTGCTGCCCGGCTCGCCCGGCTGCCTGGCGATCGTGACCAGCCGCAACCAGATTTCCGGTCTCGTGGCCGCGCACGGCGCCCATCCGCTGATGCTCGGCCCGCTACCCGCGCAAGAGGCACGGGACCTGCTGGCACACCGGCTCGGCGCGCACCGGGTCGCGGCCGAACCGCAGGCGGTCGACGACATCCTCGGCCCATGCGCGGGCCTGCCGCTTGCGGTGGCAATCACGGCGGCCCGCGCCGCGTCCCACCCCGGGTTCCCGCTCGCGGCGCTGGCCGCCGAGCTGCGCGACGCACAGGACAACCTGGACGCGTTCGCCGGTGCCGACGTGGCAAGCGATGCCCGCATCGCCTTTTCCCTGTCGTACCAAGCGCTCAGCCCGGCGGCGGCTCGACTCTTCCGGCTGTTGGCGGTCCAGCCCGGCCCCGACATCGCGGCGTTGGCGGCGGCCAGCCTGGCCGGCGTCGCGCCGGCATCGGTGCGCCCGATGCTGGCGGAGCTCAGCCGGGCCAACCTCATCACCGAACACCTCCCCGGCCGGTACACCATGCACGACCTGTTGCGCGCGTATGCCACCGAACTGCTGCACGCCATCGACCCCGAGCAGGAGCGGCAGGCCGTGCGGCACCGGCTCTTCGACCACTACCTGCACACCGCGCACCAGGCGGCCCGGCTGCTCGCGCCGACCCGCGAACCGGTCACCCCGGCCCCGCTTCAGGCGGGGGTGACCCCCGAGCGGTTGGCCGACCATGAGCGGGCGCTGGCATGGTTTGCCGCCGAACGGCGGGCCCTGCTCTCCGCCGTTACCCACGCCGCACGGTCCGGATTGGACACCCACGCGTGGCAGTTGGCCTGGACGCTGGACAACTTCCTGCTGCGCCAAGGGCACTGGCACGAGTGGACCGACGTGCGCCGGGCCGCGCTCGCCGCGGCGCTACGGCTACCCGACCGGGGCGCACAGGCAAAGGCCTACATCGGTCTCGGTCACGCGCTGTCGCAGGCGGGCCGGTTCGATGAGGCGCAGGCCCATCTCGTCCGCGCCCTGGACCTCAGCGCCGAGCTTGGCGACCTCTCCGGCCAGGCGCACGCCCACCGCGGCATCAGCCTGACGTACCAACGTCAGGGCTATCTCGACAAGACGCTGCAACACTGCCAGCAAGCCGGCGAGCTATACCGGCAGGCCGGCAACCGCAGCGGATGGGCCAAGGCCCTCAACGAATCCGGGTTCATCCACGCCCTGTTCGGCGACTACCAGCAGGCTTTGGCCTGCTGCGGGCAGGCCATAACGCTGTTCCAGGAACTCAGGGACCAGCACGGGGAGGCGGCAACCGCGCACAGCCTCGGCTACGCCCTGCACTGCCTCGGCGATCACCGGCAGGCTGTCATCCGATACCGGCAAGCCCTTGACCTCTTTGAGAAAGCGGGCGACCGGTACTACACGGCCTACACCCTGGCGCAGCTCGGCGACACCCACCTTGCCGCCGACGATCCGCAAGCCGCACAGCACAGCTGGCAGCGGGCCCTGGCCATCCTCACCGAGTTGGGCCACCCCGAGGCCGACCAGGTCCACACCAAGCTCGACCTGCTCAGGCAGCAACCCCCGAGGAGCCCACGCCAACCCTGATGCCGAGTCCGGATTGCACAGGTCGGCACGCGCGGGCGGCCGGTAGGGTTGGCCGGGACAACCGCGAGGAAGGGGGACACAGCTGAAAGAGCCGCTTTACCGGCGGGTCAACACGCGGGCCAGAAACGTCCATCACGGCCACGGTGGGGACTACCGGCACCAACGCAACACCAAGCGGGAGCGCGACTCCGACGAAACGCGCGGTGCGATGCGGCGGCGTCAGCGTCGCGGCCTGGACTACACACCGTTGTTCCAATACCTGATCTCCAAGATCGGCGAAGCGTGGGATGCGGTGTTTCGCGAGGCCGCTGCCCGGCTCGACTCGGCCGAACCCATCTTCTGGATGGTCGCCAGGCAGCCGCATGAACGGCAAGACTACGTCCGGCTCGGGGAGAGCACCTACTACAGCGGCCTATACGTTGACGCCGACAACCGTTTACAGGCGGTCAATCCCGAGCTTGGCCCGCACAACATGGAGCCCTTCTGCTCGTGCTGCACCCACACCTTCAACGGTGTCCGGTTCGCCAGGAGATACCGGCCGGGCTGACGATCGCGGATGGCTCATGCCCACCGATCACCCGGCGGCCGATCCGCGGCGCGCCGCCAGCTCGGCGGACTCGGGCTCCTCCGGGTCGAGACGATAGTCCTCGATCAGGGTGCCGTCGGGCGCCCACTCCCGCTGCGACACCATGATGCCGAACTCGTAGACCGCCTCACCCTCCGGCGAGCCGTCGGGATACCAGGCGCGGCGGATGCTGTGCGGGTCGGCGGACTGCCCGGCATCGGACCCGTCGGCGGTGGTTGCCGGCATCGGCTCGCACCGCTCGTCGCGCAGCAACGCCCCGCTCTCGTCCCACTCACGCTCGCGCAACACCAGACCACGGTCGTATTCGGTCTCCAGCGCGAGTGTGCCGTCACGGTGCCACTCGCGGCTGATGCCGTGCCGCATGTCGGAGACGAAGTATCCCTCGCACGAGAGCTGACCGTTGGTGTACCAGTCGCAGCCCCGACCCCAGCGCAGGCCATGACGGTAGCCCAGCTCACTGCGCGGCTCGCCCGACCGATGCCAGGCCTGGGCGATGCCGGTGAACAGCATGCCGTCGCGGTAGTAGCGGGCATCACGGGCGTTGTAGGACACCTCGGCGTCGGGAACACGCGGCAACACCACGCCATTGTGTCCTGGCCGGAATCCGGCCGGAACGTTGGGGCGAGGCAGCGCACAGCGCTCGCGTCGATTGCCGCCCAATCGACCTGGTGGTCCGGCGCAGCCGTCTTCGCTTTCCCTAGTGTCCTGCGCCGGAAATCCGTGAGAGATATCGGCTGAGTGAGGTGAGGATCTCCTCGGCGGTTTTCTTCCATACGAACGGTTTGGGGTCGGCGTTCCACAGTTTCGCCCACTGCCGGATGTCT